>JBDGZZ010000175.1:0-8504 GCA_039588335.1 Gemmatimonadota bacterium | reverse complement strand
ATAGGAGAGTTCGTGCGGATTGCGCGGTTGGGTGTCGTCATCTCCGACCTAGAACGGGCGCGTCTCGCAGCACTCGGAATTTGGTTAGTGTCCTTTCCTCTGCTATTTCATCCGGTCAGCCGCAGAGACGGGGTTGTCTCGATTCGTCGCGGGTTCACTGCCGACGAGCTAGTCTCACTGCTGACCGTAGCCGGCATCAGAGCGGTGGTGTGTCGCCGGCCGGGCTATCGCCTCGTTGCAACTTGGAGAGCTACTGATGCTAACGCATGACCGCATCCTGGTGGACGCCGGGATTGACCGTGTCTTCAAGCTGGCCGCGGACGTGGAGCGATGGCCCGAGTTTCTGGGACACTACCGCTGGGTTCGGATGATCCAACGCTCCGATGGCGGAGGTCTGGTGGAAATGTCGGCCTGGCGTCCGTTTGGTCCCTTCAAGTATCCAACGTGGTGGGTCTCTGAGATGAAGACGGAACCTGAGAACTCGACCATAAAATATCGACACGTAAGAGGTATCACTCGGGGCATGGATGTGGAGTGGAGGCTGAAACAGCACGGTAGCAGTGTCGAAATCACCATTATGCACGAGTGGAGCGGGCCTCGCTGGCCCCTCATCGGAGGGCTGGCCGCAAACACCATAATTGGGCCTGTCTTCATCCACAACATTGCTTCGCGCACGTTGGCCGGCGTTAGGCGAATGGCTGAGACGAAGTGAGACGCGTAGTCATCTCCGGCATAGGTGGTGTTACGCCCATCGGGACCGGGGCCGACGGCATATGCGACGGATTGCGGGCTAGGCGCTCGGCCGTTCGAGAGATCACTCGATTCGATGCCTCACAGTTCAGGAGTCGCGTCGCAGCAGAGATCGACGACTTCCACGCCACCGACCATCTACCTCGAAGAGCCGCCAAGAGACTGGATCGGTTTTCTCAGCTCGGCGTCTCGGCGGCGCGACTCGCTATAGAGAACTCAGAGATCAACCTGCAGCGCGAAAACCGTGATCGCGTTGGGGTCATGATGGGCTCAGCGTTAGGAGGCATCGCATTCGCCGAACACCAATCAGGGATCTACGTCAGGGAAGGAATCAAGGCAGTGAGTCCAGGTTTGGCACTCTCCGTGTTCGGCGGAGCGGTTTCATGCAATATCGCGATAGGATTCGACGTGACCGGACCTAACGCCACCAACTCCATGTCGTGTGCCTCCGGGACCGTCGCAGTCGGTGACGCGTTTCACGCGATTCGCGCCGATCGCGCCGACGTAATGCTCGCCGGTGGAGCCGAAGCGCCCCTCGCGCCGCTCTGCTTTGGCGCCTTTGCCATCATAAGAGCGATGTCTTCCCGCAACGACAGCCCGGCCTCCGCCAGCCGGCCGTTCGACGTTGACCGCGATGGATTCGTGATGGGTGAAGGATCAGCAGTTTTGGTGTTGGAGGAACGCGAACGGGCAATGGCGCGCGGAGCGACGATCTACGCCGAAGTTGTCGGTTATGCCTTGACCAACGATGCGCATCATATGACAGCCCCGCGGCCGGACGGTAGCCAGGCAGCACGTGCCATGCAATTGGCGCTCGACGACGCACGGGTGCAGGCAACGGAAGTGGAGTATATCAATGCTCACGGGTCGTCTACGCCTCTCAACGACAGCACCGAAACTCTAGCGATCAAGCATGTCTTCGACGACCACGCGTACCAACTGGCCGTGAGCGGAACCAAGGGCTACTATGGTCATCCGTTGGGTGCGAGTGGCGCAATAGAGGCGGCGATCTGCGCACTCGGTATGCGGGACGGCTGGCTGCCACCAACACTGAATCTCACGACACCAGACCCGCAGTGCGATCTCAATTACCTCGCAGAAGACGGATGGAAGCATTCTCCAGCGGTAGCCATCTCCAATTCATTCGGATTCGGTGGTGTCAATGCAACGCTGGTCTTCAGGAATGCATGACGAATTGAGGAGAGGAAAGACTAGATGAACGTTTCCATGCGGGCCCTTATGGCTGAGTTCCTCGGTACCTTCGCTCTGGTATTCATCGGGGCCGGCACAGTTGTCATCAACGCCTGGACGAACAATGCCCTCGGACTCGTAGGAGTGGCACTGGCGCACGCCGTCGTATTTGCGGTGATGGTAACCGCTACAATGAACATCTCCGGAGGCCACCTGAATCCAGCGATTACTGCCGGCCTCTGGCTTGCCAAGAAGATCGAGGGCAAGACCGCAGGAGTTTACGTGGTTACACAACTGCTCGCGGCCGTTGCCGCAGCATCGTTGTTGAGAGTGCTGTTTCCGGCTATTGCGGGTGAAGCAACGAGCTGGGGTACACCCAAGATCTCGAGCGACGTGTCCATGTGGCAGGCAATCGTGCTGGAAGCGATTATGACGCTGTTCCTCGTCAGCGCTGTCTTCGGCACTATTGTCTCAAAGGATGCACCGAAGGTCGGGGGATTCGCTGTTGGCCTGGTCCTTCTCTTCGACATACTCGCCGGTGGACCACTGACCGGTGCTGCGGTCAACCCTGCACGGGCGTTTGGGCCAGCATTAATCGCGGGTGACTTCGAGGGGCAGGCGGCATATTGGATCGGACCATTGTTGGGCGGTCTGGCCGCAGGATGGATTTGGTGGAAGGTGTTGTTACCCGGAGACGACAGCTAACGCAACTCCCAACGGGCGGAGGGTCGTTGCACCCCCTCCGTCCACGACGTCACTTCTCTCGTTTAACTCTCCACACCAACGATACTGCGTACGCCACTACCACAACCGCCACTATGATGTAGGCGGCAACCATGTAGGCACCGTTGTCAGGATACTGCACTTGCCGCCTCCTCCTTGAGATCACGCAGGATCGTGATGGCATAGCGCTGCATGACAAACCCGATGTACAGCGCTGAAAACACTCCGATCGATGTCAACAACGTGACGAGCATGACACCTGGGAGAGAAGGTGAGCTGGCCTTCAGCAGCACGGGGTCGGGGTGCAGTGTGCGAAACAGATATACCGTCATATGAATGAAGGGAACTAGAACTAACGCCATTATCCCGATGACCGCAGAATAGCGCGCCCGTGTCTCGGGATCGAGGATGGCTCCGCGCAAGACCCGATACCCGATGAACAACAAGAATATGAACAACGTGGATGTGAGTCGCGCATCCCAACTCCACCACGTTCCCCAAATCGTCTTGCCCCAAATCGGGCCGGTCGTGAGCATCGCGATCGAAAAAGCGAGGCCTACTTCCGCAGATGCCGCCGCGATCGCGTCGATCTTGCGGTCCTTGAGCCACAGGTAACCCAAGCTCATAATGCCCGCGATCGCGAACGCGAGAAGCGCAGCCCACGCTGACGGTGCGTGGACATAGAAGATCTTCTGGGCTGGCCCTTGCGTGCGCTCGATTGGTGTGTAAACGAGAGCACGAATGAACACGCCGACCAGCCCCGCTAGAGCGAGGGCTGTGATGATCTGGCCGCGACGGGCCAAGACAAGTGCGCGATCGTAGGTTGTCATTCGTCCAACGTCGCCTCAAACAGGAAGAAACAGAGGATTACGAATATGATGTCGAATGAACCAAGCAACTTAAGCCACCCGGCAAGGTCGCTCAAGGGACGTTCACTGAGTATGCGAGACGTGAGCTGCACAGCCCCCACTATCGGAGGAATCAGGAACGGCAACAACAGTATTGGGAGCATGAGTTCGGCAAATCTGGTCCGAACCACCATGGAACTCAGCAGAGTGCCGACCGCCACGAAGGCCACCGTCGCCATCGCTATGACCATCATCAGAGCCGGCAACTGGCGCCAAATGGG
This sequence comes from Gemmatimonadota bacterium, assembly GCA_039588335.1. GTDB lineage: Bacteria > Gemmatimonadota > Gemmatimonadetes > Gemmatimonadales > GWC2-71-9. The sequence goes on along the minus strand of JBDGZZ010000175.1, from coordinate 4,711 downwards.
AAGATCATAGAACAACATGAACAACGGCAGAGAAACGAGTTCGACCACGCCAACAAACGCCAAATTGCCCAACAGCTTGCCCACGAAGATCGCCGATGGCGGAATCGGTGCGAGCATCAATCCGTCCAGGGCGTGATTCTCACGCTCCAACAGGAAGGCTCGGTTGAGACCAAGCATCGCGGCGAACGTGAAGGTCACCCACAACGCACCTGGCGCTATGTCGAGAGCCGACACCGCCGTCGGGTCTCTTGCAAAGTAGAACACGGCCAACACGAGGACGGCGAATACGATCGCCGATGCAAAAGCAGTCTTAGTGCGCCATTCGATCTTGACGTCCTTAGCGGCAACGGCGAAGGCTGCAGTCCAGAAGCTAGTCATTGCGCGCCAACTCTCTGTACCGCGCCATCACGGAGGCAGCATCGCGACCGCCGATGGTCTCGAGCGCTGCGAGTCGCCCCCCAACCAGGAAACCCACCGATGACGCCAGGTCGACCAATTCAGGGAGCTGGTGGGTTGCAACGACCACAGCCCTGCCCCTCGCCCTCAGGTCCGACAGCACGTCGCGGACTATCACCGACGCCGCATCATCCAACCCAGTCAACGGTTCGTCCAACAGCAGCACATCAGGGTCCGGGAGCAGGGCTCGAGCGATCGAAAGTCGCTGGATCATGCCGCGGCTGAACGCACCTACCCGCCGGTCACTGTGAGGGGTCAACCCCATCTTCTCGAGTAGTCCCGCAACCAAGTTGGGATCGTTGCGGCCATGAAGCCGCGCGTAAAAGGCGAGGTTCTCGCGTGCCGTCAGGGCGTCGTACAGCATCGAACTGTGGGCCACCATGCCTATGGCGCCAGAACGTGACACCGTGCCAGCGCTCGGCTTCAACAGTCCGGCCAGCACCCGAATGAGGGTCGTCTTGCCGGCACCATTGTGGCCCACCAGCAGCACGAACTCACCCCCCGACACCTCAAGCGACACCTCGTGCACGACCTGGCGGTGTCCGAACTTGCGGGACACACCGCGCGCAAGGAGTGCTGGTTTAGCTCCAGGCATGAACGCTCTGCGACGCGGCGGTGCCGAGGTTATCAGTGACGACTACGTTGCTTTGTTTTCTTGGATCCATGCAGTCAGCGCGATTCCGATTCGGAAATCCACAAACAGGCCGCAATATAGCATGGGGGTGGGGATTGTGGTGACTAGGGTCTTCCCACGGCAACTTCTTCGAAGAGGTTTTCAAGCTTGGTCAAGGCAAGGAGGAAGCGGAGCTCTTCGCTTACACCCTTGAGAGCAACTGATATTCGTCTCTGTTCCGCGCGGCGCAGGATCATTATCAGCACTCCGAGGCCCGTGCTGTCCACCGACTGGGTGGAGGTCACATCTATCACCAGGCGCCCGCCTCCCCTTGGAATGCCCGCAAGCTGCGCTAAGGCCTCTTTCCTGAACTCCAAGCGCGAGTCAAGACCGAGTTCTTGCGGAGCCAGCACAATCCGCTCTTCGGACACCCTGCTCCTCACTACGACACCTCTCGCCATGACGTGAGGTTCACCATTGCAATCTTCATGCAAGTCTAGGTCAGCAACCACCTTCCAGAATCAGGTGAAGCCGTAGGTCGAACAACGTAAGCCATTACATTGCAATATGTTACACGTAGAGTCGTGAGCGCTCGCGGCCGCGTCCTGGCGGCATTTGCCTCACCGGGCTCGTTTCATGCGGTGGCGCTTCTGTGACCCCTGGTTTATATAGGGTCCCCGAAAATCCACCACCAAAGGGCTCGTCCAGGTACCACATCCCAGCACCGGAGGATTCCGTGTCGGATCGCATCGCCACATTGCTCGACGAACAGCGCAAATTCGCCCCGCCCAAGGAGTTCAAGCGTACGGCCATAGCGAAGGCGAAGACGGTCTACAAAGAGGCAGGTGATGCCAGACTGCGTTTCTGGGCCAAGCAGGCTCGGCAGCTGGATTGGATCAAGCCGTGGAAGAAGGTGCTGGACTGGAACCCACCGCACGCGAAGTGGTTCGTGGGTGGGAAGCTGAACGCCTCAGCAAACTGTCTCGACCGTCACATAAGCTCGGCCACCCGCAACAAGGTAGCTCTGCTATGGGAAGGAGAGCCTGGAGACCGGCGTGCGATCACGTACTGGGAGCTTTACCGAGAGGTGAACCGGTTCGCCAATGTGTTGAAGTCATTGGGTGTAAGGCGCGGTGACCGGATCGCTATTTACATGCCGATGATCCCCGAGGTGGTCGTCGCAATGCTGGCGTGTGCCCGAATTGGCGCACCCCACTCGGTAGTGTTCGGAGGGTTCTCAGCTGAATCACTGAGAGATCGGATCAACGACGCCAAGGCAAAGCTGGTTATTACAGCCGACATCGGTTATCGAAGGGGTCAGATTGTACCGCTCAAGCGCAACGTCGACGAGGCTTTGGAAGAAACTCCTACGATCAAACACACTGTTGTCGTTCGGCGCAGGGCGCATGCACAATACGACGATGCCCTGATGCACATGAAGGCCGGCCGCGATCATTGGTATCACGATTTGATGGCTCAGGCCAAGCCGTACTGTGAGCCCGCTGCGATGGATGCGGAGGATATGTTGTTCATCCTCTACACCTCCGGCACCACGGGAAAGCCCAAGGGGATCGTGCACACCACCGGTGGCTATATGACCCAGGCCATCACGACCACCCGCTGGGTTTTCGACCTCAAGGATGACGATGTCTATTGGTGCACTGCTGATGTCGGATGGGTCACCGGACACACCTACATCGTGTACGGTCCTTTAGCGGCGGGTGCGACGGCTGTGATGTATGAGGGATCACCGGATTGGCCCGACAAGGATCGTCTCTGGGATATAGTAGAACGCAACGGCGTGACGATATTCTACACGGCGCCGACTGCAATCCGGGCTTTCATGAAGTGGGGCGCCGAGTACCCAGCCAAACACGACCTCTCCACGCTTCGACTGCTGGGCACTGTGGGTGAACCGATAAACCCGGAAGCGTGGATGTGGTATCAGAAGTACATCGGCCGGAAGAAATGCCCGATCGTGGACACTTGGTGGCAGACCGAAACCGGTGGCATCATGATAACCCCATTACCGGGCATCACTACTACTAGGCCCGGCTCCGCAACTGTGCCCTTCCCCGGTATCGACGCTGACTTGCTGGACGGAGACGGAAACTCGATCAAAGTGGGCGGCGGATATCTCGTCATCACTTCACCGTGGCCCGGCATGCTGCGCACGATATACGGAGACGACAGACGCTACAGGCAAACGTACTGGAGCAAGTATCCGGGACTGTATTTCCCCGGGGACGGAGCCAAGCGCGACGAAGACGGTTACTACTGGATCCTGGGTCGGGTAGATGACGTGCTCAACGTCGCTGGGCACAGGATAGGCACCATGGAGGTAGAGAGTGCGTTGGTTTCGCATCCGGCTGTGGCGGAAGCAGCAGTGGTGGGGAAACCGCACGAACTGAAAGGACACGTCATTGCATCGTTCGTGATCTTGCGCTCGGGATTTGAGCCATCACCCGCCTTGACCGACGAACTCAAAGACCACGTCGTCAAGAAGATCGGCGCAATCGCGCGCCCGGAAGATATCTTTTTCACGCCGGATCTCCCCAAGACGCGCAGTGGGAAGATCATGCGCCGGTTGCTTGGCGACATAGCGTCCGGCCGGACACTGGGAGACGTGACAACTCTAGCGGACCCCAAGGCCGTCGCTGAACTGAAGAAGAAGTACGAATCCGAGGAGGGTTAGGCCGTTGCTCTGGGCCAACGGGCCAGGCCCACAAGAGAGATGAGAAAGATCGCCGTAATAGTGACTGCGCATACGACGCACCACTGACACCATGCATGAATGACGGCGGCTTCGAGGTAAGTCAGGTATCCGGCAAATACAACACCGATTCCTGAGAGTATGGCCAACAGCGTGGTTGGCTCTTTGCGTTCGAGCCAACGGCTTCGTAACCCCGCCATGCTAACAGCAAAAAGCGCCGTGAAGCCGGCAAGGCCATAAAAGGCCACCGGGATGCCGAGGAGCACCGAATACTTGCTGAGTTGTACCGTCTCACAGCCGCCGGTCGCACACACCATGGGACCCATCAATCCGAGTTTCCACAACGACAGGTAGAGCGCCACGAAAAACCCCATCAGGGCTAGCGCTGCGGCCGTCATCCGGTGGGTCACCGCTGGCCCTCGCCGGAGGCCTTCTCCACCAGCACCCTCAAACTGTCAAAAGGCAGTGCGCCTTCCACACGGAGATTCCCGACATCGAACGTCGGAGTCGAGTGGATTCCTAAAGCAGCGATCTCGTCTCTGGTGACGATGAGTCGGGCGGCGTAACGGCCTTCCTGCATACAGACGTCGTACTCCCCTATGTCCGCTCCAACGCTACGAGCGTAATCGCGGAAATCCCGGAGCGGCTGCCCTGAGCTGATCCAGTCACGCTGGTTGAACATCAGACTATCATGCATCTCCCAAAACCTGCCCTGTTCCGCCGCGCACGCTGCAGCGTGAAGTGGCAGGAGCGACTGTTGATTCAGGGCGAACCCACGAAATCTCCAGCGCGCCAGACCTGTGTCAACCAGTCGCCGTTTGACGTCCGGCCCCTGGAGAACCGCAAAGTCCGCGCAGTGACCGCACATGAAATCGGCGTACTCCACGATCTCGACCGGCGCAGTCCCACTGCCAATCACGTAACCAGGT
>JBDGZZ010000174.1:0-8545 GCA_039588335.1 Gemmatimonadota bacterium | reverse complement strand
AGAAGGTCTGGTCCTGTGACGCGTTGAAGATCGGCACGTCACGATGACCCCGGTCGTCCAGAACCGCTCGTTGGAGCCACGGATACTGCCCCAGTCTGCAGGGCCCGTCGCCAGAGATCATGAAGAACGCAGGCGGCGGTTGCTTTCCATTCTGATCCCGGAGGTGTCGCAACATGTCTCCCAGCACCAACGAACATGGCAGGCATTCGTTACCACCCAGTGCCATCTTGCCCAGTGCTGTTGACTCCGCGTCGGGAAGTGGAAGAACACGTGCGTTGATGTCACATGAGCGGAACGCAGCACACACCGCGTGCGCGTGGTCAGACATCTGCGGGATCAGCAGCTCCCTTTCCCTCAGAATCTCCTTGCGCACAGTGCGCGGTGCTTCCGGTGCAGCGCGCCTCGACCGGCGAGCCCCCAGCGAGTACTTGAAGGCCTCGAGCCTCGTGTGCACACCTGTAAACGTGCTGTGTTCATCTACTTCTAGCTCGAGCAGCGGTACGGCTCCGAGATCGCGGCGCAGCATGTGTACGATGAACGAATCCGGACCGCAGCCAAAGGTGGACAGGAAGATGACGGGCACGCTGTCCAACCGAGCGAGCGCCCTGGCTGCCTGGAGCATCCGTTTCCCGTACAGCCAATACATGCCGTGCAGCGACTCGCTGTGCAGTGGCTCGTCCGGCACCATATCCATGGGAATTGGCGTTATGCCGACCTCGTCCATGACCTGCTTCAACCGCAGCCAGATTTGTGGATCACCCACGGTGTAGGACCGGCCCAGAACCACCGCGTATGTCTCACCGTCCTGACGTTCCGAGAGCAGTTGCGTTCCGCGTCGAACCATCTCTCGATTGAACGAGTCCAGCGCTTCGAGCCCGCTCTGATGTGCCGCCAGCGTCCGTTTCCGGCTCGCCCCCAGGTCCCTGCCCAACTGCACGATGTCCTTGGCGGCAACATGTGGAATGGAGAACCTGATCCGTGGCGTCAGGAATTCGACGTCGCAACCGAAGATCGCCTTGGCTGTGAACGGCCACGCCTGCACAGCCGGACACAAGTGATCGAGTCGTTCGTTGACGGTGCGGCTGCCAAGATTCGCCACCGATGGGAGCAGGAGGCGTTTCGACCCTCGATCGATCAGTTCCGCGCAGTGGCCGTATGCCACCTTGAGTGGCAGGCAGGTGTTGGCGTGACTCGAGCCCGCACCTGTTTCCATCGTCTGTCGAGTCGTAGGCGATGACAGGCGGTACGATACGCCGAGTCGGTTGAGGAAGACGCTCCAGTACGGCAGCATGTCGTGCTGCAGCAGTGCCATGGGGATTCCTAGCTCGGCTTCTTCACCATCGGGGGCCGGCTGCAGCCACTGGTTCAGAAGCTGCTCCCGTTCGGCGAACAAGTCGGTCGCCACAACGGTCCCCTGCTGTTCTTCCGCCGTTCGCCCATCGAAGCGATCGCACAGCCCTCCGGAGAAGAACTTCTTCCCGACCCCGCTCCTCGTCAGATGGATCGTGCATTGATTGGCGCAGCGCTGACAGTCGAAATAACTCGAGTGGATCGACTCGGGATCGATGGTCATGGCGCCGCGAAAGTTCGAAAGTCTCTCCCCTTGTTTTCGCGCTGCGAGCAGTGCCGCCCCGATTGCTCCGGCAATCTCATTGAACGGATGAACGTGGACTTCATGCTGTAGCACGTTTTGCAGCGCCGCAACGACTGCCTCGTTGTTGGCCACGCCACCCTGGAACACCACTGGACGGCCTATTCGATGCCTGCCCACGACTCGCGACAGGTAGTTGTTCACGACTGCGTAGCACAAACCCGCCGCCAGATCCTGGCGGGAACACCCTTCCTGCAGCTGGCGCGCCAGCTCCGACCCCATGAACACCGTGCAGCGTTCTCCCAGCTCCACCGGTGCCTCTGAGCGCTTCGCCTCATCCGCAAACTCACCGATGATGGCAAGACCGAGCAGCTCAGCCATCTCCTCGATGAACGACCCGGTCCCAGCGGCGCAGACCTTATTCATCTCGAAACCCACGACTCCGCCGCCGTTGAGTTGAATGAACTTCGAGTCCTGTCCGCCGATGTCGAAGATCGTGCTTGCGTTCGGTACGAACTCCACGCCGCCGGCCGCATGAGCCGTGATCTCGTCCACGGCCAAGTCAGCGCCAAGCATCTCCGCCACCAGTCTACGACCAGATCCTGTAACTCCCACGGCCGCGGGCTCGAGGTCCGGGCAGCGTCCTTCGAGTTCCCCAAGACACTTGTGGGCCGCCGCGAGCACACGGCCGCGAGTCGGGACGGTGACGTAGTCCTGGACTTCTCCGTCTCGTGACAGGTATGCGGCATTCGTGCTGGTCGATCCGATGTCGATGCCCAGCATGCCGCCGGGTCGGACTCTACCACGCGCCTTGCCTTTCACCCGTGGACCGGCCGACGAACCAGCCGTTAACACCGCCAGAGACGGTCTCTTCCGTGGCGAATAATTTCCTTCCCTCAACCTGCGCCCCACCAGCTCTATCAGACTCAGGAGATCCCGCCCTGGAACCGCAGCTTCACCGCGAGCCACCTCCAGCGCTCCAAGGGCATCGGCGAATACGTGTCTCGACGGTACCTCCAATCCGCCATCATCCAGTTGCAGCACTTCGCGCAAGGCACGCTGCATTCCGGTGTTTGACGCGACACCGCCGACAAACACTACGGGTACATGGAACTGCCGTCCTCGGATCAGCTCGGCCGCTACGTGGCGGGCGATGGCTTGGCACAGCGAGTAGGCTATGTCCTCTACCGGTACGCCGGTCTGATGTCGGTGGACGATGTCAGTCTTCGCGAAGACGGCGCAGCGCCCCGCGACCTTGATGGCATGTCTCGCTGAGCGCGCGTGCTCGCTGAACTCATCAATCGACAGGTTGAGACGGTGTGCTTCCTGCTCGAGAAAAGCGCCCGTACCTGCCGAACAGACGGAGTTCACTTGGAAGTCCCGTAGGGTCCGTCTACCGTTGTCCGGTGCTGGACCCAGCCGCAAGAACTTGGAGTGCTCGCCGCCGATCTCGAGAATTGCTCCGGCGCTCAAGCCGAGGCGCTGCACTCCGCGGTATACCGCGACGATGTCGTTCACCTCGAGGATGTCGAGAGCTTCGGCGTATTGCCGCGCGCTCGAGCCCGTGAGAGCCGTAACCGTGCAACGCTCCGGCGGCACGATAGAGGCAAGCTGTTCGAGGAGCGAGATGAGAGTTGCGTCCAACTGGCCTCGAATCGGCCGGTGGAGTTGAGCAACGATGTCCTCGCCAGCAGTCACTGCGAGGGCTTTCACGCTCGACGACCCGATGTCGAGTGACACGTCAACAGCGCTGTCACTCACCGTCGCTCTCCCCCCGCGCCGTTCTCGGGAACTGCCACGTAGTCACCGATTACGAGTGCATCGAGGCCACTCTCGAGAAAGCACCTAACAGCATCATCCGGCGAGCAGACGATGGGTTCGCCCGCGCGGTTGAACGAGGTGTTCAAGAGAACCGGTAATCCGGTCAGAGCCGCAAAGTGATGCAGCAACCGATAGTACCGCGGGTTGTCTTTCTTGCTGACGGTCTGTACGCGTGCAGATCCGTCGACATGTACAACGCCGGGAATCTTCCCGCGAACGGACTCGCGGGTTTGGAACGTCACGATCATGAACGGTGCGGCCGTACGGTCAGGTAGATCGAAGTAGGCTGAGGCGTTGTCGTCGAGCACGCTCGGCGCGAAGGGCCGGAAAGGTTCTCTTCCCTTCACACGCGCGTTGATCTCGTCCCGCGTTTCGATCGATCGAGGGCTGGCGAGGATGCTTCTTGATCCGAGAGCGCGTGGACCGACTTCCATGCGTCCCTGGAACCAGCCCACGATCTTTTCGTCTGCGAGAAGCCGGGCAGCTTCCTTATCTGCATCACACCTCTTTTCCCATCGCAACCCGCTGGCACGTTCCAGTGCGTCACGGATCCTCCCGTCGTCATACGACGGCCCCCAGTACGTGTGATCGATCGCAGCCGGTCGCGCTCCGGTCAGTTGGTGGTGGACGTACGTCGCAGCCCCGAGGCTGGCCCCGTCATCAGACGCCGCCGGTTGTACAAAGAGCCGGTTGATCAGGCCCGATCTCACCACAGCACCGTTCGCGCACGCGTTGAGCCCCACACCTCCAGATATGCAGAGCCGGTCGAGTCCAAATCTGTCACGCAGATGTGTGACGACATGCAGCACGGCTTCTTCGACTCTTGCCTGCAGCGCCGCCGCTACGTCGGCCGCCTTGCGGCTGTATGCGCCCGGTCGACGGATCTCACCGATGCGCTCTGTCAGCAGCTCATCGAACCCGGGTTGCGTCAGGCCGGCCGTATCGAAGGCTCCGTCCGGTCGGAACTGCACCAGTTCGTCGAAGACCGATCGGTAGGAGCGGGGATCACCGTACGCCGACAGCCCCATGACCTTGTATTCGTCCCCGAACGCCCGGAATCCGAGATAGGACGATATGGTCTGATACAGCACGCCGAGCGACGTCGGCAGGGGCGTCGATCCCGTCGCGCGGAGACCCTCGGCCGTACCCAGTCCCCAAGTCGAACTGTCGGTCTCCCCATAGCCATCCAGTATGAGCCACGCGCACTCCGCGAATCCCGAAGAGTGAAAGGCCCCGGCAGCATGCGTCATGTGATGCGGTACCGGGACGAAGCAGTCCTCAGGTATCGAGACGCCGGCGATCCTCTCGAGCTGAGACCTCACGACTTCGGGAGCGACCCGATTCCGGAATGCGCGCTCGTACTCTTCCGCTACGATCTCGCGGTCGGCGGAACCGAGATGTCGCACGACATTCTCCAGCCGACAGGTTACGCCTTCGCTGCTGAAGTGGCAGTAGTGCGCCCAGTAGTCGACGTCGTTCCAGTCAAGGTCCGCCTCATCGAGGCAGTACCGCATCGCTCGCCGTGGTAGGACGGTCCGTCCCGCCAAGTTGAAACCGTGTTTGACCCGGGTGAACCGCTCCTCGGCCGCACACGCCACCAACTCACCGTCGACGATCAACGCCGCCGCAGGGTCGTGCCCGAGCAGTTGAAGGGGGAAGAACCGCAGCGGTACTGGGGAGCCCACGGAATCCGACGGCCGGGGAGGCCCTAGCTGCGTATGGGCGTACGGATGAGCACCGCCGCGTCCGTCGCGTTCCTCGAATCCGCTCACGCCCAGAATGACCATTCCACCCTACCCAGTCCGGTCACGCCGCACGCCGGTCACGAAGTAGTACGTGGGCTTGAGCAGAAGATCGATGGCGAGCAGCCGCCTCACGTCCGGCAGTCGTCGCAGCCGCTCGAGCAATAGCGGCTGGGATGTATACGCCTGTGGGTCGAGATCGACTCCCAACCACTTCTCCAACTCCAAGTCACTGTCCTCGAGCAACGAGAGGATCTCCGACAACGTGACGCTGTGTTCCAAAGCGGGGATCATCTGGTCGGCGAGCCACTCCGGATGCTCCAGCATCCAGGCCAACCCTTCTGACCCGGAACCGTAAGGCGTGTAGAAGCCTGTGTTCAGCATGAGGGACTCGCCGAGATCCTCCAGGAATGCCCGCGCCAAGCCCAAGCGCTCGCCATCTGGAAGATCCGCTCCCAGCAAACGCAGCAGTTCCTGGTTCAGCCGGTGCCGCTCTCGGCCATGCCGACCATACAACCACAGCATGAGGTGTCCGTTCTGGCGGAGCAGGAAGCTGGCGTGCTCGAATCCCTGCCTAAGGTCGGGGAGATGGTGGAGCACACCCAGGCATAGCACCACATCGAACCTCCCGACATTATCCACCGGCCGCGTCAGGTCCGCCCGGACGAAGCGAACGTTGCTGAGTCCCTCATCCACCACCCGACTGCGAGCTGCCAGTACGGTCTGCTCGACCACGTCAATTCCCGTGAACTCCACATCGGGAAACTGGCGGGCGAGCGCGATCAGCGTGTGGCCGGTGCCGCAGCCCACATCCGCGACACGTGGCGTCCCCTGCGCGGCCTCCAGCCAGCGCCCGACAGTCCTCAGGAAGATCAGGCCCTCGCGACTTCGATGCTCCACTGATGGAAACGGCCAACGCCGGTAGTGCGCGGCCACATCCCCGTTCATCACAGCGTGACCCGACTCATCTCGCACCGTCACACGAAGAACCCTTCTTTTTGGGAGAACCGCTCGGCAACCAGGAAGTATCGGTGCAGCTTCGAGCGGGTCTCCGGATCTTCTATGTCGTCTTCAGTCATCTTTCCGCTGATGATGTTGACGAGAAATGCCGCGTCTATGTCTCGCCGAGGAAAGAAGTTGGGCAGTATCTCCATTGCCAGCCGAACCCTCTTAGGTGAGAAGAAGAACTCCCGAACGGCCTTGAGCTTGATCTCCTCAAGGGTCTCGTGCGAAAACGAGTACGGCCCTTCCCGGATCGTCACGTAGTCGTTCTCGAGACCCAGCTGGTACTGCGACATGTCGCACACCGTTTCGGCAAGCTTGTATAGTGGAGCGCCCGGGAAGTAGACCACAGTGAAGAACATCGCCTGGACGAGATCACTCTCTTTCGCGAACTCCACAGTCATCAGGGCCTCTTCCTCGGTTTCTGTCGGGAACCCGATCATGAAGAAGCCTTTCGCCACGATTCCCTTCGCGGCGCTCATGGCTATAGCGTCGCGAATCCGGTCGAGCTTCATGTTCTTCCGAATGAGTTTCTGAAGTCTCGGCGAGCCGGTTTCCACGGCGTACGAGATATACCGCACGCCGGCTTCCCACATCGCGTCCACCATCTCTCGGTCTACCCGGTCACCACGAAGACCATTGGGGAATGAGATGACGAGCTTCAGGCCTTCGCGCACCACGAGGTCGAAGAACTTCATCGCGCGAGCGCGATCGAGATTGAAGATGTCGTCGATGATCTGGAAGTGCGTGATGCCATAGTGGTCGTGCAGCATTTTCACTTCCGCCAAGGTACGGTCCGCGGAGTGCGCCCGCATGCGCTTCCCAAAGACCTGGTGGCAGTACAGACAGCGGTACGGGCACCCGCGTGACGTGAAGAGGTTGGCGTGCGGCGTGTTCAGGCGGAATGAGAAATCTACGTGGCCCCTATTGATCCCCAGGAAATCCACCATGTCGTAGTCTGGAACCGGAAGCTCGTCGAGATTCTCCATCACCGCACGCGGCGTGAAGGACATCCGTCCGTTCCGTTTCACAGCGACACCGTCGATTCCGTCTACGGGCCGCCGTTCGAGAATGCGGCCTATCAGCTCCACTGCCGTCACCTCGCCCTCGCCGACCACAGCTCCGTCGAACGCGGCATCTGCCACAACGTCCCCGGGGTCATCCGAGGCGTGCGGTCCACCCGCAAACACCATTCGCACCCCAAACTCCGACTTCGCCATCTCGGCAATCTGGTGCAGCGGTTCGCGCCCCATTGTGAGACTTCTGAGGCCCAGAACATCGGGGGTGTGGGCGGCAAGGAGGTCTGCGACCTTCTCCAGACCGTCCGGCTTGTGATCGTACGATTCGATTTGCACGTCCACGCGGTCCCCGTAAACCTGCTTGAGTGCGGTTCCGATGTAGAGCAGGCCGATCGGGTACTCGACCATGTCGACGGTCGTATCGAGTGTCACGTTGTTGACGTCCAACAACAGGATGCGCAGCGGAGTCACGGTTCGCTCACTTCCTTTACGGTCAGCCAACTCGGAGGGGGTGGCGCCTCGCGTGTTCGTTTCTCGTAGAGGACGGCCCCGTCTGGGTATTGTTTCTTGGGCTTGAATCCGGCGAGCTTGTAGAGCGTATCCAGCCGGCGGTTTGGACCGCTCGGTCGGTAACAGCAACTGATTCGCGACGCACCTGCACGGCAAGCCTCCCCGCCGAGCCAGGCCAGGAAGTACCCAGTGATGCCTCGGGCCAGCACGCGGCATGACATCAGAAAGTCCGTCAGCTCCCAGGAATCAGATGTAGTCCGGCTGACCGCGACGCCCACCCGCCCGTAGTCCACGAATCGGTCGGTTAGTTGAGCGACATGAACGCGCCGTGTCCCAGCGATCAGCCAGGTAGCGACCTCGTCCTCATCGTACACGACACCGGTCGAGTTCAGCTTGTGCGTCCGATGCATCAACTCGAGGATGCGAGTCACGTCATCCGGCACTGCCGCCCGCAGCGTGAGTGTGGTGTGGCAGTAGTCGAGAAACTCCTGACGGGTCATACGACTCGACTCGGCAGCAGCCTCTCGCTCTACCGCCTGCACGTACTTGTGCCGTCGCTCTCTCGATTCACTCGTCAGGATCGGTGGTTGGAACTCCCGCAACTCGAGGAGCGTGCGGGATGCTCCAGCGGGGTAGGTGCGTACCCCCGGAAGAAGGTGGCGCACCTGCTCTCGCTCGAATGGTTCATCATCGATGACCCCGATCGTGTCGAGCCCGATGCCCAACTTGTCCGTGATCTCCTGTATGCTCCGGACCTTGCTGTTCCATCCCACCTGCGGGTGCAGGAAATAATCGGCGAGGCCCTTACGTCGCAGTATCGCCAGTGCCATGCCAGGATCATTGGCACTCGCGATTGAGAG
>JBDGZZ010000173.1:0-8578 GCA_039588335.1 Gemmatimonadota bacterium | reverse complement strand
ATGACGTCCAGCGGGGTGCTCGACAACATCCTGATCAGGCACTGTGAGGTCAATAACTCGATCCTGCGATTGGGTGGCACCGGTAACTACGTCGATCTATCGGCCAGCTGGGACAATACCTTCGAGCTGTTTTTCAATCATTGCCATTTCGTGGCGCGGGCGGGCAACCGGACGATCATGGCAGCAGACCTGCCCCGCGGTGGATTCTATCATTGCACGAAAGAGAATCTTGGCAGTGGCGAAATCTATTTTCAGAACACCGACGTGCGCCGGCTGCAAAATAACCTAGCCGCACCAAATGACCCACTCCGGCTGCTCTGGACGAGTGGCGTAATTAGCGCCTCGACGTTCAGCAACGGCCATCCGGTCGAAGGGTTCACGGGCCTGACTGGGCTGCCAGGCCAAGTGATCGTCAGCGACGACGCCGGGGCATCCGGGACAAAGGACAACATTTGGGTCTGGGACGACACGAACAACGAATGGGTCGGGGACGCCATCGCCTACGGGAGTATCTCCTGTCAGGCTGGTTCGACCGGCGAGAGCACGGTCGACGCCACGCCCCGGAAGATTGCGGCCTGGAACAACAACGGGCCCTCTTTGGGGACGACCCCCGATCACACCAGCGACGACATCACGATCGACGCCCTTGCCGACGGAACCTACGAGGTGTCTGCCCATATCTCGTTCAGCGGGTCTGTTAGCAAGACGTATCAGCTGGAGATCTACAAAAACACGTCACCCACAGGATTTGCAATTGATCGCCAGTTGGGGACTGGTGGCGACGTGGGGGCAGTATCGCTCACCGGGCAGGTCGCCCTGGTCGCCACAGATACGATCAGTGTCTATCAATCTACGAGCGACAGCGGTACGGCTCTGACCGTTACCGAGGCCCAACTGACCGTCAAACGGCTAGGGGCCTAAATTTTCTCGAATACCCATTGACGCGTCTTAGCTTCTCGCTAAGATATGGTCATGGACAGGCCTTGCTACTGCGGATCGGACGGCGGGCTATTTCTTTTGGAGGGCGATTTGGATGCTACTTCTTTCTCGGAGTGTGGGGCAGAGCGTGTATCTGTTCCACGGCGGCGTAAAGATCAGGGTTACGGTGGTCGAGATTAGGACGAATTCTCGGCGTATCGTGCGACTTGGATTTGAAGCGCCCCAAGAGGTCCGGATATTACGCGACGATGCCAAAAACCAGGGAGATTACGATGAGTGAACAAATGCGAGGGCACTGTGGCTTTGACATTGAGACACAGCCCAAACTGCTGGCGGAGTTGGAGGAATTGATCCCTCCGTTTGACGAGGACACTGTCGCCTACGGCAATCGGACCAAGGAGGAGTCTCGCAAGGCCTGGCTAGAGGAGTGCCGGGACAAGCACCGCCGCAAGTACATCGACAAGGCTGCATTGAATGCAGTCACTGGCGAACTGCTGGTCTATGGATTCTTCGACCACGACGGCCTGAAATACGAGTCTCAGGAGAACTATGGGGGCGAGGCTGGATTGCTGGCCACGCTCTGGGAAAACATTCATTTTCGGATGTTTCGAGCCAACCAATACGTGGTGGGGCACTGCATCCTCCAGTTTGATCTGCCGTTTCTGTGGCGACGGAGTCTGATCCAGGGGGTGACCGTACCGCGTGAGCTATGGGAGGTGCGTAACGGGTGGATGAACTGGAATCGCCGGTTCGTCGATACCTACACCTACTGGAAACTCGACCGGCGTGAGGATCAGCCGTCCAGTTTCAACGATATTGCGTTGGCCATGTCTACCCCGCTGAAACCCTCGGACGTCCCGCCTGCGGACTTTCACAAGATCTGGGTCAGCGACCAGAACAAAGCGCTCGAGTACCTGAGAAACGACGTCCGCACACCGTACGAGTGGGTCAGCCGATGGGAGGTATTACCTGATGTCATCTGACATAATTGAGAAGATACGTGCCGACCTCTACGGTGCCGACCTCCGCTTAGCCAATCTCCGCAGTGCCGACCTCTTCGGAGCTGACCTCCACAATGCAGACCTCTGCTTAGCTAACCTCCACAGTGCAGACCTCTTCGGAGCTAACCTCTACGGTGCCGACCTCCGATTTGCCAACCTTCGCGGGTGCAACCTCTTCGGGGCTGACCTCCGCGACACAAAGGCAATTTTTCAGGGCAAGACCTTCGTTATTCGATTTGAGGAATGCAAAGATGAATGAAGCCAATTTTTCCTGGACCCGTCGCACTGGCGACGACATGATCACTGCCCGTGGCGAAACGATTAGCGAGTTTCGCCAGCACGTAGCCGAGGCGAAGGCCTTCATCGGCGAGTCCGAGCGGGGAGAGCACGAAGAGGAGTACGAGGGCTACGTCGTCCACAAGATGCCCGACGACAGCCTCCGAGTCTACTTCTACTCAGGGCACCCTAAGGCGGTCTACAAGAGCCTGACCGCTTACGAGAACCATTTCGACAAACTCTTGTTCTCGCCTGGCAAGGTCGAACCGAAGTACATGGGTGAGTCGCCTCCGCAGAAAGAGTTTGCGATTTCTAGCGGGCACTATATCCGGCAGAGCGTGACGATCGTAATCGCGAAGAATACCAACTACAACCCGGACGATAAGACCGCCGGCCCGCGCAACCTGTTCGTAAGGCAGATTGGCGGCAGCGGACCGGTTCAATCCTCCCGCGACGAGAACGTGTACAAGACCATCAAGGATTACATCCCCTACGTGACCATTGAGGGGAAACAGAAATTCATCGACCGCATGATGCAGCGGCATCAGGCCGGTGACATTACTGAGCAGCAGTACGAGGAACTGCGCGGTCTATTGAACGTGCATTTAGAAAAACAAGAACAGGAGGTGTTTTGATGATCGACGCTGAAAAACTTCGTGAAATCCTTCGTTGGCTACTGGGGGAAGTGACCAACGGCAAACCCGAGATCGATAAGGCCGAGTTTTGCGCGAACTTGGCCTACGTGGTCGAATGCGTGCTCGTGCTGGCCGAGAACACGGAGATCGATCCTGGCATGGTTGACCAGCACCGTGAGGAGGAGACCGATGAATGGGGGGAGATTTAATGAAATGTTGGTCGTGCGGTCAGGTGGCAAAGATTGACAAGAACGGATATTGCCGAACTTGTGGTATCCGTCAGAACATCGAACGGATCATCTCGCGCCTCGAACGGGACGTGGTTCTTACCAAGGCGCTATTTCATCAACTATTCAAGAAGGAGGAGACTGATGCAGACGAAGTACAAGACGGGTCGATACGAACTGACGCTGAGTATGACTGACAAACGACACATCGAGGCTGCGGCTGAACTGTACGCCCACGCCCAAACCATTGGGCACATCGGCGGATTCGAGCGGTTCTACAAAGACAGCCGGGCCGATGTGATTGTGATCCAGCGAGGCACGCTGTTTGAGGAATCAACGGCAGAAACTCTCCGTCCCCATCTTTGAGGAGTCAAAGGATGACAGAAAATCTCCGTCCCCATCCGGCGTCTAAAATGTATCCGATGATGCGCGAGCTCGAACTGGAGCAACTGGCTCAGAATATCCGCAAGATTGGTCTGATCCACCCCATCCAGTTGTACAAGGGCGAGATATTGGACGGTCGCAACCGGTACGCAGCCTGCCAGATGGCTGACGTCTTGCCGCAGTTCAAGGATGTCACTCCCGAGGTCGGCGATCCTTGGGACTATGCGTACGCGTTGAATGGACCACGCAGGCACTGCAATGCTGGCCAGCTGGGTCTGGCCGCTGCGCAGTACAATGAGCATTGCGACCAGCGTGACCGGTCTACCAAACGTGCGGCTGCCCAGTTCGGTATCTCGGAGCGTACGGTGGGGTATGCGAAGGTCGTAAAGGATAAGGCTATCCCGGAGGTGTTCGAGAAGGTGCAGCGGGGCGAGATTTCTCTTAACAAGGGGGTCGAGGTGGCCCGCCTGCCGACCGGTCAGCAGAAGGCGAAACTCAAAGAGATCGAGTCTCCACCGGTCCGTCGCAAGAAGGACAAATCTTCGCTCACCAAGACAGCCAGTGTCGACCAGCCACAGAAACAGATGTTAAAGATCAAGGAGCCCTACGAGGAGATGGCTCAGTTACTAAACCGGATGAAAACGCTGATCAATGCGGAGTCTGCCAAGGGCAAACACGGACTACACATCCAACCAGCCAAGAGCCGACTGCTATCGTCAGTGAGGGAGCTGAAAGAGGCGATCAAGTTCGTTACGCCGCAGAAGTTCTGTCACCGCTGCAGCGGGTCGGGTTGCGACTTGTGCAATCACAGCGGTTTTCTGACCTGCGGGATTGTCGGGAGATTGCAATGAGCCTACGTGACTACCAGCGGGAGGCCCACGACGCCATCCAGGGCGAATTCAATGACGTGGATTCGACTCTGCTGGTGCTCCCGACCGGATGTGGCAAGACGCACGTATTCGCCCAACTGGCTGCCGATTGGGACGGGAGGGTGCTGGTCTCTTGTCCGATGTTGGAGCTGGTCGATCAGACGGCCAAGAAGATTTACCAGGTCACTGGCGAGGAGCCGGCGATCGAGCAGGCAACCCGTCGATCTCGCGAGCGCACGTGGGACCGCAAGAAGTTCGTGGTCGGGTCAAGGTCGACGCTGATCAGCCCGCGGCCCAACGGCAAGAAACGGTTTCACCGCCTGCAGGATATTTCGCTCTTGATCATTGACGAGGCGCACTTGGGGGTGAATACCAGGGGTCAGGAGATGGTCGACCATTTTCTCAGTGCGGGAGCGAAGGTACTGGGTTGCACAGCCACTCCCAAGAGGCACGACAAGCGGGCCCTTGGTCAGGTATACGCCACCAACGCGTATCGGATGGGCGTCCTGCAGGGGATCAGCCAGGGTTGGTTGTGCAGCGCGAGCATCAACTGCCTCCAGCTGGAGTCGTTGGACCTCAAGGGTGTCAAAGAGAACTATCTCCGTGGCGAGAGGGATTTCAGGTCTGGCGGCGTGGACGGGATCAACGCTCGTCTCGAGGACGACAAGACGGTCTACGAGATAGCCGACATCACTGCCCGCGAGTCTGGCTCTCTGAAGACTGCGGTCTACTGCGGGTCGGTCGAAGAGGCCCGTAAGGTGGCCAACCGCCTCTGTGACTCGTACGGCATTAAGGCTGAGTGGATTTGTGGTGACGAGAAGCGATGTCCTTCTGAGCGGCGTCGGGCCATTATGAGCAGTTTCACCCGCGCCGACGGGGACGTGCAGGTACTGTGCAATGTGCTCTGTCTGGGGGTCGGTTGGGACTTCCCCGCGCTGGAGCACATCGTAATGGCGAGACCGACCAAATCGAGGGTGCTGTACGAGCAGATCTTCGGGCGTGGCCTGCGAGTGCTCCCTGGGACGGTGGACTTTGACGGTTCGGACGCATCGACACGCAAACAGGCAATCCAGCAGTCTGCTAAGCCGCAGGTCAAGTTTACCGATCTCCGGGACAATTCGATGTACCACCGCCTGGTCACACCGATGGACGTGCTCGGTGGTACGTACTCTCTGGCAGTGCGTGACAAGGCAGCTAAGCTCGCCAACGGCCGGGAGGACGCCGATCCGATCAAGATTCTAAACGAGGCTGAGGAGAAGATTCTTGAGGCGGAGAGGATGCGACTGGCTCGAGTGAAGGCCCAGGCACGCTATCGCAAGACGAAGATCAACCTGTTCAATCAGGGAGGGCCGTCAGGCCCCATTGCCCCCGAGAAGAAGAGAGGGGCGCGGATGGTGTTCGGCAAACACAAGGGCAAACCGTTATGTGAAATCCCTTCGGACTACCTGGACTACGGCCTGCGTAAATTCACCAATATGCCGCACTGGCTGCGCATGTCCATGAAGGCCGAGCTGGCTCGCCGCGAGCACAACAAGGCAGTCAGCAGCGAGAAAGAATTCTTCAGGGCCGCAGATCCTCACCATGAAAGGATGTTATTTTGAAGACACAGGAAAAATTACGGCACGTCCGGGAAGAACACGCCGCAGCTTGCCACGTTATCATCGAGGCCGGCGTGATTCCGGGGATCAGCTATCCGTGTCGTTGCATGGAGTGTCGCACGGTGGCGATCCGCATGGATGAAGCGGGCTATCTGGATAATGTGAAAGATCGATGGTGGGAGGAGGGACGGTTTTGAGTCGATATGTAGTGTCGTATTCGGGTGGCGTATGAGCCCAACCACGGACGGCTCGAAGGAAAGGCAGCACGACGCTGGCGGTACGGACGCCGAGCAGCCGGCCCACGGACGGGCCGGTGTTTTATCGATGGAAAACGACGGGGGCAACGATGGGGCTGAATGGTGGGCGTTTTGCAACGGGCTGATTGTGGGATGGTTGCTCACCAATCTGTGGTATTTGTACGGGTAGAGAAATCTTTTTCAAAATGCTAAAGACGCGCGTCAGTTCCGATCCGAGACTGGGTTTTGATGGGCTCGGACAATGGATAACCCGCTGGCGCGCATCCTTGGCATTTTGCAGATACTCTTGATTGGCCGGGGCGGACCGGCGAGCTCCGGCCTATCATTCTGGAAACGGGTTGAGGCGAGTGGCAGGCGAGGCGGTGTTTTATGACCATCCAGCAGAAAACATTGGTAATTGGTGGGATCGCATTGGGTGGAATTGCAGGAGGTGTCGGAAGCCTGGCAATACAGCTTGACTGGCCGTATATAGCCGGTTATTTGCCGGCGCTGCTGATTGCGGTGGGTTTGGCGAATGGGATGATGTGGGCGATAGTGCGGTCCCTCGACGAGGACGCAAGACGCTAACGAGTTGAGGCGAGTGGCAGGCGAGGCGGTGTGCTTAGGCATGGGCCCCGTCTTGCGGGGAACTGCCACTCGCCCCGGCTCGTAGTCGGGATGTCGACTTGCCTGGTCTGGTTTTTAGCTGGCCTTGTCCAGGCGGTTGTTGCAGACCGCTGCGGCCGCCGTTACATCCGGCCGTGGCGTCTGCTTTTTACGGGGGATGGCAGATGCTACTTAACCGGGCCGAGTTTCAGTTTCAGAACGGATGGACCGTGACCTTCAACCATGTCACGCGCGTAGTGGTCGTCAGTTCCAAACTTGGTCGGGAGTGGCAGTTCTCCAACACAGGACACAACAACAGAACCGAGTACAAACCATGCCTACCTCATGCAATCGAGATGATCCGCAAGGCCCAGAAGGTGGGCAACCACACGTCCTGATCATGCGAAGGGAGGACGGGTTTCTGGAGGTGTTTGCCGATAAACCGGTCCGTGTGATGCTCTACGACCTGGTGGCAGACGAAACGGGCCGGCTGATCGATAGGTCGATCGAATTGGCAAAACTGGAGATGACGGACGAGTGGTGGGACGTGTACCGCAGAGGGCACAAGTGCATCTCGGCCGACCCGCCCCTGCCATTTGCCAGGAGGATACTGGCCGATGGTTTTTCGAGGCTTACTCAATGGGGGAGAAGACCATGCCAGACGACAAGACCCGCGGACCCGCACCAGGAGCGAATTATTGATGACCCGCTCGGCCCCTGAATCCTTGCTCTTCCATGCCTTGGTTGCGAAAGAGGGCATTGCCACCCCGGACGTGGAGCATCGCTTTCACCCACAGCGGAAATGGAAGTTCGACTTCGCCTGGCCGGAGATCAAGGTTGCCATCGAGGTCGAAGGACGGGGTCGCCACCAACGACCCGGAGGGTTCGTCAAGGACTGCGAGAAATACAATACGGCCGAGTCGATGGGCTGGCATATCTATCGCTGGCCGGCCTCCTACATCAATAAATCGAGGATCGAGGAGATCGTCGAAGAGGTGCAGCAGATCATCCTCGGCCTGGACACCGAGTTTCGGTCCCTGCAGAAAAGGAGCTGATCCATGGCACCCGTACCCCTCACCCTCTCCCAGTCGGAATACGAGGCGATCCAGCAGTGCGATGCCTTCATCGTCCGAGAATACGCCAACGAGGTCACCGGCACCCGGTTCGCCCGCCCCGTCGCCTGGGGCACCCAAGAAGACATGAATGAACAGAACAATGATCCAGCCACTAGCCTGGTCATCGTGCCCGTCGGGTTCAGACTCGTCGTGCAACGGGTTGTCACCAGACAGGAGATGAAACTCATATGACCACCCACTACGCTACCGCCGCCATCCGTAACGTCGGAGGCGTCCATCAATACAACTCCGAGTCCTCTACCAGCGAATACCACGCCGAAATACCCGTCGATGCCGAACTCAAAGAATTCGAACTGCCCTTCATGCCTAAATACCTCTGCTACGAGAATATAGGCAAAGAAGGCTGGATCGTCGTGGGTGCCGATGGCGGCTGGATGTCACACCTCGAACCCGGAGAGTCCGATAAAATCTCTCCCGCCGGCTGGCAAACCCTAACCCTCACGGCCGAAATGGCCTCCAACCTCAAAATCATCGCAGTACCAAAATGACCACGTATTGGAATGACGGGCGTACGGAGGGACAACCCGAAGAGTTGATCATCCGTTGCAGCAATTGCCAGGAACCTATCAATCACATGTTTTACCAGTACAACGACGGTTCAACCTGCCATGTCCTCTGCCGAAAATGCTCGCAGCCAAAGTTCGTCGCTGAACATGGTACAGACTTCAATC
>JBDGZZ010000172.1:0-8582 GCA_039588335.1 Gemmatimonadota bacterium | reverse complement strand
TCGGCGGGACAGAGAGGTGCCGACAGGATGACCCTGACCACCACAATCACCCCAACCAGTCTTTTCACGGCCCCAGCCCAGCCTACCCACCCGTTGGGATCGCGTGCCAGGGTGCTGCTGACCAGCGTGTTTGGTCCGTACGCCAGGGACGACGAATACGGCAGCCGGAAGATCAACCCCATGGAGGTGTATCACAACCAGGTGACGCGGGTGCAGGGCCCGTTCTCGCTGCGGATGTTCCATCGATCCTGGGGGCTCATGCTGATCCAAACCAACATCGACGCCCCGTGCACGCTCCTGGATTTTCCCGACCTGCAACGATTCATCGACGAGATCGCGACAAAGGAGTACGACGTCGTCGGGATCAGTGCGATAATCCCGAACGTCGAGAAGGTGCGAAAGATGTCCCAGCTTGTCCGCGAGCACCTGCCTCACGCCACCATCGTCGTCGGCGGGCACGTCGCGAACCTGGCCGACCTGCCGGAGCGGATCGACGCCGACCACATCGTGAGGGGCGAGGGCGTGCGCTGGATGCGTTTGTTTCTTGGCGAAGACGAAAGCAGGCCGATCAGGCATCCCCGAATTCTGGCTGGCATCGGCATGCGCATCATGGGCATTCCTCTGGCGCCCAAAGTCGACCAGGACGACGCCGCGACGCTGATACCTTCGGTCGGCTGCCCAATAGGGTGCAACTTCTGTTCGACCTCGGCCATGTTCGGCGGCAAAGGACGCTGCGTTCATTTCTACGAGACCGGCGACGAGCTGTTCGAGGTCATGTGTGACCTGGAAAGGGACATGCAGGTTCAGTCCTTTTTCGTCATGGACGAGAACTTCCTGATGCACCGCAGCCGTGCCCTGCGGCTGCTGAGCTTGATGATTGAGCACGACAAACCATGGTCGCTGAAAGTCTTCAGCTCCGCTAACGTGCTGCGCTCGTATACGATGGAGCAACTGGTGGGCCTGGGGATCTCCTGG
The DNA here is from genome assembly GCA_039588335.1 of Gemmatimonadota bacterium. Lineage (GTDB taxonomy): Bacteria > Gemmatimonadota > Gemmatimonadetes > Gemmatimonadales > GWC2-71-9. The sequence continues at coordinate 7,607 of JBDGZZ010000172.1, read as the reverse complement.
ATCTGGATAGGCTTGGAGGGTAAGGATTCGCGGTACACCAAGCTCAATGGAACGGACACACATCGGCTGGTGCACACGCTCCAGGCCCATGGGATTCGTGTCCTCGGCTCGACCATCATCGGACTGGAGGAGCACACCCCCGAGAACATAGATGCGGCTATCGATCACGCGATAAGTCACGATGCGGACTTCCACCAGTTCATGCTCTACATGCCGATCCCCGGGACGCCCCTGCACGCTGAGCACCAAGCCGCCGGAACGCTGTTGGATCCAAGCGAGTGCCCCGAGGCCGATATCCACGGGCAGTACAAGTTTAACTACCGACACGCCCACATCAAGGATGGCCAGGAGACCGAGTTCCTTCTCCGGGCCTTCTGGCGCGACTTCGAGATGAACGGGCCGAGTGTGGTTCGACTGGCCCGGACGATGCTCCAGGGATGGCAACGCTACAAGAACGATCCCCTCCGCAAGATTCGCGACCGGTTCGCCTGGTACCGCCGAGGCCTGGCAACCACTTACGCCGCAGTTCTGTGGGCGGCCCGACACTGGTTTCGCGGCGAGCCGGCACTGGCAGAGAAGATCTCGCGCATCCTGGAGGACATCTACCGCGAGTTCGGGCTAAAGTCGCGACTGGCTGCGCCGCTCATGGGCAGGTACGTGCGATTCATTATGGCACGCGAGGACCGCCGCCTCCGCCGCGGCTGGACCTACGAGCCGCAGACGTTCTGCGAAGTCAATCAGAGAGTCGCCGTTGAAAGTACAGGTTAGGCATCGCCTGAGATCATGCTGTGTGGCAGCCAAGTGATGCGAGTGGCGCCCGGCCTCCACGACTGAAGTTATCCGTGGTGGCAGCACGTGTCTCGATGCTGTGGCCGCCGAAGAAGTCGAACTCAGGCGCGTGATCGAGAAGGAGAAAACTGCATGTTCCTCGTCACTGAGGCCGCCCGGATTCGGCTCGTGGAGAAGCTCGCCAGAACACGAGCTGGCGATAATGTCGCCATGCGGTTCGTGCGAAGGCGGCAGGGGTGGAGTCTCCGACATGACGCGCCTGTGTCCAACGATCTCGCTTTTGCCCACGAGGGTCGAACGGTACTGGTGCTAGACCCGCAGGCGGCGCAACGGTTGGCCGATCGTACACTGGATGCCCAGGAAACACCCGCGGGGTCCAGACTCCGCCTCCGCTGAGTGGTTCGACGGTGGAATGACCGCGAGCCGCCGACCGGCGCGTTATAGAGGCAATGCGATGTTTCGAGATGGCCTACGTGCGTTCCAATGGCGGTGATCAAGGAGCGGGGTCATGTGGTTTCCCATCGGCTTGTGCGTATTCGCAGTCGGTTGCCTGATTCTGTTGAGGATATTCCTGAGTTTCGATGCGGCTCGTTTTTTCGATCCGCTCCCTGGATTATCAGGTGAAGCACTGCAGCCAATCATCGCTGCCGTGGTCAGCTTGATTGTCCTCGCCGTGTCGAGCTACATCATCCTCTCGGGCGCGTTTGACGGTGGCCAGAAGTGGGTATTTGGGGCGGTTGGATCCGTCATAGGTTATTGGCTGCGACCGCCCGGCTCCGCGCCGCTGAGGCTGCGCGGCGGCTAGCTCACTGGCTACCGGAGCACTTTTGATGTAGAACTCGGCCTGGCTGCATCCGAGATGAGCCTCAGGCGGCAACTAGTAGACCGCGATGCGTACAGCCTCTTCTGCGCCGACTACCGTCTGTACACCGAGCTTCGCAGCCTGCGCGGCCGGCTCAGAAGCACGGATTCGGTCTCACGGTTGAAGCCGGGCAGATTCACGAGCAGTAAGGACCAGGGCATGGAGCTACCTCGTCGCACCCGTGGCGATGAACTTCTCAGACCGGGCGAGTTACTCAGCCTGCGCCAACGTCTGCGGAAGATCGCCAGCCGGCATGACCTCACGAGCGTGATCGCGTGTGCCTTTGACCACCGCACCCGCATGCTGCCGTTTATCTACGCCGACATGCGTATGGCGCCGGCCGGCGTCCGTGCGATCGGCTCGGCGATGGCAGACGTGGGGTTTGAGAAGACCCGCATCGTGCTACAGCAATGGAACCGGAACTTCCGACCGTCCCAGATGCGGCTGGACGGGCGCATTCCGGACATCTTTATGGTCTCGAGCATGCAGCTTCACGCCGCAGCGTGCACGGCGCTGATCCGCGACGCGTGCCGAATCGATCCGGTCCACCGTCCGTTGATCATCGCCGGCGGGCCGAAGACGGTCTACGAACCCTGGGATGTGTTCGGCATTGATCCGCAAGACCCGTGGGGCGCCGACGTGGCGGTGACCGGCGAAGAATACGTGCTCCTGTGTTTGATCGAGGCGCTGCTAACTGCCCGTGCGAGAAACGAATCACTGCGAGCGACGTTCCTGCGTGCGCGCAACAGCGGCGTGCTCGACGATATCCCGGGGTTGGTCTACGCCCGATCGGGAGACGGTGGCGTCGCAGAGGAGCTGATCGACACCGGTATCCAACGGCTTGTGGGGGATCTCGATGAGTCGCCTCACCCTATATTCGGCTATCGGTTGCTCGAGCCGCCGAGCCGAGCGACGACACTGGCCACTCACGCCCTGCCGGCCAGTCAAGTGAGGCGGTATAGCCCGATCGGCTCACTTGTGTTGACGTTCGGGTGCAAGTTTGCGTGTCCGTACTGCCCGATTCCGGCGTACAACCAGCGGCAGCACCGCGTCAAGAGTGGCGAGCGCATCGCCGACGAAATGGCGCGCATTCAGAGTGAGTTTGGCGTGCGCTTCTTCTTCGGCGCGGACGACAACTTCTTTAATCACGAGCAGCGAACGCTCGATATCGTCGAGACGCTCGCGCAGGTGCGGAAAAACGACGGCCGCCGCCGCCATCGGTTCCGTTGGGCAACTGAAGTTACGGTTCACGATACGTTGAAACTTCAGAAGCACCTTCCGTTGATCCGAAAGGCCGGCGTCCGTTCTCTGTGGCTGGGCGTTGAGGACATAACCGCAACGCTGGTCAAGAAGGGGCAGAGCGTCGACAAGACGGGCGAGGCTTTCCGACTGCTGCGGGAGAACGGCATTCACCCCATGCCGATGATGATGCACCACGACGACCAACCCCTGATCAGCCGCGGGCCAGAGCCGTACGGACTGCTGAACCAGGCGCGGTTGCTGCGGAAAGCCGGCGCCGTCAGTATGCAGATCCTGATGCTGGTTCCGGCGACCGGATCGAAGCTCTTTGCGGGGACGTATACCTCAGGTATGGCTTACGGCAGCGTAGGCGGTCGCCGAGTCGAAGAGCACATGCTTGGCGGGAATTACGTCATCGCGTCGCATCATCCAAAGCCGTGGCGAAAGCAACTCAACATCCTGCTCGGCTACGCCTACTTCTATAACCCCTTACGCTTCACGCTCGCACTGGCGCGGCCGAAGACCAAGCTCTATTTTGCCGACGCGATCTGGCAGTTGCTCGGTATGTGGGGACTTGCGCAGACGGTGAGACGGACGTTCGGCTGGGTCCTGCGCCTGCGCTTCGGGAAGATCCGGCGCAAGGTCGCGCCGCCGATGAACCAGGTCCCGATGTGGGCGGTAGACGGGTCGCCCGCGAGCCACGCGCTGCCCGGTTCCATCCAGCTTGGCAGCGATGAGCAGGAGCCGTCTCCTCCAGCCGCAGTCGATGCGAAGATGACGGCGCTGCCGGTCCTCGATTCCACGCAATAAGGAGAAGGCCATCGCAAATATCGCTCAAAACGCAGATTCGGTCACATCGGTTTCAGCGGCGCTACGGCATGCTACTCTCATTGGAGTTATAGCGCCCTTCGTCGGACTGCTCGTGGCCGTCTACGGCTTCTGGGGGTGGGGATTCTCGTGGATCGATCTCGTCATCTTGGCGGCCATGTACACCGCAACGGGCCTTGGGATCACAATCGGCTTCCACCGCCTGTTCACACATCGTTCGTTCGAGACCATTCGCCCGGTCAGAATCCTCCTGGCTGTGCTGGGTTCGATGGCGGTCCACGGCCCACTGCTGCGTTGGGTCGCCACGCACCGACGCCACCACCAACACAGCGACCAGGTTGAGGATCCTCATTCGCCACACCGGTTTGGTGGCGGCTTTCTTGGCGTGCTCGCGGGCTGGTGGCATGCTCACATAGGCTGGATATTCAAGCCGAAAGCGCCCGGCTTGGACCGGTACGTACGGGATCTTCAAAAGGACGGAGTTCTCCGGCACGTAAGCCGTCTATTCGGCGTGTGGGTTGCTCTTGGCCTCGTGATACCGGCCATTGCCGGAGGCCTCATTACAGGCACTTGGCCGGGAGCCCTACTCGGGTTTCTGTGGGGCGGACTGGTTCGCGTGTTCCTGGTGCATCACGTCACATGGAGCATCAACTCGGTGTGCCACTTATGGGGCACGCGCCCGTATGAGAGCGGTGACGAAAGCCGGAACAATGTCGTCTGCGGCGTGCTGGCCTTTGGAGAAGGCTGGCACAACAACCACCATGCCTTCCCAACGTCCGCGCGGCACGGCCTTCGCTGGTGGCAACTCGACCTGGGCTATCTCGTCATTTGCGTGATGAAATGGCTGGGTCTGGCCTGGCGCGTGCGTGTGCCTGCCCGCGAGAGGACCGTCACCAAGCGCATCCAAGTCGGCATGAGATACGAACTGACTTGAGTAAGCGGATGATCTGATGGCGCTCTCGGCCTCTTGGGATCGAAAGGAACCCCGATGAAGAACAGTGAGCCAACAGCACATTACACAACTGCAGCGCAGGAGATCGCCCGGCAGGCCGAGGTCGAGCTTGCGATTCTCCTGGGCATCGAGCAATCACTCCGAATCGCGCTGCAGTGGATGACGCGAGGTCGCGGAAACAGCCATAAGCTCTCGACGTTGCGTTTCCACACCTGGTCCTTTGAACGCCACCTGACCCGCATACAGATTCTTGCAGATCACGGTGGTTACATGCACCTAATCACAGACGCCAATCCACATTTGGCCGGCGAAGTAGGAGCGTTAGAGAACGAACGCGCAGAGCTGCATGCCAATCTACAAAGACTCATAGTACGACTGGACCATGTCTCGCGGGACGATGCCGGTGGATTCGGGCAGATATGTGCGGATCTTGAGCGCTTTCTTGACGACCTGAGGACGCATGGCCAGAAAGAAAGCGAGTTGCTCCAGCACTCCGTCACCCAAGGTGAGGGTGGATCCGGATGAGAGTGTCGAAAGGGGCAATCGTCAGGGCGTTCAGTACAGGTCATCGCCAGGTATGGCGTGAGCCGTAGAGGCTTCTGGAGGATCGCGGGGAGGTTAATCCCCAGGCGCCGCCCGCGTTTCGTGGCGCATCGGAGTGCGGCATGAATGCCAAGCAGCGTGACGTCGTTCTCCAACGTTGGAGTGCGGAGATCGGGCGCGAAGCTCGGGATCTTGCTTCGCTGAAGCAGATCAGCAAACGTGCGCTGGCCCACTCCGACGTGTGCGATGACCCGACGCTGCAGAGTATGATCCGGGCCGAAGTCGAGAAACGCCGGGACGAACTCGAGCAGAAACTGCAGAGTCAAGAATCCTCAACCACTCCGCCGGAACCCCGTCCCAATTGGCGATCAGAAGTTCCGGAGCCGGTTCCCACAACGACGCCGGAGCAGGATCGGGAGAGTTTCAACCGGCTAGCTCAAACTCTCTGCGCATCGCTGGAGCGTGGCGACGAGAAAGAAACTGGCGTTATCCTCGGAGAAATGCGAGCCCTCCAGGAGCGAAGGCCTGAGGTGATTCCGGCTACCGTGATTGGGGAATACGAACAACGGTTTGAAAAGCTGCGGGTTCGCCTTCAGCAACTTACGGACGAGATCGCGTTGCTGGAACAGAAAGCTGTTTCCGCGTCCCGCAAGGGCAGCAAGCAGGACCTGGCGCGATCGATGCGCCGACTCACGGCAATCCATGCGGCCCACCCGCTGCTGCTCGATGAGCCCGGATTGGAAGATGTTCGCCGTGACGTCGCCGATGCTGCCGATGAGCGCCGTGAACACCACCTTACGACGAAGAAGCTCCTCGAGTGCGAACGGGCCATTACCTTTGAGATCAAGAAGCTCGCTACCGCCGTTCGTGACTTTCATCGAGTGGCATGCACGGTTTCCGACACAAGCGAGGAGTTTCGCGAGGCGGAGGCGACGTATCTTCGGGCGATCCAGACGGTTCGCACTTACGACACGGAGTGGTTCTCGGAGGTTGTTCTAGAGCTGGCCGATTTGCTGGCTGAATGGACCGCGCCGCCTCCGGGGGCGAGAGGCCAGATCGATCGCTTCTTGGATAGCATCACCGCCGGCCTGAAGAGTATTCGCGCGGAGATGCGCGAGATTGAGAGCGAACAAGATTCGGACGAGGGCGACGAGAGCGAGTCTGCCGCGCCATGATGGTCTCCGGCAAAGGCTCTCCTGGTTTTAGATTGGAGGGATGCGTATGCAACTGACCTGGTCGGCTGGGACAGCACGTAAGTAACCGCTGCAGAGACAGCCCGAAGAGGCTGCTTGAGGACTGTGTGGTTCCCAAGCGCTGGTTGAGGTGGGTACCCCAGGGTCGGAGTGTTTGGAGAAAGCCAACGCAATGATCACAACGGACACCTCTCGGCAACCACAGCCCGCCGCACCCAAGCGCGATTCGCGGCCTCCCCGCTTCTGGCAGGCGCTACGCGCTCTACTGCGTACTCGAGTTTTTGCGGGCCTGGCCACAGTTATACCACTGTGGGTAACGTGGATCGTGGTCAAGTTCTTATTCGATACGATGCGGTCGGCCACACAGCCGATCATCGAGTACGGTATCCGATGGGTCGCCCGGTCGACGGGGAGTCAACCGAAAGACATACCCGTCTATGTGGATTGGGCTGTTCCGGTGGTCGCAGTCCTGCTGACGCTGTTCTCGTTGTACTTGCTGGGGCTGCTGAGTGCTAATGTGCTGGGTCGGCGCGTTGTTCTGCTATTCGAACGTGTGTTTGAAGGTCTGCCCCTGGTGAAGACGATCTACGGATCAACGAAGCGCATCATTTTCACGCTGGCCGGTAAAAGTGACTCGATGCAGTCCCAGAAGGTCGTGCTCGTTGAGTTCCCTCGGCCGGGAATGAAATGCATCGCGTTTCTTACCTCGGTGATTGAGGATGCGGACACCGGACGGAAGATGGCCACCGTGTTTATCTCCACGACACCCAATCCCACAACCGGGTATATGCAAATCCTTCCACTTGAGGAAGTATCGGAGACCGGCTGGACGGTGGAGGAAGCGGTCAAAGTGCTAATGTCGGGCGGCATCCTGAGCCCGCCCAAGATCCCGTTCGATCGTATCCACCCGGTCAGTTGGAGCCAGACCATGGTCTTGGACGGCGCGGCTCCCGGACCTGCGACGCGGTAAGGCTGAGCAGTGCGCCGGTGTAGAGTCCCAGAGCGTTCCGCTCGGGCAACCTCGCGTGATACCGGTCGGCAACACCCAAGCACCATGCGGAAAGACGGATGAGGATTGCGGAAGTATCAGAACCGATGGTTGCAGGCATCTATCCGCGGCCCTGGCCGTTGTCGTGCTGGTCGCTTTCCTCTCCAGGCGCAAGTATGGGTTCGCCGAACGGCTCGAATTCGGGCGATCTGG
>JBDGZZ010000171.1:0-11802 GCA_039588335.1 Gemmatimonadota bacterium | reverse complement strand
ATCAGCGGGACCGTCCTTTCGGTGGACGAACCCCCGGACCTGAAGCCTCCTCTGGTGACCCCGTCGGGCATGTGTCACATCTACGCATCGCCCGGGATCATTGAATACACCGGCGACATGGCGGGCATAGTGACGGTTCACCGCCGAGTCGTGAACGTGGCCTGCTCGTTCGATCCCAACGACATCGGCTCCTTTGCAGGGTCCGGACCCTTCGACGGTGAAGTGACGTTTCAAGGTCGCACTGGCACGATCAAGGGAATGTGGACGGTCATCTGCAAGCCAGACCCCGTGACCGTGTGGGCGTGTGGCGGTACATCGACCGCTCGGGGGTCGGGCGGCCTCGCGGGGGTTCAGTTCCACTTCAAGTGGGGACCGGGCTATTTCCCCTTCGAATACAGCGGAACGGCTCTCTACAAGTAGGTCTGCGAGTCGAGTAGCTGAAGGCCCCGAGCGTCACGCGGCGCTCGGGGTATTCTCTATAATAAGATCGCCTCAACAACTGTGAAACGGGGCGAGCCTGCACCTTGGGCACGCCATGCATCCCATGGAATAGTCGTCAAGACCCCCATCCACCCTTCTTGACGCTTATGGGGGCGGGCCGGGGCTATGGGGGGAAACGGGCGTAGCCGCTACAGCAAATGGGCTCTCAGATGTTCTCAGTGAAGTTCCCGCAGGTGCAGACGAGCCTACCCCTTCGGCCTCATCAACTCTAGGAACGGCGGGGTGGTCGCGGAACCTCAGTTTCCCGCTCTCTCCTTCAACTCCTCGAAGGAGGTCTTCAGCACGATCAGTTCTCGACGAGAATGGGTGCCAATGGTAGGGAATTACTCTTCTCCCTCAAGTAACTTCGCGGTTTCCTTTGATGCTTCATGATACCGTTGTACGTCTTCAGCGATGGCCCTTACCTGTTGACTGATCTCGGAGGGGTCGAAATCTTCCACCGCCGCTTGTGCCTTGAGACTAGCGATTTGGAGCCGTAGGGTCTTGAGCATGTTGAGCAGTCTCGTCCGACGCTCACGAGCTTCCTCAAGTTGATCGGTTAAGCCCTGAGCAAGCTCTAACTGTTGCTTGAGCATCTCCCGCATTTTCCTTTTGCTCTCCGGCTCAGCGTGTTCGGCTGGGAAGTGCTCATGGACTCAACCAATAGCTCACCTTGATCAGGAAGATGTTGTCAGCCGGAGCACGGAAAACCGCTTTGACATCGCGGTCGAAATCGAAGTCGCCAACACCCTCGAAGTCACCAGCTCTTGCAGAATGAACCCGTCGCTGTTGCCAAGCGAGATAGATATTGGAGCCCGGCAGCCACTCCCATCTCAGTACAGCGTTACCCCTGAGACTCCGGTAATTGAAATCGGGGTCGAACCCGAGAGCATTGTACTGTGCGAAATCGAAGGTCCCTGGCGCTTCCAAATATCGAGGCTGGCCGTAGTTACCCACCGAGACGAGCGGCTGCACGTAGGTCTCTAGAGTCAAGCCCGGACGGAAAGTGAAGTTGAATCGAGTCTCCAAGGCAATTTCCGTCTGATCCAGCTGAGCAAAGATGTAACCTCGATCGTAAGTTGCGGCAAAGGAAGGATCGGCTACGGTAGTGACGTATTGTGCAGCCACCCGGGCCTTCATCATCCGGGGGCCGAAACTCAAGCTCCACCGCGACGAAGGGCGTAGGTTTACACCAACCCGCCCGATGTACACGTGACCGTGGTACTCATCCCACTGAACCAGTCCGGCCCCAGTCAGGATCACGGCCTTCCGACCATCAGTGTTGAAATTCCCCATCAGCTGGAAATTCGCGGGACGAAAGATCATAGGCCCACCCCTTGTAGACCTATCATCGTTCGCTCTGAAGGAGCGTATGAAGGTCAACGAGCCACCCCAGAAGTTCAGATGCCTGAACTGGAACCTCGCTATCGCCATGCGGAGAATGGTCTGCGTATCAAAGTTCATCTCGTTGCGGAACTGCCCCATCAACATCCAATTCCGGAAGAATGAACCCGGACGGATCTCACGGTATATGAGGTTTGCTGCGAGATCACGCCTGTCAGTCCTGTAGGCGAATCCTAGGTCGTTGACCTCGTATTGCGGCGAGGTAACCGCGACTGCAAGTCCACCAAGCCAATGAGCCCCGGATATCTTGTCGAGTGAGAGTGACGCCGAGTACCCCATCAAGGACGTTGCTGCCTCATCCACCTCGAGGTGGTCGGCATCGGGGCGCTGGAAGAAGTGATTCGACGCCCACTGCACGCGCGTAATCGCTTGCGGGCTGCCCTCGACACGACTTCCGACAACATTCCCACTCAGCGCCCAGACTCGGCCCGAAAACTGGTGGCTGAAATCGAATCCAGCGGAGTATGCTCCAGACCTGAGTCTATCCTGCAGGATCGTGGTGCTCAGGTCTCGGCGGACCGCAGTCCCCATCACACCAATAGATGTCAGCCCGGCCCGCAATTCTCGTCTCGCACGCCCGACGAAGTACCCGGTGAGTGGCTCGGCGACCATTGTTTCGGTCGCCCCTTCGCTCGTCATATAGCGAGCGTTTTCCTCTGCCGTAACGGCTGTCAACATCCCAACGGACCAACCAGCAGTCCTCCCCGATAACTTCGCAGCCCCGAGGATGGTTGTTTCCGTCGGTACGTCTGCTTGCGGCGTTGGCGGCCCCGTTTGCGGCGACCGTCCAATACGGCGGGTGTAGAATAGCTGCCCGCCACTCGTACCACCCGTGAATTGGAAGATCTCACTGCCTTCGATGAAAAACGGCCGCTTCTCTTCAAAAAACGTCTCGTAAACGCCGAGATTGACGACCGCGGGGTCAACCTCTACTTGACCGAAATCGGGGTTGATCGTGGCGTTCAGCGTGAGGTTGGAAGTGACACGATAGAGCAAGTCGAGCCCACCGGACGCACGCTGTTCGGAATCGTCGCGGAACGGATTAGATCCCGGATCAACATGCTCGGTTTTTCCAACCATGTAGGGCAAAAGCTCAAGCCGACTGCCCGGTTCGATGTCTTCTATTCCCTCGAGGTGCCCGAACGCAGGTATACCTCCGCTCTCTATTCTCGGCGTGAATGCAGAAACAGCGTATTCTCTATTGCGCCCGATGACACGTTCGAGCTGAAGGCCCCAGAGGTGCACGGCCTGACTACGGAAGCGAATCTGACTGAACGGTATGCGGTATTCCGCGGTCCATCCGGCACTGTCCACCGAAGTGACCACGTCCCATACGGCGTCCCACGATAGATCGTCCCTCTCTCCTCCCCCCGGGGTCATCGATTTGACCGCGTCACGTTTCACGCCACCAGGGTTTACGTCGAACGAATACCCGGTCTGATGATCGTGGTAGCTGTCGATTACGACTCCGAACCAATCGGAATCCTGGAGATCCATATCTCGCCGGCCGAGCCGAGTGGTGATGGGTCCGTCATCCCATGCGCGAATGCCGAAGTAAATCGCGTCCGCATCGTAGAGAATGCGCACTGCAGTGCGTTGGCTGACCGGCTGACCCTCTTGCGGATCGACCTGCGTGAACTGTGTCACAGGCACGGCGAGCGCCCAATCCGCTTCGTCGAGCCGGCCGTTTACGTCTATTCGCGCATCGGTGCGAGCAGCCATAGACACGGGACGTGCATTCGCACCAGAACCGGTTGAATTCTGCTGTGCTTCACAGATGACAGGAGTTAAGAGGAACAACCCGATGCCCACACCGCGGATTACAGACATGACTTTCCTGACGTTTAAGGAGGGTCTTTGTTTGATCTACGAGCCGATACAAGACATGGTTTCAGCCACTGCGCGCTGTACACAAAGTAACGGCGGTGGATCCAACTGGTGTTCGATCACCAAATGAGGATGGCAACCTATCAGCGGGTCAGTCGGTCCGGTTGATCTAGTTGCTCCTCGTCGAGGTGACCCGACGATCTGACCCCCAAGGCGGAGTATGGAGCCAGGCACGCCGGTGGCGTACACTCAGCTGCACACTGTAGCAGGACTCGTAGCCACCTTGTCAAATGCCTGTAGATGTGTTGTTTATCAATCCATTAGAGCGAAGAACGATTGATCATCCTGTATGATTCTGTTTCATCCCGATCATTGCGGAGGAGGTTTTGTAATGGTCAAGCGTGAAATCTCTTTCGGCGGTGTTGTTGCAGGTCTGCTGTTGCTGGCAGTTGCAGTATCCCCAGGACTATACGGGCAGTTTCAGCGGGGACCGAGGATCGTCTCTCCAGAGCTTCATCCGGACAATACGGTCACATTCAGGATCATGGCTCCAAAGGCTTCCGAGGTCAGGATCAGAGGTGAATGGATGTCAGGATTCGGGGCCAGCGAAGCACTGATTCCAAGCGACAGCGGTTTGTGGAGCGTGACACTCGGCCCACTGATGCCTGAGTTTTATGGTTACAGTTTTCTCGTCGACAGCGTCCCAGTGCTGGACCCGCTCAATGGATCGATCAAGCGCGACGGTGTTCGAAATGCCAGTGTACTTCTGGTACCAGGTGAGGAATCGGATCTCTATGCGGTGAAGGATGTGCCGCACGGCACCTTGTCCAAGGTGTGGTATCCGTCACCTACACTGAACATGATTCGCCGGATGTATGTCTACACTCCTCCAGGTTACGAGGAGAGCAGTGACAGTTATCCCGTATTCTACCTGCTGCACGGCGGGGGTGGGGACGAAGATGCATGGACGACACTGGGCCGTACTCCTCAAATCCTCGACAACCTCATCGCTTTGGGCGCGGCCAAGCCGATGATCGTAGTGATGACCAATGGCAACGCGTATCAGGCTGCCGGACCCGGCGACGCGCCCGCAGTCACAGGCGATGCACCTCAAACTCCAGTCGATCGTTCTCAATACGTAGGCAAGTTTGAAGAGAGCCTGGTCAAAGATGTCATTCCCTATGTCGAGAGCCATTACCGAGTCGTCGCCAACAAAGAGAATCGCGCCATTGCCGGATTATCGATGGGGGGTGGGCACACCATCCGCACCACGAACAATGATCCCGGAGTGTTTGGCTATATCGGCGTCTTCAGCGCCGGAGCCAGGGACCCGGATGAAACCTTTGGACAGCAGCTCGACGCGCTGAAGGAGAGCGGTGTCTACCTGTATTGGATTGGATGCGGAGTCGATGACTTCGTCTATGAAAGCACACAGACTCTGTTAGCCATTCTCGATGAACACGAGTTTGAACATACATACTACGAGAACTCGGGTGGTCACACCTGGGCAAATTGGCGTATTTATCTCTCGGTGTTCGCACCTCAGTTGTTCAGGCACTAGTAGTCTGAATCACCCGGAGCTGGAGCTTCTAGTGCGTACGTAAAGGCCGTCGGCAACGGAGTTCGCCTCCGTGTCAGGAGATGGTTCATTTTACCTCAAAGAGATTCCCGTCGAGATCTTTTACGAAGGTAAGGACCTTGCCACCCTTGGGCACCTGCAATACCTGACAGCCAGATTTCTCACATTCCTCGACAAAGACCTCTTTGTCTTCAACCTCAATACAGTCGTGGCTGACGTTTCCCCTGGTTCCGTTGAAGGATTTGAGGTCAGGATGGACAAAGAGCTCAAATTGGCTGTTTTCATCCTGATAATAGACCATGGTCAGGTCCGTCTCCACACCGAAAAGGGCTTCCGCCGTTTCGCGGGGCAGGGTTTTGGGCTCCGTTCTTTCAAGGCCCAACAGCTGACCGTAAAACAGATCGGAATTCTCGATCGAAACGGAGCCCAGTCCTGTGTGAACGTATCTTATCATCGTTCTCCCATATGAGGTTCGATGATGGTCTTCATGGAGCCGGAGCCTTCGAGCATCAGCCGGAAGCCCTCGGCGAGAAATGGGAGCAGCAGCGGCTACACTCCGCAATCTGCATTCTGCACTCGCACGCTATCCCGGGTGGGGAGTGATGGTCATCATGACTATTTCGAGCAGGAGTCTGGCCGCGCCTTGTCTATCCCCGTCTTCGAGAGCCTCGAGGCTCTGCGTGACAAGGCGTTCCACATATCGTAGAGTCTTCTCCTGAAGTTCGGCGGGTGTGACAAACTCGTCGAGTTCCTGCGGCATCTCCCACTTCCCGCCCTCAGTCATCATCCGGTATGCAAATGACAGGTATTGTCGGGCTTTGTCATCGAAGATGGATTGGTCTTTGATACGATCCTTGGCCACGTCGATTCGGCTCTGGATCTCCTCCTTGTACTGGTTGTCGGGAGTCACCGCCGCCGATAGATCCAGCAGCTCGCGAACAGCGTCGACTATTGTCTCCATGGTAGGCGGATAATCCTGACGCCCCATCAAGGGATTTGTCGCGCTGATGATCCGGCTTCTGACATCGTCCTGGGCGATCTGATCTGCAGCAGAGTTCGGTACCATCATCACCGCGATGATCATCAGACAGAGTACGTTTGGGCTCATCGGACTACTCCCAGTGTGAGGGTCACGATACACGATAGGAATCGTCGGGGTATGGCGTCCGCTCGCGATGTTTGTTCATTCCAACTGACGATCAGCTTGACAGAAGTATGGCGTTCTCCGCTGGGACATGACACCCTGTCGTTATCACAAGAGCAGGTTTTCCCAGCACGGAAGGAGAACGCCAATGGACGTATTGTGGGGCCGCACGGCCGATTCGCATCGCTATCCCGGTGTGTTTGACACGATCCATGCCGCGACCTCCTTCACGGCCTCGTGCGCCATGACATGATCGATACGGGCGTACTCGTCCGGCATGCCCGTCTCGCACCTCTGAAAAGCATGGTTCATCTCGGCTAGCTCTCGGACCACCCAATCACGCCTGCCCAGCCGCTCAATCAAGTCGCGAGCGGCCACGAGGTTCTCGAGCGCAGGTGCCTGAACGTCCTTCGTGCCATAGACCACGAGCACCGGACATTTCACACGGGAAGCAACTCGACTCGGATCCCAACTCAAACAAGTGTCCAGGCACGGTGATGAAAGCAGCTTCAGGAACTCAGCGCCGGAGAGCGCGTCGGAGCCGAGTATCACCTTTGTACCCTCGTTGAAGATGCCAGCTGCCAAGCTACCCGCCAGTTCCAGGAGTTCTGTTTGCGACTCCCGTACGCTTCCGGAGCGCGCGGCCTCGAGGAGAGTGCCCAGTTCCGACACATACCGGTCGTATGTGCGATCCCGCCGCAGCCCCCCGCGCGCCAGCAAAGCAAACGACCGTATCACGTTGTCCTTTCCGGAAAGCAGCGGGGTTGCCATTAGCACACAAAACGCGGTCTCCGGTCTCTGGGCCGCTGCCGTCAGGGCGACCATGCCACCCTCGCTATGTCCGATCAGTCCGACCCGCTCCTGGGGAGCGCGCGTCTGGCCCACGACATACTCCATCGCACCCACAACATCGGCGACGAAATCTCCGGGCCTGGCTGAGTTAAAGTCGCCTTCCGATGCTCCGACACCCCTTTTGTCGAATCGCAGTGACGCGATGCCGGCCCCGGCCAGCGCATGGGCAAGAACGCGGAACACGGAGTGGCCAACAATCGTGACGTCGCGATCGATCGGCCCTGTGCCGGACACGAGAACAGCAGACGGACAGTCACGGCCTTTGGGGGGCACGACAAGCGTCCCCGCCAGCGCTGTAGAGCCATCTGTGCTCGGGAACGTGACCGCGGTCTCAGTGAACGCGTTTCTGGCCTTGCGCCCTAACGACTGCGCGGGATGTGTCACTGCGCGTTACCCGTCGCGGCAAAGGAGCCGTCGAGCAGCGCCGCGACCACGGCCGGGCAGCGGGAGAGGTCGCCCTCGGGGTCCATGGCGGCCTGAACGGTGAAGCCGAGGGCCAGCGCGACGCACACGCGGGCCACCGCCTCCGGGTCGAGACCGGCGGCGATCTCGCCCTGCTCCTGGCCTCGGCGCACCGACTGCGCCAGCGGCTCGATCAGGTTGGCGCCCGCCGCGAGGAACAGCTTGCGTAGCTGTGGGGTGTGCAACGCCTCGCCCCACATGCGCACGTCCAGCCGCGCGCTCTCGCGAATCATCTCCGAATCCACGAACCCCATCACATTGCCGATGATCTCGGTCAGCGAGGGCGGTTCCGCCTCGTGGACTTGGCTCAAGCCCAGCGCGGCGCGTGTGTTTTCCCGCCCCAGCTCGCCCACAGCCTCGAGAATCTCGTCCTTGCTCTTGAAGTACCCGTAGACCGCGCCGGCACTCAGGCCCGCCCGATCGCAGATGTCTCGCACGGTCGTCTGGTGGAACCCTTTGTCGCTGAAGCACTTACAGGCTGCGTCTAGAATCTGGGAGCGGCGGGCTTCGACATGGGCTTCGGTGACCTTAGGCATCGTTACCTCCTAAAAACGAACATACACTCGTTTTTAAAAAAGAGCAACCGTTTTTTATGACTTCTATCCGAGGGCACAGTACCGGGCTACCTACACCGTTATGGCTTTCAATAATGGCTGGGTGTCAGGCCGGCCCGATCGGACGGGAACCGCGTCCGATCTTGACAGAGGGACCGGAAATGAACAGACTGGTCTGTATGACTCTGGACACTAGGCCGGTGCGTAAGCGTCACAATCCGGAAAAGGCGCGCGAGGCCCTGCTGGATGCGGCCTTTGAGGAGATGTACCTGCACGGTTTCCGGGCCGCTGGGATCGAGGTGATCCTGGCTACGAGCGGCGTCTCCAAGGGAGCGCTCTACCACCACTTGGGAACAAGCAGGGACTCGGCTACGCCGTGGTCGAGGAGAGGGTGAAGCCCCTGGTGCGGGAGCGCTACATCCAACCCTTCCGGGAGTCGGACGACCCGCCCGAGGCGCTCCGAAGGATGGGCCGCAGGATGGAAGACGAGCTGCGGAAGACCGGGATCCTCGAGCGGGGCTGCCCGCTCAACAATCTGGTCCAGGAGATGTCCGGGGTCGACGAGGGGTTTCGCCAGCGGCTCGCCGCCATCCTCCAAGAATGGCGGGAGACCATTGCCGAGGGCCTCCGAGGAGGCCAGGAAGCGGGTACGGTCAGCCAGGAGTCCGACCCGGACGAGGCGGGCACCTTCATCGTCGCCGCCTTGATGGGGGCCGTCGGGTTCGCCAAAAACGCGCAAGACGTCCTGCCATTCGACGCCTGCCGCCGGGTACTCGATACCTATCTCGAGACGCTACAACCAAAGACCGCTTCCTCTTCATCCGCGTAGCGACGAACAGGAAGCAATGGACTTTTTTTTTGCTGAAGAAAAGAACAGACCGGTCTGTAGTTTCGACCCCTCAGTTATTGCTCGTCAGACCCTGTCGATTGCGAGCCGGTTCTGACGTCTTCGTCCCCCAAAGAAGGAGTGACACCATGTCAGTGGAACAGCACAAAGCCATCCTCATGCGTGGCGCGGAAGCGTTCAACAACGTAGACGACCGGTCAGGCTGGTTCGAGATTCACGACCCGTCAGTCGTGGCACACGGCCTGGCGCCGGAACCGCTCGACCTCGAGGGACTGGAGCGGTTCTACTCCGGGCTCTGGACGGCCTTTCCCGATCTTCACATCACAGTCGACGACCTCATCGGCGAAGGAGAAAAAGTCGCCTGGCGTCTCAGTGTGCGGGGTACGCATGAAGCCGAGTTCCGGGGCGTCCCCGCAACCGGGACCGAGGTGACGTTCGGAGCGCAGTACATCTTCGAATTCCGCAATCAAAAGATCGTCAGGCGCTGGACGAACTTCGACCGTCTTGGCGTTCTGGTGCAGCTTGGCGCCATCCCTGCCCCAGTCTGAGGAACAACGCGCTGCAGGTCGCAACTACGACACCATCACAATCACGAAGGAGTTGTCATGACTGATCAACAGAAGGCGCGAGTTCTCGGTACGGTACTGCCCGTGGTGGGCGTGATCTTCGTGTTCGGGGTCTGGCTTCTCATGCGGATCTGGCCGGCGGGCTGGCAATGGCAGCCCAACCAGCATGAGTACGAGCAGATGTTTCAAGGCGTGTACGCGACGTTGGGGATCTTCCTCATCCTGGCCGCCCGCGCGCCGCACAAGCACCGGAGTCTCATACTGTTCGCGGCGTGGTCAAGCCTCGTTCACGCGGGTATCATGGCGGTCCAAGCGCTACGCGACACGGCAGAACGAGGACACCTGATCGGGGACGTGCCGGCGCTGGCCGTCGTCGGCATCGTTCTGCTGATGCTGACACCGAAGGCAATGAGTTCATCGGGTCAGGGGCGTGGGAACAAAGACAGGGCACTCGACCGCCAGGCAGCCTAGGATCGAGCAACGGGCCTTGCCTCAGTGGGGCTGCGTGGCCGCCGGTTCGGCGGCGGCCACTCCCCCTTTGCTTCATTTACCGCTAACTGTTAACAGCACCTAACGACTTTCGCGTTCTGCCTGCGAGACATGAGCGTAAGCGGAGGCTTCCAGAACACGAGCGCCGCGCGCAGGATGCCGCGCACGTCCAGATGATGCGCTGCATAGTGCGTCACCTGCGTGATCGCAAACACGAATACCAAGTCGAAGAACAGCTCGACGAACGTGGCGCCCTGATCCTCGGGCGATAAGATGGAGGAGGCGGTCATTGTGCGATACAAGAAGAACGGTCGGCGTGATGGTTTCAAGTGGTGAGCCACCCCAGGCACAGGGAAGCCTCGAGCGGCTCGTCGACGATCCTTGCTACCGTGACTGCGCGAGTTTCTTCAGTGGGCGTATCACGACGGCAGTCACGGCGACTCCACCCAGACCCGACCACACCATCACTGTGTGCGCCATACCCCGCTCTTGGAAGAGCAAGGCCTGCCACGGAACCAACAGTGCGACCAACATTCCGGCCCGAACGCGTGAAGCTACGAGAGGAATTCCGGTCACGTCACCGCGAGATTCGACGTCGCGAGTCCGCAGCAACGCCACCACGTATGCCAGGGTGACTGCCGCGAGCAACAATACGACACCCGCATGCAGGGGTGATGGCAGCAGCGAGACAGCCCGCCAGAACCCGGCGAACCCCACCGCACCGAGCAGACATACTGCCGCAAAGATCCCTTGTCTCCTGAGCGGCTCGCTCAATGCCGCATCAAAAACGAAAGCCACGACTGCGACAAATCCGAACACGGGGTTGCCGGTGAAATGCATCACCGCAAAGACCAGAAGTGTGATGGCGACAGAGTCTGTGACCCGCGCGGGCGAGCCCGCTGTGCGGTTCACGATTCGGATCAGCAGCATTGTTGTGAACAACACCAGAAAGCTGAGTGGCATCACCAGTGGTAGCGTGAGGAATCCGAGTCCCATCGATACGAACGCGGCGGGATTGTCGTCCGGTGCAAGCTCACGGGTCAGAGCCCATACGCCGAAGACCAATAGAACACCGGCGACTCCCCACCACATGATTCGAGGTAACGAAGCACCGCGCTCGAGCGCCACAACGGCCGCGACAATGCCCGCGATCGGCATCAATCGCAACACCGCCCTGTTGGTGGCAACGTTCCTATCCAGCGGCCTACCGATCGAAGTCACACTATGGACGGAATGTGTTTGCATGACAGTAAACAAAGAGGTTGTCGCGATGATGTAGATGTATAGTTAAGATGTACTCACGATAGGCATCATAGGGGTATGGCGTCCGCAGCCGATGTTTGTTCATTCCAACTGACGATTAGCTTGACAGAAGTATGGCGTTCTCCGCTGGGAGATGACACCCTGTCGTTATCACAAGAGCAGGTTTTCCCGGCACGGAAGGAGAACGCAGCGTCCTAGGGGGAGATGGTCCGGAGCAGATCGCCAGGGAATGAGTTTTCTCTCTCAAGCGCTCTATTCCGGAGCTGAAGCTCGGGCTCGGCCGCTCACGCGACGTGTCTTGAAAGGCAACGCAGTGTTCCTTAGAACGCGTCCCG
>JBDGZZ010000170.1:0-14689 GCA_039588335.1 Gemmatimonadota bacterium | reverse complement strand
ACTCTCAGCAATAACGGGTAGAGTGCGTAGGGGTACGCAGCGAGCACTAGAGAGGAGGCGAATACCGCGATTGCTATGTCCACTGATTTCCCACGATTGTTGAAGGGTTCTTGGCTACTACTATAGTGCGATCCGGCGTTGTACAGGCACAACAACTAGTGTCTGCTGGCGTCCCGGAATCACCAGTGCCTATGAGATCTGAGTCGTTCAAGTTGTTATGTGACAGTGTTTTACGTCTCTAGGACGCCGGCCGTGAATCGGACTATGTTAAACGGCAAGAGGAATGCCGCGTGGGATATCCTGACATTACCGGTGTGAAACGGAGTCGATGCAGATTGATCTCCACGCTTAAGCAGACGCTACTTGGGACCCTCCGGATTCCGGGGGTCACAGCTCCCTTCGCTTCGTTCACTAGAGGGCGTGCCAGCGTGTTCATGTTGCACCGGTTCCGCGAGCAGGACTCTGGTGTGGACGGCCATGACCCTGCTGAACTGCGTCGTACCTTGGATTACCTGCGGCGCAAGAGGTACGACGTAACCGGGCTGACCGCGCTGTTTCATCGTCTACGAGGTGAAGGACCACCGCTCAACCGTACTGTCGCTTTCACCATTGATGACGGTTACCGAGATCACGCGACCGTCGCATCTCCTGTATTTGCCGAATTCGACTGTCCGGTAACCACTTTCGTGGTCACCGGCTTCCTCGATAGAGCGATGTGGTTCTGGTGGGATCAGATAGAGTTCGTTTTCTCTGCCGTCACCCGGCAGGTGGTTGCAGTGGACCTCGCTGGATCGCAACTGACCTACCGACTTGCCGATGAAGGAGAGTGCCGCAGTGCCATGGCCGATTTCATAGGCCGGTGCAAGCAGGTATCTGATGATGACCGACGGGCTGGGATCGCGGCGCTCGCCGCGGCAGCCGAAGTGGATCTGCCGACCGATCCGCCTGCCCGATACGAACCGATGACGTGGGACCAACTTCGTGCCTGTGAGGCGCGCGGGATGAGTTTCGGAGCCCACACACTCACCCACCCCATCCTGGCACACACGTCAGACGAGCAGTCTCACAGAGAACTCGCACAATCTTGGGCCCGCTTGAGTGACGAGGCTGCCAATCCTGTTCCCGTGTTCGCGTATCCCAATGGGAAATGGGGTGACTTTGGAGAGCGGGAGATGAACACGCTAGAGCAACTCGGATTCCTTGGTGCCCTGGCGGCTGAGGACGGATACGCCGACGTGGCGAGAATGCAGCGCGACCCGCTGGGCGCCTTCCGGATTCGGCGGTTCACGTATCCTGACTCCTTGCCGTACGTTATACAGGTGGTGTCCGGCCTAGAGCGCGTCAAAGAGATCCTCCGACGCGAGGATTGACTCACTGCGACGGGTGCTCTGCCTTAGGCTCGGCACTGTACAGCCTCTCGTAAGAACGCACCATCGCCTCGAGACTAAAGCAATCCTGCACTCGGCTCCTGGCGGTCTCCGCGTCCGCACCACGTCTGGGACCATCGTGGATTGCGTCACTCCAGGCTCCTGCAAGCGCAATTGAGTTGTCTGGCGGGACTAAGCGGTGGACTAGGTCTTCACCCACCACTGCTCGGTTGCCACCTACGTCGGTCACCACAGGACACAGTCCGGCACTCATGGCCTCGAGCAGGCTGACCGACGTCCCTTCGCTGTGTGACGACATGGTGAATAAGGCAAACGCGCTGAGCAGATCATGCACGTCATCCCGCCACCCTAGCAGGCGTGCGGAGTCGCCGAGGGCCCGCGACGCGATTAGATCCTCGAGTCTCTCCCGTTCGGAGCCGTCTCCGGCTAATACCAGCACTGGTTGAGGCCCAGCCTCGAACCGCTTACAAAGATGCGCAAAGGCCTCGATCATGATCTCGTATCCCTTGATTGACTCGAGGCGACCGATGCTTCCGATGATCGGTACTTCCGGGGCCAGACCCAATTCCCGCCGCAAGACTCCGTTGTCAGGGCGTGGGCGGAACAGGTCGGTGTCGACCCCATTCGGAATGACCTCGATAGGGCACGACCCTCGGACCACCGTGTCCTCCAGTTGTCGGGCCAACACTTCCGAGACTGCCGCGACCACGCTAGTGCGGCGGCAGGCGAGGCCATCAAGCATGCGGAAGAGCCAGGGGTCGGGTGACGGCCGGCCGTGGTCGGTGTGAATCAGGCGGGGGACCCTTGCCAGTCTCGCGGCAAAAGAGGTCTTGTACCAGACACCGGAGTGGGTGTGGATCACGTCGGGTCGAAGGCCACGAATCTGTGCGGCAAGCCGGCCGGGCCAGATCATCGAATAACGGGGCTGGCGCGCGGCGAGATGCAGCTCCGCGCGCTCTGCTAGGCCGTCCGCAAATCTGCCAAAGTACTCCAGGCATAGCACGTGACTCTCAAACCGCTCCCTATCTACACGGCGTACGATGTCTGCTAGGAGCCGCTCCATTCCCCCGTAGTTGAGGTTCTGAATCACGTGCAGGACTCGGATGCGGTGCATTGTGGCAACTGGTAAGGTCGCCGAATCAGCGGCCATGAAACCAGTCAATGGTTTCACGCAGGAAGGGGCGCAGGTCTCTCAATCGCAGCACCTCGTAGCGGTCACCTGGACGCCACAGCTTGAGGAACTCGCCGACGGACTGCCACCGGCTCGGCGAGTTCGGAGGTAGGGCAAGCCATTCAGCAGAACGCCGCAGTCGGGCCAGCAGGTGATCGACCTCGCCCCACCACCAGCGGCTGCGTATTCCGCTGCGGTAGGAATGGACGGGCTGCGGTGTTTCCCCCGTAGCGCACTGCAGGAGCAGGCCAGGGAAGTCGACACCTGCATCCGTCGCGAGCTGCAGCGATCCCCAGAACCGACCGTTTATCTCCATCAGGTACGGCGTCTCGGATTCAGCCTCGACCTTGTACTCTACCATGGCCACTCCCTGCCATCCGAAGCGCTCTAGCAGTGCGGCTGACCGTTTCACGAGTTGAGGGTCGGCCGTGATTGACTCGCGATAGACGCTGACACCGCCGGCTGGTGGTTTCTCGCGCAGACGACGGTGCGCGAACGACGCGATTATCTCGCCTTCCCAAACCAAGAGGAAGATACCGACGCCGGGGCCCACGATCCGCTGTTGCAGCAGGAGCGGGTAGGCGACCGGTGGCAGTTGATCGAGGTGCAAGTTCAATTCGTTCCAGTCAGCGGCGTGCCGGACACCCCATTTGGACCGTTTACCCTCCTGCTCGGCGACTGAGCGGGCTGGTTTCAACACGAGTGGGAAGTCCAGTGCGGCTTGGTCGAGTATCTCGCGTTCTTTTTGCTCGCCCAGTGTTGTCTGACGCGGTATCGAAACACCCACGCTCAACGCGGCATCCATCACTGCCGCCTTGTCGGAGACTCGCCGAAATGTGTCGAGATCGGGAAACGGTATCGCGACGTTTGGGAACGAGCCTCGAGCAGGAAGAGCTGCCAGCATGGCCGCTTCGGTTACCGGGACCAGCACATCGATGTCTCGTTCCGTCAGCACGGCTTCAAGCGCCATGGCGAACTCGGTCGGGGCGGCCAGTGCATCAGGCACGGTGATGTCAGCGGATGCGAAACGAGACGCGCCGGCTAGCGATTGCTTCCTGGACGAACAGACGTAGACTGCGTATCCTGCGCTGCCCAGCGATCGCGTGATCGCCAGGGCCGACCTTTGCTCCCCGTCGGTGACGAGAACCGATTGCATTAGTGCCTCATGATACCGGACAGCCGCAGTGTAAGCCCGTGTGATGACACCCCTGCCGGCACGTTTAACCGCGGCAACGCAAGGGCACTCCAGTCCGTCGTCGGGAGCCAGCCGCCGCTCACGCGGAGTGCGGCACGATGTCCAGTTGCGGCCGCAATTTGCTCGACCATTGGGGATGCAAGTCCATAGGGATAGGCGAGCCAGGGGATGACTGAGTCAAACCGTTGCGTGAGCCACTCACGGGACCTAGTAAGCTCTTCCTTGACAGAATTCTCCTTGAGGCGGCTCAGATTAGGGTGGCTCCAAGTGTGAGACCCTAGCGTTATCCCCGGTTGCACCGCGGCTGCTCTGAGTTCTTCCTCCGCGGCAGCGACAGCATGTTGGGGCGGTCGCTGCGGCTGCATCCCTTGCGTTGCCGCCCACGACCTGATGTCCGCATCCCGCCCTCTCAGTTCACCCAGCGCCCGCTCGCGGAATTCGTGAGCCTCTTTCTCCGCTGCCGGTATCAATTCGTCCCACCAGAACGAATGTCCTCCGATGAATGAAGGAACCACAAAAACCGTCGCGGGAAGCCCTCGCCTCACGAGCTCGCTCACCCCAGCGGTCACCGCGCCGCGATAGGCGTCGTCGAATGTGATCGCGATTGTTGGCCGCCTAGTGTCGGCGGTGTGGCCGAAGACTGAGTCCAACGGGATTACATCGCAGTATCTGACGAGTAAGTCCAGGTGCTCGGCGAATCGCTGCTGAGTCAGATGGAGGGAAAGGTCACCGGTAACCGGCTCACCGTCTGGCACGATGTTGTGGTATGCCAGAACTAAGGTGCCATTCTTACGAAACTGGCGCGCCAGGTGGGCTACTCCACCGCGCACCAGGACTGCTTCGACCAGCGACTTCACCGGTTGCGTTGCGCCGACGGCCTCAGGTATCCCCCTCGCTGTTTGAACGCGCGTCGCTCCACTGGCGCCACCGCCACTGCAGATGCCGGCCTGGATTTCAGTTTGGCGTCTACTGAAACGTAAAGGCCTGCCATAAGCGCTGCGATTATGTAGATAGGATCCAGATATGCAAAGGACACGAAGAAAGAGGTCACCGCGAAGCCCAAGAGAGCCACAGGGATATATAGCGTCGTTAAATACAGAAATCGCTCCTCGGGGTTGCCCCTTACCCAGTGCTTCGGCAATCGAGCTCGTAACCGAATCATGGACCAGATGCCACCGAAGAGGAGCACGAGCCAGAGAGTCAATCCTGGAACTCCCAGTTCCGCACCAATCTGCACGTACGAGTTGTGCGCGGCCGCCCACCGGATACCGGCACCGGCGGGACGGGTTCGAGCCTTTTCGGACATTGTACCCTCGGCCAACTGGAAATTGGCAATGCCTACTCCGAAAAACGGGCGCTGCAACATGTATCCCATACCGCGTTCTGCCACAGCACGGCGACCGTCAACATCACTCCAGTTGAAGTCCTGGGTGGGGTTCGCCAATGTCCTCATTTGTTCCCAGTATCCGGGTGGCGCAGCGAAGATGAGGGCGGTGCCGACAACTGCCACGAAAGCAATGCGCTTAGCTGCAGATACAGTCTTTAACGCGATCAGCAGGTATGCCCCGACGATGACCATTCCGACGAACGCCCCCCGTGATCCCGTCTTGGCGATGGTAGCACCGATTGCGACGAGAATCACGCCTGCTAGGATTCGACTTCGCCCCTTGGAGGCCTGGAACAACAGTAGGGTTAGGGCGAGCCCAATCAGCATCACGCACCCCACGTCGTTGGCATCGAACCCGTAGAGATCGTTGAGACGGTATACGGAACTGTCAAAGGATAAGGACAGCCCGAACACAAACAGTGATAACCAGGCCAATGCCCCGCATCCGATCACATACCCCCATATGATCGTTGCGAGGTCTCGCACATTCCTGATAGCGGCAATCAGCAGGAATCCGAAGATGAGGACCTTTGAGTAGTCCCTGATTATGTACATCGCTGATCGGCCGATCGAGAGGCCGAACGGAACCGAGAGGCACGCAATCACACCCAAGGCGAGGACCACTTTCGCTGGCCAGGTCTGTAGGATATTCCCCCGTACAAGCAGCTTGGGTTTGACGACCGCGTAGAGTACAGCTGCGGCCACTAGCACCAGTGCGGGCCGTAGCGCAGTGAGGAATCCAAAATGCTGGTGCACCTGCAATCAACGCCAGTCGCATGGGATCGAAAGACAGCCTCACGCCATTGACCGAGCGTTTGTCCGCACTTGCCGCCCGAGTTGGATTGCGGCTCCCTAACCGTGGAGATATCGCAGATGTCATTCTTGCCCTCTCACAAGCCGAAATCGCTGGCGTAATCGTGAATCCTATCCTGTCCAGGGAGCCACCTTCGCTCCCAGGAAGGAGCCCAACTCATCGTGTAACTAGCCTAAGCTGCTCGCCCACTGATTCGGCAAGGATAACACTCAAGTTAACGCTGTCGCTTGTGCAAGATCAAAGCCTGCGCGTTAGGACGCGACGCTTACCCACATTCCATCGATGTTGCGTAGGTGCAACGGGCTATGGCCGGTCTTGAGACCATTCCTCGCACCAACTGTCGAGTTGGTTCTGGCACCCTAGGTAGACAACTGGCGCGAAAGACGGTCAGATTGCAGCCAAAACCGAAGTGATCATGACTGCCAACGTCTACGATAGCTGGCTGGACGGGACCATCAGTATTGTGAATCGGTGATGATCGTTACGAGTTGCTCTATGCACACGTCGACGTCATCGTAGCTCCTCTCGAACAACTCCCGTTTGCCATCGAAGGGATCGAGAACCGCGCGCCTGTCGCCCGCTTGGGGGCGAAGGTCGCCGAGCGCTATCACCGTAGCATTGCGTCGTTGGGACATTCGCAGCACATCACGCCTCTGCCAGGGCTCCATCACCACTATCAGTGCTGTTGAGTCTATGATCGTTGACGTGATCAGCTTCGAGCGGTGATCGGAGAGATCGACTCCGCGTTCGGCAGCTACCTCGTTGGCATGCCGCGGCGAAGGACGATTGGGCCCGATGAATCCGGCCGAATCCACCCGCATGAGAGCGGTCCAACTCGAGGGCAACTCCCGTAGAATTGCCTTCGCAGCGTAGGGACTGCGGCAGATGTTGCCAAGGCACACGAACAGGATCGACTGGGGCGTCCCCACTCTCTTGGCGGTGCGGCGCGCGAGGCGATGCCTGAGGGGATACAGCAGCCGGTGAGTCATTCGTTTTAGCAGCCGCCAAGCCGGACGAGCCGTCGAGCGCAGGAAATCAGCTTGTTTCTTCCACCCGGGCCAAGTTACACGCACTGCAGTTCTCCTGGTTCCAGCAAAGATGCTGCAATATCATGAAATTCGGACCCGGAGTACACGCCGGATCGCATATGAGCACTAGAAAGCGCCAACCCCATGGAAGCTGGGACTGGCGCATTACGTGGCTGACTCGGCACGCCGCCGAGAATGGCCCGCTGCAGTTAGGTCACCATGCGCCCTTCCGGAGCATCATCACCGGCACAGTCTTGGCCATGATCCTCAGATCCTCCGCAGCCGAGCGCCGGTCGAGGTACTGGAGATCCAAGGCCACCTTGCGTCGCACGTCCTCTTCATTCGTGTCGTAGTGTTGATTGACCTGAGCCCATCCAGTGATACCCGGTAGCACCCGCTGCCGGTGTTCGTAGCCTTCTATCTTGTCACTCAGCTGGGCGAAAATCTCGGGTTGTTCCGGCCTCGGGCCAACGAGGTTCATGTCTCCGCGAAGCACGTTGATTAGCTGTGGTATTTCGTCCAGGCGGTACTTTCTGAGAATCCGACCCACCCGAGTGATACGGGGGTCATCTGGACTGGCCCAGACCTGGTCTTCCTCGAGACCCGGGGTAGCCCGCATCGTTCTGAATTTGTAGATCGTGAAGGGCGTCCCGCCCTGGTTCCTCCAGCGACGGCAGCTCAATCGGCTCCGAGAGCGAGTCCGGCGCTCCCTTCCACTGCGTCTGTCGACACCTACCCTGGTTTGAGCATAGATGATGGGACCCTTCGAACTCAGCAAGATTATGAATGCGATGACGATCATGAGAGGGATGGCCAGAATCACCCCGATCAAGGCTGCGGACACGTTGACCGCTCGGCGCGCCGTTTCACGTGGTCTGTGTGAATCGGTAGCGTGTCGGGGCTCTTTCGTACCGGGCGCCTTGCCGGAACGTTTTCCAAATCTTGCTGAGGTCACTCGACTCCGATCGTTGCGCGTGAACTGGTCTGCGATCGCAATTAGCGGTCGACTCGCGTCGGAACGCCAAGCGGAGTTGCAAACTGCGTGCGCGAAGCCTGGCCCGCGTCTCGGATGTCAAGTGCTTGTGTTTAAAGGGGTTATGGCCCTGTTGCGGTGCTGAATCAGGGGTAATTCTGTGGTGGTTAAACAGCTATTGTGGGTGGATCGCGACAGTTATCGAGCTGTTTTTGTCCCCTGCGTCAGGATTGTTCGGCGGTTCTCAGTTCCAGGTTGAAGTAGAAACGGGTTCCCCAACCAGGACGGGTTTCGACTCTCAACTCAGAACCCATGGCTTCCACGAGTCGTCGGGAGAGTGCCAGACCGAGCCCCGTTCCCGAGAAATCGTAACCCCGACCGTCGCCTGAAGGTCTAAACGGTTGGTATAGGGTTTCCAGAGTTTTGTTGTTGATCCCGGGCCCGGTGTCGCGCACCGAGAACTCGATTTGTGTCAAGCTGCTCTCTTTCGCCACGATCTCGACGAAACCTTCTTCTGTGAACTTGAGACCGTTGGTGGTGAGGTTTAGCAAAACCCGCGAGAGAGCATGCGGATGTCCCAGCCTATGATCGCTCACTGGTCGAAGCAGTCGAATGATCAGGCCCTTCTCTTCCGCCATGGGTCGCACGATGTCGTGCACAGACTCGAGTATGTCAGACACTGAGAAAGGAGACGGCTCGTCATCGGAAAGCTGATTCCCGCCTCGAGCCAACTCGATGACGTTGCTGGTGACGGTGGAAAGCCCAAGGGCGGCGCTATAGACCAAGCCGAGTTGCCGGTGCTGCAACTCGTTGACGTCGCCACTTTGTCCCCGTTGCAGTGTCTCGGCGAGGAACAGGATCGAAGTGAGGGGGGACCTCAAGTCGTGCGCCACCTGAACGACGAGATCCAAGCCATGAGACCCCATGAGGCGGTCAGTTATCCCTTGTTCCGGCTCCTTGTCGGTGGCAATTCGCATCCGTTCCAATATGACCAGCGTGCCCAGGATTTCTTCGGATTCCTTTTCGGGCCCGCCCAACGTCCATTGGTTCAAGACCTCAACACGCAGCGCATCGAGCAGTCTCCGACATTGGGGAGTCTGTAGACGGGGTTCTGGTGCTGCTGGAGATTCGCTGCCTGCTTCTTCTACAATGGCCTCGAGCAGTCCAGCGACGTCTGTGGAATCTGGAGCGCCGACGACGCTCGTTTCGAGCACGCGGTCAACCGCCAACCTCAAGTGCGTCAGACTCGTATGCTCCGCGATCATCCCTCCCTTGTCCATCGCCATCCGCAACTCCGCGCTCGTCCCAGACGTTTGAGTGTAATGCCGCACCGCCCCAGGGTTGACCCGCGGCCACGGGTTGCCGCTTGCTACGAGCCATCAATCATGATGGTCTCGCGCTGGAGACCGTGCTTCTCCATCAGCCGGTACAGAGTGGTTCTGTCTACGCCCGCGAGTCTAGCCGCCTTCGACATGTTCCCAGCCGCACGGTTCACCAGCGCCGTGAGGTACGTACGCTCGAAATCAGCCAATACTCGATCGCGCGCCTGATGATACGGCTCCTCGGCCGTTCCTGCGCCCAACGATACGAGGCCGCCTTCCTCGCTTCTGTGACCGTCACCACCAATGAAAGGTATGTCACCAGGCTGAATCTGACTGCCTGGCTCTGCCAATACTACCAGGTGCTCGATCAGATTCTGCAACTCTCTCACGTTGCCCGGCCACTCGTAGTGACACAGTGCTTGGACCGCACTTTCCGCCAACTCGGGGTGACGTTCCCCGGGGTCTCGATGTTGGCTCCAATAGTACCGTAGAAAATGATTCGCCAACAGGGGAATGTCTATCTGACGCTCTCTCAGCGGAGGAACTACAATCGGTACGACGCGAAGTCGATAGAATAGGTCTTCTCGCAGGACACCCTGTTCTGCGGCCTCCTTTGGATCGCGGTTGGTGGCGGCAATGAACCGCACATTGACGACTGCGTCTACCGATTCGCTCCCTACTCGGCGGACCACACCGTCCTGGATCACTCTGAGCAGTTTTGCCTGAATCGGTTTGGACATCTCGGTGACTTCGTCGAGCAACATGGTGCCGCCGTTGGCGGCCTCTAGCAGACCGGGCTTGTCCCTGACCGCACCAGTGAAGGCTCCTTTCCTGTGGCCAAACATCTCCGACTCGAGGAGTCCTTCCGGTAATGCCGCGCAGTTGATTGCTACTAGCGGACGGCTACTGCGGCGCGAGTAGTGGTGAATGAACTGGGCAATTAGCTCCTTGCCGGTTCCACTTTCTCCGTTCAGGAACACGGAGGCGTTGGTCCGCGCCACTTTACGAGCCAATTCGATGGCTCGCTTGAAGATCGGGGCCACACCCAACACAGTCACCTTGTCGCTGTGCCCGAACTCGCGGGCGGCGGCCATGTGCATCTCTCGGGATTCCCGCGATACCAGAACCGTGTGCGCGGCCCGACCGATCAACACTTGGAGCTGCGTCGCCGCAAACGGCTTGGGGAGATAATCCCATGCGCCACCCCGGAGTGCCGTGAAGCTCGCCTCAACTGACGGATTTCCCGTCATCACGATGCACACTGTTTCCGGGCTCTTGCCAAGACATGTCTGGAGCAGCTCATCCCCGGGCACCTCGGTCATGTACTGGTCTATCAGTACTATGTCGAACGTCCGTCGGCGCAGGAGATCCTGGGCTTCCGATCCCTTCCCGCAGACTTCAACGCTGTAGCCCTCGCTGCCGAGGAACGACCTGCAGCTCTCCCTCAAGGTCCGTTCGTCGTCGACGACCAGAATTCTCAAGCTGAGCTTGGCCTCTTGATCCAGCTCTGCGAACCCCGGCACCGTGCTGTCGCCAAGGCTGTCTCTCGCGGTTCGTGGACGTGAAGACGTCATGAGCTTACTCCATGATCTCTAAATCGCTGTTGACCGGCGGCCAGATTATGGCCCGCTGCCGTGCTGTCTGGCTCTTCAATGCACACGCCAGGCCAAGTGCCAAAACCAGCAAGAGCGCTGCCCTGAGGCAGTTAGCACTTTAAGGAGGTTTTCTCACCGTTCAGTGTGTTGCGTCACAGCCACACTATCTGCGACGGCAAAATACGACTGATGTCTACTTGCGACAATGGAGTTCCAAATTCACCGATTTCCCTAGGTGCAAAGGGGATATTGCCTGATCGGAGAGGACGATCGTCCCGCGGCAGCCGTGGGTCCGGAGACCCCCGCGGCGATTCGGCCCCGTATGTGCACAAGGGTCCGGCAGGGTCGAAGTCGGCCGCCGCTTGTCCGATGCGTCATCTGCGGCCCTAGTATTGCAGGAGGCAAATGGCTACGTCGGTCGCAGTCAGGTTTGTGGCCCTCACAGTGTGGCTTATCAAGGAGTACCGAGAGAGAGACAATGTCCGATCACCTACCGGCCGTTCCAGAACAAACTCCAGCCGTCCCGGGGTTGGGTGGCGAATACCCGTTGGCGCCGTCACAGCCGTCGTGGGCTCAGGTCGCTCCAGAGCCCGAGCCGGCGACCGACTGGCGTCGGTACGTTGCTGCGTTGTTCCGCCACAAGTGGTTCATTTTCCTTTCGGTAGCACTGGGAACGGCTGGGGGAGTGCTGGGATCCCGGTTCATGCAGGTCGAGTACATGGCCGAGGCCGCCATTTGGATCTCGGCGCCGGGGGCTAGGCAGCAAGAGCTGAGAGGCCCCCTCCAATCCGAGCAGCTCCTCCAGAGCTATGCCTGGGTGGAGTTGATCAAATCGTATGTCGTACTCGATCACGTTGTCGAGGAGCTGAAGTTGTACTTGAGTGTCCAATCTCGAGAGTACCAACCGGTCTTCAATACCTTCACTCTGACCGGGTCTAACCTCGTGGCGGGAGGTTACGTCTTGGAGGTCAATCGGGATGGTGACGAGTTCGGCTTGCGCACGGCCGAGGGAATACTGGTCGAGACTGGGGCACCGGGGGATACGTTGGGTCTGCAGCTGGGATTCGCGTGGGTTCCACCACCCACCGCGCTCAGCCCTGGAGACAAGGTCGCATTCTGGGTCACTATACCTCGAGATGCCGCCCGGTCTCTGGCTGGCCAGCTTCAGCCTCGCATAGATCCGAACGGGAACTTCCTCAGGATAGAGTTGACCGGCACAGACCCCGAGTTGATTGCCGCCACCGTGAACTCGGTGGTGGAGCGGCATGTCGCACTCGCGACCGAGCTGGGCAGGGAGAAGCTGAGAGAGAAGGCGGACATATTGGAGGAGCAGCTCCGCCAGGCTCAACGTGCGCTGCGCAATGCCGACGACGCATTGGAGAATTTCCGTATCAACACCATCACTATGCCGTCCGATCAGACTGGACCGGTAGCGGGCGGCCTCGCGCAAACGCGGGATCCGGTTTTCAGCCGCTTTTTCGATCTGAGAATCGACCGAGATGCGATGGGAAGGGAGCGTGCTGAAATCGAGCGCGTACTGGCTGCAGCCGGAGACTCGGGCCTGTCTACCGATGCGTTGGACGTATTGCGGGCCGTGCAGAGTTCGTCAGAACTGACCCGCACAATGGACGAACTCACCGACAAGCAGGCGGAGTTGAGAGCGCTCCGACTGCGTTACACCGAAGAGCATCAGTTGGTGCAGCAGGCCCGATCGGACGTTCAAGAACTCGGGGCGGTTACTATCCCAGCCCTGCTAGGGAGCCTGATTACTGAACTCGGATCGCGTGAGGCAGTGCTGGATGAGAGACTTGCCACGGCTTCCGATGAGCTACGTCGGATTCCGCCGCGCATGATTAACGAGGCCAGGTTGCGACGGGAGCAGACCGTAGCCGAGACACTTTACACGATGCTGCAACAGAGGCACGGGGAAGCTCGCCTGGCAGAAGCCAGCAGCATCGCCGATCTGCAAATACTCGATCCGGCTGTCGTGCCGCAGCGATCCATATCCAATCAGAAGCCACGGATTGTCATGATGGGTTTCGCGGCCGGATTGGCCTTGGGGTTAGTTGGTGCGGTTCTCCTGGACCGGATCGATCGCCGGGTCCGTTACCCGGATCAGGTCACCACGGGCCTCGGGCTCACTCTGCTGGGGGTTGTTCCGCGCCTGAAGGGCGGTGGGAACGGTGGTGGTGCCAGTGACTCGGCCCCGGTGGTTGAGGCGATCCGCGGCGTCAGGCTAAACGTGGTTCATGCGTACGGATCTGCCGGACCTCTTGTGTTCACGATCACCAGCCCTGGCCCAGGAGATGGGAAGTCGTTCGTGTCGGCAAACCTGGCGCTTGCCTTTGCCGACAGTGGTCACCGGACCGTCTTGATCGACGGCGACGCGCGGCGCGGCGCGCTGCACCGCGTGCTGAACCAGACGCGTAAGCCGGGCCTCACGGATGTGCTGGCGGGATCGGTGGGGCACGACGAGGCCATTCAGGAGACGACCTATCCATCGCTCCACTTCGTAGGCTGCGGCACTCGCACCGCTGATGCCCCTGAGCTTCTGAGTTCGGCAGCTATGACGGAGCTGATCACGAGCCTGCGATCGCGTTACAGCGTCATCATAGTCGATAGCCCGCCGCTGGGTGCTGGAGTGGACGCCTTCGCATTGGGAACCGTCACTGGGAACCTGATGATGGTCCTTCGCCTAGGCTCCACCGATCGGGAACTCGCTGAGGCCAAGCTGGACGTTCTCGACCGGTTGCCGGTGCGCGTGTTGGGTGCGGTCTTGAACGACGTGAGAGAGGGCTCGGCCTACCGTCATTACCGTTACTACTCGTACTATCTGCCGGGCTACGAAAGCGAAGACGAAAGCGGGAAGAAGGAGCGCGCTCTGCTGGGGGGAGGGAAGAGGAGTTAGGGGTCAGCAGCTAACCGCCTGCCTCAAAACCGTGAATCCACCCGCTCTCACCGTTGGCCTTGGCACTCCTCAGGGCCATGGTAGCATGGGCCATTAGATCTCTGGCCTCCACAGGAGTTTCCCGCACGTTCGGCACCGCATCGTAGCCTGCCCTCAGCTCCAGCAGCTCAGGTTGGTCAGAAGTCCCTTCCGGCTCGGTTTCCCTGATAGCGGCTGCTAGTCGTTCTGCCAGCCGTGTTGCCCCTTCAGCATTGGTGTTGGCCGCCACGATGGCAAACTCGCACTGGCCCAGCCTCCCTATCGCGTCTGATATGCGTCCGGCAGACTTCAATGCACGACCCAACCGCTGCACGGTCGCCGCCACTTGGGCTCCGTCCGGCACTGCTTCACCGTCTTCACCTTCGGTCTCCAGCACGGGCGCGATCACGACGCAAGCCAAAGCCTTGTGCTCTCTATAGGCCTGCGATCTGAGTTCCTGGGCTCGTATCTCCAAACCGCGGAGATTGTAGAAGCCTGTAGGATCGTCTACCAGACAACGCTCCCGTGCCTGATCGGCTTCGAATTTGGCGGCAACGTAGGCGTCGAGCCTCAATATCAGCTCTTGGGCGTCAACCGGGAATGAAATCAGATCCCAGGCACCGGCATGAAGGGCGGTGAGTCTCAGATCACGATTGGGGTGATCCGGACTCGTCATCAGGATGGGCGTGCTGGCCGTCAGTCCCGCCTCATCGCGCAGTGCCCGACATAACCCTATTCCCTCAGCATTCGGCAGGCTGCTACTCACAAACACCAGATCGGGGGGGTGTGCCACGGCCCGCTCCAAACCGGCCTTGGCTGTATAGGCCCGCATCACGGCGTAACCGTTGGGCGCAAGCACACTCTCGAGTGATCTGGTCGACCACTCCTGG
>JBDGZZ010000169.1:0-8822 GCA_039588335.1 Gemmatimonadota bacterium | reverse complement strand
AACCGCCACGAAGCGGCCGCGGTTGTCCGATACGACGCCGTTGATGTACGAATCGATTGGAGTCACGAGTGTCCAGTTGGCGCCCTCATCGCGGGAGTAGAGCACGGTGCCGTCCCGTCCCACTGCGACGTACTCCGTGAGGTCCCCGCTCGCCGCTTTCTGCTGCGCTGACCCGGGTGCGGCCGGGACGATCGAGAACAGGGTCGCAAGACCTCCCAGGGTCAGCGCCAGCGATCGTGTGTGTCGCATGCGTTCCTCCGTGTAGTGAACCGGTGCCACATCTCGTCAATCTTGAAACAGGAAAAGGGCACCCAACTGGATCGTCCGATTTTCCGCGAGCCTTTTGGGTGCAGAAATCTGTTAGTCAATTGAAGGGTCGGGCAGGAAGAGGCTTCACCGACGGCACGAGTAACAATTCACCAACGGAGTTGTATCATGGCAACCAAGCTCGCGACGTGCACATCCATCTTCGCCCTGACGCTCCCTCCCAATGTGGTTCTCGCTCAAGAGTTCGAGGGGACCATCAAGCAAGGAGTATTCACGTGAACCTCGAGTTCTTGCAAGGGCTGCTCTGGAACGAGGAGGCCGAGCCGGATTACTCCGACGAAGCCAAATACTATGCCCGCTCAAGCCCGCAAGCTGTTCGACCTTCCGATGGAGCGTATCGAATCCATGGCCGCCGCAGGCGAAGCCGACATCACTCAAAGCACCGTTCACGTGAAGGGATCACGGGTGCGGATCGCTGGAGGGAACGAAGAAGAAGCGTACATGGTGTACGACCTGGAAAGCGGAACGTTTCGCCTGGTCAACCCCCAAGAGGAGACGTACTTGGAGTACTCCCGAGCCGACATGGAGGAGCAACAACGTAGGACGCAGCAGATGATGGAGCAGTTCGGCGTGGATATGGCGGAGATGGAAGGAGAGACTGATAGCGAAGGTCTCGAGAGCAGGATACCCGAAGTGTACCTCACATTTACATGTGGTTATCTGGTTGTGGTGCGTCGACAAGCCTTGCCAATACCGATAGCGGCAGCAGATTAGTGGTGTCCCTAAAGAGGACATTGTGATAGACCCCTCCGTCGGCTCTTGCTCGGCGATTGACCGCGAATTGACCGGGCATTGCTATGTTTTGTCGTACGTTTGTGGCCCGTAACAGCACGGTCTCGCCGCCAGAAAGCCGCCGTGTCAAACGCAGCAGATCGACGCCCGACAGACGACGTGACCTCGACCTTGGGTGGGAAGCCCTAACGTTACAGAAACGATTCCGGGTCGACCATGCACGTTGTCGTATTTACCGATCTGTGTATCCTCAGTGAGTGCCTCACTGAAGTGCTGGGCGCGCACCCTGAAGTCGACGCCGTCCAAGCGGTCGAGAACTCGCAACAACTGAAGTCGCTGTTGGACACGGCGAGTCCCGATGTCCTCCTGGTCGATTACGGCACGGCGGGTAGTGTGTCCGCGATCCATCTCGTCGCCCACCAGCATGAGAACACGTGCGTGATAGCCTTTTCCGTACCCGAAACCGAGCATCACGTAGTGGAGTGCGTAGAAGCCGGTGCGGCAAGCTATGTCCCGCGTGACGGTTCACTCGAGGATCTGACAACTGCCATTCGGGGCGCGTTGCGGGGCGAACTCTACTGCAGGCCACGCATCGCGGCGATGTTGAGCCGCCGGCTTGCCACAGTCGTGAGCAGCCGGGATCACGGCGTGTTTGGCGCGAGCCTCACAGACCGGGAACGCGAGATCGTGGAATTGATCGAGCAGGGTCTCTCGAACAAAGAAATAGCAGGCCGGTTGAACATCAGGTTGGCGACCGTGAAGAACCACGTACACAGTATCCTCGAGAAACTCAACGTTCATCGGCGCAGCGCGGCCGCAGCGTTGATGCACGGACGAGGGTCCATCCCGATCAAGGGCGATCGCCGGAAGGCCCAGCAGAGCATGGATCGTTCGGACTAGATCTCCTGTCTGCAATACCCAGAGCTGCTAGTCATTTCTTCAAGCGCCAACTGAATCCCAGAGTCTATTCCCGCCGCGCCACGAGTGCACTCAGCTTGCAGCATGGCGCCGACCCACAGCCCTAGCCAACCGATACGAGTCCTTTTCTCCGTCGCTCAAACACGAGCTGCGCAGGCGGTCCGAGACGTCTTGTCGCTCCAGCCGGACATGGAAGTCATTGCAAAACCGCAGTGTAGCGGTGTGCAACTGCTGTTGCTGCTACGGAGAACGGAACCGGACGTCCTGGTGTGCCAGCCGAGACCGGGCCGAGTGCCCGCCTTGTCACAGGTCTTCAGCGAGCATCCGCACCTCGCCGTCCTCGCGATCAGTGCTGACGGTGGGGAAATCGTATTGCACCGGCTAAGAGTGGACTCGGTATCTCTGTCGGCAGAATCACTTCAGAGTTTGGCTGATGAGATCAGGACGGCGAGCCAAGCTGACGCGCTGGGTGACTGAGACGGCGGAAGAACTAGGCACTTCGGTCTATTGTGGCCGCAGGGCAGCAAGGTAATAAAGGCTCCGACCTTCGGTGGCCTCACGGCCCGGTCGCCGGACAGACGCCGCAGTATACGCCCGCCTGACGACGATATCTGGGCCGTTGATGCAAGTCATCGACATTCCAAAGGAGGCGCGTCATGAGGTTCATTCGGATCTTGCCGCTGTGTGCTGTTGCACTCGCACTGGCATGCGACGAGCAGTCAATCACCAATGTACCGGAGCCGGTGTACAGTGTCGTGACCGACGAACAAGATGAAGCAATAGCCGAAGCGGTCGCAAGCGGAGTAGCCTGGCTGGCCGCACATCAGAATGGAGACGGGAGTTGGGGATCATTCGACAAGGTGGCCCGCACGTGCTTTGCCCTCATAAAGCTACAGGACATGGCGTGGGAGATTGGCTCCAACCCATTCGATCCGGAGTACGAGTACTCCGGCAACGTGCTTCATGGTTGGGCGTATGTGTTCAATTGGGACGGGACACAGGGGTTGAGTCTTCAGGACCATACGGGCGGAGCGACCGGCACCATGGACGACCCGGACGTAAATGGCAATGGAGTTGGGAAGTACTTCGACTCGGGATTCTCTTCACACAGGGTCTACACGACAGGTGTGTGCCTGATGGCGCTCGAAGCCAGTGGCACCCCCGAACGGATGGAAGGAGGAGAGACGTTCCAACAGATGGCG
This sequence comes from Gemmatimonadota bacterium, assembly GCA_039588335.1. Lineage (GTDB taxonomy): Bacteria > Gemmatimonadota > Gemmatimonadetes > Gemmatimonadales > GWC2-71-9. The sequence goes on along the minus strand of JBDGZZ010000169.1, from coordinate 5,643 downwards.
CAGGATGCGGCCGACTGGATGGCCTTTGCCCAAGGCGACCTCGGTAACGCCGAGGGTGGATGGGGTTACAGCGACATCAACAACGGCAGCGATTGGACTGACAACTCGAACGGCGGTTACGCCGTGTTGGGACTAGCTGCTGCGGAGAACTTTGGCTGTACGGTACCTGCATGGGTGCGCACCGAACTCAATGTATGGATCGGAGTGATGCAAGACCCGGTCGACGGTGACGCCAATGACGGGTGCTCATACTACACCCCGGGTGGCGGTTGGTGTAACGAGCTCAAGACTGGCAACCTCGTCTTCGAAATGACGTACTACGGCGACGACATGTCGGTCGCGCGGTTCGGCGACGCCATGGACTATATCGAGCGGCACTGGCGGGACACCAACACAGATCCTGGGTGGGGGTACGGCGTTCACCCGGCTAGCTACCAGGCAATGTACACGCTGATGAAGGGGTTCGAATTCAGCAACATCGACCTGATAGACCTCGACGGGGACAACTCTCCTGAGCATGATTGGTTCGAGGAGTTTGCGCAGGTACTGCTGGACCAGCAGAACGGCGACGGATCGTGGCCTCACTGCGATTGGGGCGACCAAATGCTCTGCACCACCTGGGCGCTGCTGACACTGGAGAAGATCAGTCCCGTGTCGGTCATAGAAGTGCCAGTGGACATCAAGCCCGGCTCTTGCCCGAACCCAATCAACACTAAGTCGAAGGGCGTGTTGCCCGTTGCAATCCTGGGTACAGAGGATTTCGACGTGACAATGATAGATCCTTCCACAGTGACGTTGTGGTTCGACGACGTAGGGGTCTCCCCACTTCGTTGGGAGTACGAGGATGTTGGCACGCCATACGGGGGCGAACTGTGTGGCTGCCATGACGTAAACGGGGACGGCTATACGGACATGACGCTCAAGTTCAGTACGCCCGAAGTCATGGCGCTCGATCTGACACAACATACGGGAGAGATGGTCGAGCTGACGGTGGGTGGCAACCTGCTGGAGGAGCACGGCGGGACTGCAATTGAAGGTGCTGATTGTGTACGAGTGTCTATGAAATGACCCTTTGCCTGGCCCCGAGCGTCTCGCGGCGCTCGGGGCTTTCTATCTTCCTGTACCTTACACGAGCCGCTCGCTCGTTTGCATCTCCCCACGACGGTTAGCGCTAGTCCGAGCTTCCGGATTCGAGCCGGCGGTTGGCAACCGTAAAGAACCACGTACACAGTATTCTCGAGAAACTCGACGTTCATCGGCGCAGCGCGGCCGCTGCGTTGATGCACGGACGTGGGTCCATTCCGATCAGGGGCGATCGCCGCAAGGCCCAGCACAGCATGGATCGTTCGGACTAGATCTCCTGTCTGCAATACCCAGAGCTGCTAGTCACTTCTTCAAGCGCCAACTGAATCTCAGAGTCTATTCCCGCCACGCCACGAGTGCACTCAGCTTGCAGCATGGCGCCGACCCACAGACCTAACCAACCGATACGAGTCCTTTTCTCCGTCGCTCAAACACAAGCTGTGCAGGCGATCCGAGACGCGTTAAAGCTCCAGCCGGACATGGAAGTCATTGCAGAACCGCAGTGTAGCGGTGTGCAACTGCTGTTGCTGCTACGGAGAACGGAACTGGACGTCCTGGTGTGCCAGCCGAGACCGGGCCGAGTGCCCGCCTTGTCACAGGTATTTAGCGAGCATCCGCACCACACCGTCCTCGCGATCAGTGCTGACGGTGGGGAAATCGTATTGCACCGGCTAAGAGTGGACTAGGTATCGCTGTCGGCAGAATCACTTCAGAGCGTGGCTGATGAGATCAGGACGGCGAGCCAAAGCGACGCGTTGGGTGATTGAGTCGGCGCAAGAACTAGTCACTTGGGTCTATTGCGGCTGTGTTGGCAAACACTATTAAAAGAGACTGCCAGACCGGCAACTCCTTGGGGGGAACCCACCGGCCTGGCAGCGCCGTCAAATGAAGCCCGTGAGGGGGCGTTCATGTCCGGCATTAAGAATCTACCCTCCGCCGACGGAGAGGTACAACCCTGTCGGCCTGGGCTCGATCGAGAGGATTTGGCTGCCGTCGCTTCCGCACACCGCATGCATCGCTGCGGCGATCGGGACCCCGGCGGCTTCCCGTGAGCCAATGCCCATCCAAGTCACCGTGGGCGAAGCACCGCCAGGTGGCGGAGCCCACTCAATGAGCCATTACGACTAAAGGCGGTAACCATGCGTTGTCAACGATTAACTGGCGCGCTGCTGTTCGGTGCAGTGCTCGCCATCGGTTGTGATGAGGTGACGGATCCGATCGCGCCGCCACAGTTCAGCGAGGTGGCCGATGTTCATCCAATGAACGCCGTGCCCACTCCCTCCCCAGAGGCATCGCTTCACTCGGCCGTTATCAACAATGGCACTGTGGCCTTGGGTGTCGACGACCTCGGCTTCTTGAACGTCAACGGCACTGGGCTCCGGTTCCTGCCGACCGGCAACGACGCCATCTGGGTGGCTTGCTTGTGCGAGGGTTGGGGCGTGGCCGACGCAAGCAGTGGGTTCCAGGCTTGGGCTAGTCACCCGTGGCATTTTGGATCGTCCGGCATGGCGCTTTCGAGCTTTGTCAGTGACGCCGTGAGTGCCACTTCGGTCGTGACGGCGGGGGGCACGCTGCGAGTCACGCACAACTACACGCCTTCTCCGGCGACCCCGTACCTGTACGAGATCACGGTCACGATCGACAACATTTCGGCTGCGCCCGTGGATCTGCGGTACACGCGCGCCATGGATTGGGACGTGAACCCGACCCCGTTCAGTGAATACGTCACGATTCAGGGCACGGCAGCCGAGCCGACCGTCCTGTACGCGGACAACAATGGCTTCCAGAATCCGGGACCGTTGTTCGGCCGCTCTAGCCTCGGAGCCACGGGCGACTTCGTGGACTTCGGTCCCAGGGACCATGGCGCGCTCTTCGACCTGGGCTTCGGGTTGCTCGCTCCCGCTGCGAGTCGGACGTTCACGATCTTCTATGGCGCCGCGGAGAATGAGGCAAACGCGCTGGCGGCCATAGCTGCCGTGGGTGCGACCGTCTATTCGCTGGGCCAGCCGCGCAGCACCCCGCCCAACGTGGGTGAGCCGAATACGTTCATCTTCGCGTACCGGCCTCTGATCGAGGTCGACATCGACATCAAGCCGGGCAGCGATCCGAACTCGATCAAGCTGGGGAGCGAGGGCGTGATCCCGGTAGCGATCCTCACCACGGCGGTCGCCGACGGCGACGCGTTCGACTTCGACGCGGCCGATGTGGACCCGGCAACGGTTACGCTGGGGAACGACGATGGCAACGACACGCCGGTGAAGACCAAGAAGAACGGTACGCTCTTCGCCAGCCTGGAGGACGTGGATGGCGACGGGGATCTCGACCTCGCCCTCAAGTTTGACCAGCCCGCCATGGAGGCAAACGGCGATCTGGACGCGGCCAGCACGCATCTGATCCTGAATGGTCAGACCTTTGGCGGTCCGTTCATCAAGGGCAGCGACGCGGTACGGGTGATTCCGTAAGGCTGCTGCGTTCTACGAACGTCAACCGAGGGGCGGCTTCAAACGGGCCGCCCCTTCCTACCACGAGGTAACATATGAAAAAGAACCCTCTCACAGTGCCACGATTGCTCGCGGTGGCGTCGTTGGCACTGTTCACTTTTGGCTGCACGGGTGATAACCCTCTCGCACCCGACGTTCAGCCGCCGCTGTTTTCGGCTAGCGGCGGATCTGAGGCGACCCCGACCGATCAGCATGTGGTCACGATGCAGGGCGGCATCCCCGCCGACTTCGCGGACCGGATAGCGGCAATGGGGGGCATAGTCTTCCGGATCCATCCGGAGATTGGCGTGGCCGTCACCAGCGGTCTCACTGACCAAGCCGCGGCTGAGCTAGCACGGACCCGTGGGGTTTCAGGTATCGAGCGGGACATCATGGTGCAGTGGATTCCGACGGCAGAAGAGTTCGCTGTGACGACGGATGATGCCCCCGCCGGCGAGACGGACCAGAGCGGCGCGTCCTCCTTCGCCGTGTGGCAGTGGAACTTGCGGCAGATCGCCGCCGATCAGGCCTGGCTCACCACAAACCAGGGGCAAGGTACGAAGGTGGCGGTGCTCGATACTGGAACCGATCCGAACCATCCAGATCTCATCGGCAAGATCGACCTTGTGAACAGCACCTCCGTGCTCAGCTCCCCAACAATTTGCGACATCGTACTCGGGGTGCCGGACCAGGCGACGTTCTTCGATTTCAACTTCCACGGCAGTTTCGTGAGCGGCATTATCGCGTCCAACGGGCTCAGAGTCGCTTCAGTAGCGCCCGATGCGACAATCATCGGTGTGAAGGTGCTCGACTGTACGGGCTCAGGATCGTTTGGTGATATCATCGCCGGCATCATCCATGCGACCAACGTCGGTGCCGACGTCATCAACATGAGCCTGGGCGGGTACTTCCCGAAGAACCTCCCCGGAGGCGGACCGCTGGTTGCGGCGCTCAACCGAGCCACCAACTATGCCAATCGCAACGGGGTGCTGGTGGTTGCCTCGGCTGGCAACCAAGGCCTGGACCTGGACAAGGACAAGAACTTCACCCACGTCCCCTCCCAGTCGGCCAACGTGCTGAGCGTGGGCGCCACGGGTCCGACTAACCAAGTGAACTTCGATCAGCTCGCTTACTACACCAACTTCGGGGTATCGGGCGTGGACGTCACGGCACCCGGTGGGAACGCTGGGGCCAGTGGGCTCAACCTGGATGGGATCCGGTCGGTGTGTAGCACGTTCAGCGTCTTTTACGCTTGCTCTGGACCTCACCCTAGTGGTAACGGATGGAATCTCGTTGGAGCCGAAGGCACAAGCTTCGCCGCTCCGCACGCGGCCGGCACCGCCGCCGTGGTCAAGTCAGATTTTCCCGGCAAGAACCCAGCGCAGCTCGAGCACTGTGTGATCAAGGGCGCTGACGACCTTGGTAAGAAAGGAACCGACGATCAGTACAGTAAGGGCCGCATCAACGTGGTCGGGGCAGCGGGTTGCTGATGTCTGTACTGCAGGCCAGCGTCGGCGGCTCGGAATGCTGTGATGAACGCTTGGTTGGGAATTGGAGGGCGCCCCGGTAGGGGCGCCCTTTCTCGCTTTCAGCCCGAGGCGACCACGTGGTCCTGGTTTCTCCCGGTGAACCTCACTCACGGGGAGATCCAGATACACCAACCGGGGCTGAACAGCTTCACGGACAACGTGATCTTCCCGCTGGACATGATGGTCTACGTCCCGTGCGCGCTCGGTGGTGCAGGGGAGATGGTTCACCGTACCGGTGATCTGCACTCCCTGTTTCACGTTACCGAGGACGAGAGTGGTGGCTTCCACATGGTGTCACATTCCCAGCCCCAGGGCGTGAGTGGGATTGGGCTGACGAGTGGAGACAAGTATCAGGGGACCGGGGTTACACGGTCGACTAGTAATTTCAACGTGTTTCCCTACAACGACACGTTCATCAACAACTTCCGCATCATCGGTCAAGGTCCCGGTAACAACTATACGATACACCACAACACTCACATCACCATCAATGCCAACGGTGAGCTAACCGCCTACGTGGACAATTTCAAGGCCGAGTGCAAGTAGGGCCT
>JBDGZZ010000168.1:0-12185 GCA_039588335.1 Gemmatimonadota bacterium | reverse complement strand
AGGTACGGTTCACAGCGGAAGCGAATCTCTGCGAGGGTGCGGAGCTAGATACGGCAATCTGCCAGAGCAACCGCACCATGGACGCCGTGAGCCCTAGTGTTGGGTTGCTGCTGGACGTGGCAGATCCACTTCGAGTCTACGGCAACATCTCAACCGGATTCGAGACACCCACTACGACGGAACTGGGAAATCGCCCCGACGGAGAGTTCGGATTCGACCCCAACCTGGAGCCGCAGCGTACCGTTTCTGTCGAGTTCGGTGTGAAAGGGCAGGTCGGCGACGGCGTACGCTACGAGGCGACCGCGTACAGCGCGAAGGTGACTGACGAGCTCGTCCCATTCGAGGTCCCGAGCCAACCCGGTAGAACATTCTTCCAGAACGCAGGTTCGGCTGTGCACCGCGGCCTGGAGACCGGAGTGTCAGTCCGGCTTTGGCAAGCGCTCGTCATCAATGCCGCGTATACCTACACCGACGCTCGCTTCGACGATTTCACCGTTGACGACACCGAGTTGAGCGGCAACCGCATACCGGGTGTGGCGCCTCACCGCACCCAGATTCTGGTCTCATACCAAGCGGAGGGCAACTGGTACGTTACGGCAGACGGCGAGTATGCCAGTGAAATGCCGGTCAACGACGCCAACGATGCTTTCTCTCCTTCCTACTTGGTTTTTGGGCTTCGAGCCGGCATGCGCCGCGCAGCATTGGGGAGCTGGTCGCTGGAACCCTACATAGGGCTCTCCAACATATTCGACGTCACCTACAACAGTGCGGTCACCGTAAACGCCTTTGGTGACCGGTACTTCGAGCCGGGGCCCGCGCGAGCATTGTGGGTCGGGGCAAAGCTCGGATTCGGACTGAGACATGACCGTTAGAGCTGGCTGTCCCTCACTTGTGCTTTGGCGTCCACGCGGTTAAATACACTGCCCCGTGCCGATACGCACGTACAAGCGCGCGGCCTAGTCGCGCAGACTTTCAGCTCAAACAAGGGGTTGGGTCTGTGTACTCAGCTGGAATCTCATACCTAGTCGAACTGTTTGACTGCCCGTCGGCCATTCTGGACGACGAGTCCCTCATTGAAGATTCGATTCGAGACGCGGTTGGTCATGCGCGTGCCACGCTGCTACACCAGGTCTCCAGGCGGTTCGAACCTCACGGCGTGACGGCACTGGCATTGCTAGCCGAATCGCACATCTCCATTCACACATGGCCTGAGCTCGGATACGCGGCAGTCGACATCTTCACCTGTGGCACCAGAGCCATGCCGCAACACGCTTGTGACCACATAGTCGCCGCGCTCCAGGCTGGTCGTCATACGGTTCGCAAAGTGGACAGGGGAATCGAGCTTGGCAGGGACGCTCTAAGGGCCGTTCCCAAGCCCGTAGCTCCGGTGGCAGTCGAGACCTGCTAGGCCAGACTACGTAACCATGCCATCCTCAAAGACCCGAACCGGGTTCTGGGTCACCGATCGGACCACACCCGGAGACGGCTTCCAGTACTCTGTGTCTCAGGTGCTCGTGTGGAAGCGTACTCCCTTTCAGGATTTGGCCATCGTGGATACTCCGTCGTTCGGCAGGGCACTCCTGCTGGATGGAAACTGGCAGTCGTGCGTCTCGGACGAGTTCCTCTACCACGAGCCCCTGGTCCAACCCGCAATGCTCTGGCACGGCAAGCCACGACGCGTGGCAATACTGGGCGGTGGGGAGGGAGCCACCTTGAGAGAGGTGCTTCGCTGGAAGAGCGTTGACCGTGTCGTGATGGTGGACCTAGACAGCGACGTCGTGGATGCCTGCAGAGAACATCTCGGGGAGATGCACCAAGGAGCATTCTCCGATCTCAGAGCCGAGCTCGTGACTGGAGACGCTCGCAAGTGGCTGGACTCCACGGATGAGCGGTTCGACGTGATCATCTCAGACTTGTCTGAGCCGTTAGAGGAAGGACCTGCCTTCGAGTTGTTCACGCAGGAGTACTTCCTCAAGGTGCATGACGTTCTCGACCCGAATGGAGTCTTTGCACTCCAGGCCGGATCAGTTGCACCCACTGACATCCAGTTGTTCGCCAGGGTCGCAAACACCCTGGCCAGCGTGTTCGAGTCGGTTCGACCCTACGCGTCCGCCATCCCCAGCTTCGCGTCTCCATGGGGATTCGTGATCGCCTCCGACCGTTCTCTGGATACTCTACCCGATATCGACACGGTAGACCGTTCCTTAGCCGACAATACGGAGGGGTCGCTCAGGATGCTCGACGGCCAGGCCCTTCACGGATTATTCCTGGTCTCGCGCCACATACGCCAGGCCATCGATACTGAGACGAGAGTCTACTCGCTGGAGGATCCACCAAGAAGATGAGTCGTGGGCGGCGTAGCTGGCCACGCACGTTGGGCAAAAAGAAGGCGCCCGGCCTGGGACCACGGAAGCCGGACGCCTAGCCCCCTCCGGGGGCTCCGACCGTTTGAGGGCAGCCTGGAGACTAACCAACCCTCCGGTCAATGTTACACCCAGTAGAACCGAGGGCGCTACGGACCATGACTCTCAGAGTCGCCCTCAGAGCCACCTTCCTCGGCCATGGGTGCTCCGAAGCATACCCGTGGAGTTATGAAGACCCGGTGAAAGGTTTGTGAAGAACCCGCCAGGTTCACCGGACCTATTGGCCCCCAGCTGGGATAATGGCTGCTCCCGCCGCGAGTCCAGGCCCAATCCACGCCCCAGCCGTGACCGGGGGGACAGATCGCCGTAACTCCCTCGTGTGAGTGCGTGCTTCATCCACACTACGCTGCGCCGCAGCGGTGGAGTTCTCGGGGCGGCTGGCCGGTCCCAGCGCCTGCCGCACTGCCCGGAGAAGCTCCACAATGGTCCAGGGCTTGTGAAGGAAGGGAACATCTTGCTCCAACTCCGCACACTCGACGATATCGCGCTGCGAGTATCCACTGGCGAACATCACGTTTGCGCAAAGGCCCTCTACCTTCAGCGCCTCGTACAGTTGGCGCCCTCCCAACCTCGGCATAACCAGATCGGAGATGATGAGATCGATTGTCGAGCCATGTTCTCGAACGATCTCGAGTGCCTCCTCACCATCTCTTGCGAGAAGCACCCTGTACCCGTGACTCTCCAGCGCCCGTCTCGTGGCACGACCAATGGAGAGTTCATCCTCGACAACCAGGATTCTCTCGGATCCGCCCAAAGGCCCGTCTTCCTCACAGACTGGTAGCGCAACCTTCAATGACTCGGTCGCAACAGGGATGTAGATCTTGACCGTCGTTCCCCTACCGATCTCGCTGTAGACGTGGATATGGCCCTTGTGTTGCTTCACGAGGCCGTAGATCATCGCCAAGCCCAAGCCAGTTCCCTGCCCCGGTGGCTTGGTGGTGTAGAATGGCTCGAAGATCCTCTCTCTGGTTGCTTCGTCCATGCCCTTGCCCGTGTCGGAAACTGTGATCGACACGTATTTCCCCGGCTCGACCCACGGGTGATGGGCGTGGTAGCCTTCGTCCAGCCAATCTGGCCTCACTTCAATTGTCAGCCGCCCGCCGTCAGGCATAGCATCCCTCCCGTTTGTGGCGAGGTTCAGCAAGATCTGCTCTACAGCTCCCGGATCGGCCTGCGCATTCTCGATCGGCGAATCGGCAACTAGTTCCACGTCCACGTTCTCCGGTAGGACGCGACGGAGCATTCCCGACATGTCCCCCACTAGCTTCGCCAAGTCCACCGATTTCATCTCGAGTTTGCTGCGCCGACTGAAACCGAGAAGCTTCTTTATGAGAGCTGCTCCCCGATGGGCAGCTGTCTTCGTCTCGTTCAAAACAGCTCTTAAGTCAGGCCGCCCTCGCGGAAGATCGACTTCTAACAGGTCAGCGTTTGCCAGTATGATGGTGAGAATGTTGTTGAAGTCGTGCGCGATCCCTCCGGTGAGCTGCCCGACTGCCTCCATCTTCTGGGACTGACGCAGTTGCGCCTCCAGCGTCCGCCGCTCCGTAACATCCTCCACCATCATTTCGAAGCACTCCACCTGGCCAGCTCTGTTACGCACAGGGCGGCCGCTCAGCCTAACCGTAATCTGGGAGCCGTCCTTGCGGCGCCACTCCACCTCCTGCCCCTCGATCCGGACCTTGTTCTGGTAGCTATCGATCAGGTGTCTCCGTTCTTCGGGGCGAGCGTAGACATCCCGCGCCATATCGACGCCCAGCAGTTCTGCCTGTGACTGGTAACCCAGCGTCTCCACCAGTGCCGGATTGACCGTGAGGAACCGTCCGTCAACGGACGAGCGGTAAATGCCGTACAGTGCCCCATCAGTGAGCGACCGGTAGGTCTCGTCCGCTACAACTCTGGTGTCTTCCGTACGAAGTTGGGCCTCGCTGCCCATGTCCCCGATTCTCGTCATGTCGACCTCAGCTTCCCTCTCCATATCGGTCATTTCTCGCTCCGACTCCCGTTGTTGCACGCCTGTGGAGTTGCTGCGCCATTGCAACACCGCATCTCGCATTCACAAGTCGCAAGGATGGGACCATTTGTACCATCACCATAAGCAAGTGTCATACAATCAGTTAAGTGCACTTATCCGGTGCAGCTGGCTGGTACGAATCGTGCGACTTGGGTCAAAGTGAACCGGATAGACATGATCACTCACTACTAATGGAATACTTACGGTGGTTTGGGCTGGGCGAGCTAGCATAACCAGGAACAACGACTCACCAGGCGGTACGAATTGACATACGGTGGAACGAAACGACCCAGGCTACCTTCTGATCCAAACGGACGCAACCCTTTGGGACACAACGCTTTGCGTAGGGTTGCCGGTGGGGAACGGTTGATGCACCCGGAGGCACAGTGAGCAAACCGGAGATAGTAGTCGTGAAGCTTTCTGATTCCTTCAGCGATGTTTGGGCCGAGTTGGCCAGCGATTTGGGCGCGGAACTCTCCCTTCGTGAGGGAGCGGAACTGGGCCCCACATCGTTGAGCACCGCAGCCGTAGTACTCGGTGCCGGCGGAGCGGAACGGGAGGCTCTGGAGTGGCTCGAGCGTCATGATTGGCCGGTAGGGACGCCTCTTTTCGTTGTGGGCGCAGACGGTGGCCGGCGCATCGCCACTCAGATCGCCGCACGAGGAGCGGCGGACTATTTCGCTTGGCCCGAAGACTTGGAACTTGCGTCCAACGCCATCGGGACGGCGCTCGAGAGTCGAGCGGAAGCCATTCGGCGTGCCGAATCATTGGGAGAAGAGGCCCAGTCAGGAGCATTCGCCGAAATGGTCGGAGAGAGTACTGCACTAAAGGAAGTGCTTTCCAGGACCTCTCGCGTGCTGTCACACCAGGACGCAACTGTCCTGATCGTCGGAGAGACGGGAACTGGCAAGGAGTTACTTGCCCGTGCGATACACGATGGTGGTCCAAGAAGGGGATCTCCCTTCGTTGCCGTCAACTGCTCCGCGCTTCCCGACCACTTGATTGAATCCGAGTTGTTTGGACACGAGCGCGGTGCGTTCACAGACGCCCACGCCGCCAAGCCAGGCCTGTTCGAGATCGCCGAGGGTGGCACGCTGTTCCTCGACGAGATCGGGACATTGCCAGTGCAGCTGCAGGCAAAGCTGCTCAGGGCGCTGCAGGACAAACAGGTTCGCCGTGTCGGTGGAACTCGATCTCGCGTCGTGGACGTCAGGATCATAGCGGCAACAAACGAGGACCTGCGGCTCGCTCTCAAGTCCGGCGAATTCCGCCAGGACCTCTACTTCCGGGTGGGAGTCATAACGTTGGCCTTGCCTCCCCTTCGGGAGCGAGGGAACGACATCATCTTGGTTGCCGAGACTCTCCTCGAACGCCTCGCTGCCCAGCACGGGCTCCCAGCACCTCCAATGACACCTGAGGTGCGGAGGACTTTGCTCGGCTATCACTGGCCCGGCAACGTACGGGAATTGAAGAACGCAGTCGAACGAGCGCTTCTTCTCTCCAATCCGGGCGAGTTCGACCCCAGGGAGTTGCTACCTCAAGCTGACGTCGATTCGCAGGGCTCAGGCCCAATCCCATTCCCTGCTCGTTTGGAAGAAATAAATGCGGCGGCCGCCCAGGCGACCCTGGAGCTGTGCAGCGACAACCGCTCAGAAGCCGCCCGCCGCCTCGGCATATCCCGGCGACGTCTCAGACGTCTCCTCGAAGGTGAGGAAATACCAGCATGAAGGATCCCAACAGGAGGAAAACCGTGTCTCGCATAGTCCACCTGCTGCCGTTGGGCCTGGTGCTCGCGATCGCATCGTGTGCAGACAGTACAGGCCCACCGCATGAGGTGTCTCCCCCTGATGTTCAGGACGGCCTGGGATCGATATCCGGTGTGGGCGTGGAGGGTGCAGCGCTTCAACCGGTTAGACATCGCATGCGACTGGTCACGCCTGAGGGAGATCGTCTCTTCCACAAGGTGTCGTTATCGACATCCGGCCTACCGCCACTCGAAGCGCACGAACTGTCTTTCTGGGCGGTGTCCGGCGAAGCAGCGACAGCTCACATCAACTACCTGACCGAGAACAATGCGGTTGCACGTTTTCTGACGATCTCGGTCCCACCCAGTGGTCTGTACCGCCGGCCCGACGGGTCGACGATCGCCAACGGCGACTCCGTACTGATTACGGTCAGCATCGACCCATCTCAACTACTCGTTCGTTTCGAGCCCTCTGGACTCGTATTCAATCCTTCAGCACCTGCGCAACTGGAGATGTTGTATGGTGGAGCCGAAGGCGATCTAGACGGCGATGGCGATGTCGATGCCGATGACGGACTGATCGGGGAGACCAAGCTGGGGCTTTGGTTCCAGCAGGACGTGGGAGATCTGTGGTATTCGATGACCTCACTGCATGAGCCTGCGGACCAGTGGTTCAACACATACCTGTTCCACTTTTCGGGCTACGTAGTGTCGTGGTCGAAATAGGCCAACCAATGCTGAAGTCGCTTGAGGACCTCAACCGAGTACGCCGGCTAGCTGAGATCGGGCAGCATGCAGCAGTGGTTGATTACCTGGGTGACAGATCGCCAGATCAGCTCAGGGACTCGCCAACGCTGGCCCTGCTGTACGGTACAGCTCAGGCTCGACTCGGGAGGCAGGAAGAAGGCACCAAATGGGTCAAACTGGCCCTTACTCGGTCCCGCGAGCGGGGTGACCGAGCAATTGAAGCACGAGCCCTGAACATTCGAGGGGCGATAGCTCTCGTAGGCGGCAGCATAGACGAGGCGGAAGAACACTTGATGCAGGCGTTGGCGGCGGCCAAGAGGGCCGATGACCATGCAACCATAGGACGCTGTTCCAACAACCTAGGCATCATCAGCAACCTGAGGGGACGGTACGCCAAGGCGATCGGGTACTACACCATGGCTCTCGCAGCATTTGAACGCGCTGGCCTGGGTCGCGGTTTGGCCGAGACCCGACCGAATCTGGCCATCACATATCGGGACCAAGGAACACTGGAGCGGGCACTCGACGAGGCAAGCCGCGCGGTGGACGAAGCAGAAGACACACATGACGAGACTCTACTCGCCCAGGTTCTAGCTTGCAGGGCCGAGATTAGGCTCCTATCCGGTGAGACGAAGCTCGCTCGCCACGAAATAGACCGTGCCCTGAATCTTCACCGCCGGGTGGCGGACGAGATTGAAGAGGCCAAAGATCTCCGCGTTGTCGCCATGGTCCTGGCAACCGAAGGGAACGACACCGAAGCCCAGAACATGCTGGAGGATGTAATCGATCGGGCCGAGCGGTTGAGTCGTCCTCTTCTCGCGGCGGACGCTTCGCGCGACCTGGCACACGTACTGCGCGGTTGCGGCCGAGAAGCTGACGCACAGGAGGCCGCGAGATCGGCTCGGGTCCTGTTCAGCAGGCTGGGGGCCGAGGCCGAAATCCGGAAGTTGGACCGGGCTTTCGGCTAGCCCGTACACACCAGGTTATTAATTGGGAAAAGCGCGCCGAGCAGGACCGGTCGCGCTTAGCCCTTTCTCCCAGTACCCTGCCGACCACAAAAGAAGACTTTGCTATATCAATAGTAGTAAATATGGATGGACCTTACTTCATCTGAAAAATGACGATCCAGAAAACCCAGAATGGCATCCAGGAGTTGCCATTCCACCTCCGAGTGTACCTCGATCTGTACCACCTCACCCATGCCACGCGCTATCTTGACCCATCCCGGGTACCGCGAGTGTATCCATTTGGCACGGTCTCTCACCTTCTTGCCACTGCGCCGCCACGTCCCGAGGCCCCTACCCTTCAAGTCCGCCTCTCTCTTGACAAGAGCGCTATACAATCTAAATCCCTCTTCCGGAATGACTTGTACTTGTCTCATGACGTCACCTTTCTGGGCTCGATCTGAACTCCAGCTCGCGACGGTAGGGTTTTCAGCCACGGGAGGAGAACCCTCGTCGCAACACAATAGTGCCTCTGGCGAACCTGAACCAGACCCGCAGGGCTCGAGATAGGACCGGACCCGTGGTGCTTTGGCAGTAGAGGAACGGAACAGACAGGTCCGGGTTATCTTACTAGTCAACATGATCACTGTGACTCTTCCTGGCACCATGCCTGATCGATATGAGACAGACAAATGATCGGCTGCTACCTCTAGTCCGGTGTGCACTGCTTGTTGCCGTAGCCTCGTGTGGCTCCGAGCCTGTGGGGCCGGTGGGTCCTGGTCAGCTCCGGGTGACGCTTCATTCTGCTAACAGTGATGACGCGGCGGCAGTCCTGGAGTTATCGGGTTCAGGCCTGCGTGCGGCAGAAGTGACTGGCGGAGACGTGTTCCTCAAGCAAGTGGGCAACAAAACACGAGTCGTGAAGGTGGCGGACCACAATAACCAGCTACGTGGCTCAATCGCTGATTATCGAGCTACCATTACACCTTCCACAGTTATCGCACGGACCGGGAGGAGTGAGTGACACCCTCTCACTCACGCGTCGTTTCGGTTGCCCCGCTGATGTTGTTGCTGATCACCAGTGGCCTCGTGGCACAGGATATCGAATTAGGCGGACAAGCTGGCGGCCGCAGGGTGCCTGCCGCCTACTACGAACGTATCAGCCAGCAACCGGATGCATTCCAGCTGCGGCACGGGTGGATCGCTCGCGTGGCAGTGGCGGCAGCAGCTGGACAAGCCGTTTCCGATACCTTACCGCTGCTCGTCATTCCGGGGCTGTTTTCGGACTCGCCTGAGCCACACGTATCGGCCAGTGAAGTGCAGCAAGCGCTGTTCGACGGCCCGTCCGCCAATGGAACCGTGAGCGAATTCTACAATGAGGTGTCCGGTGGCCGGTTCGGCATAAGAGGAGTAACACTTCCATGGACCCGCACCGGCATCACCCTAGACAGCGCTGTCGGATCAGAATTCGGGCTGGGTAACGATGCAGGGACCGGTTCTTTCCTGCTGGAGCTACTGTCGGCTGCCGACCCAGCCCTCGATTTCGGCGAATTCGACAATGACGGCCTCGACGGTGTCCCCAACAGCGGCGACGACGACGGTTTCGTGGACGCCGTAGCGTTCGAGTTCCTGGAGGTCTCTGCCTCGTGCGGTGGTCCCGGTATATGGCCCCATCGTTGGGTGGTTGCAGGTTGGGCCGATTCCGCCTACCACACCGATGACACAGCACCTGACGGAAGCCCGATCAAGGTGAACGACTACATCATCCAGAGCGTCGTCGGTTGCAACGGACAAACAGTCCAATCGGCAACGACGATCGCACATGAATTGGGACACGTGCTCGGATTGCCGGACCTGTACGATCGAACCGGCGGGATCGAGCCAGAGGACCGGCTTTGGGTGGTCGGCTGCTGGTCGCTGATGGCCGCTGGGTCCTGGGGCTGCGGAACCTCCAACCGGAATGGCTGGGTCAGACCCACGCATATGGGAGCCTGGGAAAAAGAACAACTTGGTTGGTTGACAGAAATACAGGTCGTGGAGAGCGCCCTGGGTCTCGAGTTCTACCTCGAGCCGGTCATGCGGAGCGAGAGAGTGCTGAAGGTCCCCCTGGAGTTCGGTGTGGTTCCTGACACAAACGAGTACCTCCTCGTAGAGTACCGCAAGAAAGAAGGCTTCGATCTCGACCTTCCGTCATCGGGGGTCCTGATCTATCACATCGACCCCACCCTCGCCGGCAACCAACCGAGTCAGTCCAGCCGGCCCTGGCACAAGGTCCACCTCGCAGAGGCCGACGGTAACCGGGGACTGTTGAGGACGTTCCCGGAGGGAGGGAACCGCGGCGAGCCCGGCGACGCGTGGGGCACGGTGGGCCCAGGCCGCCTAACCAACTCTACAGAACCGTCGACGCGACTGAACTCAGGGTCGCCGACGGGAGTCACGTTCTATGACATCTCCCTGAATGGAGACGTCGCGCACATAATGCTCTCGACAATAGCACTGGGTATGGCGAGGCTACTGGAGCAGTTCCTGGACAACGACGTGCCTCCGCTCACCACGGAGGAGGAAGAGTACTTGGACTCACAGGGCAACGGTAACGGACGATACGACGTGGGAGACCTGAGAGCGTACCTGAAACGGTGATGGAGGAATGGCTCAGCCCTTCAGGTAATCAGTCACAGCTTGGGTGAGGCGGACCAGCTCTCGCTGCACTTCTGACAGTGCCTCCGATGTCGTACGGCCTTGCTTCACCCACCCTTCGGCAATAACCGAGATCTCTCTGGCAGGCTCAACCAAGCTGTCGGCTCCAAATGCTCCGGCAGTCCCCTTGAGTGAATGCGACTGGAAGTAGATCGCCTCAGCTGCTTGGGAATCGAAGGCATCCTGTAGCACTGCGACGGCCGCTTCGAGCAGACGAATTCTGTTTGGCAGCCCGTCACAAAACTCACGCCGCACCTCAGCCACCGAATCGGCATAGCCAGCATCTTCCTCTATCGGGAAATCGGGCATCCCCTTCCCTTCATGCCACAGTCCGAACCGCGGACCGGAGCCGTGGGGTTGTGACGCGGACTGGATGTGCAAAGATTGCAGTCATGTCCGCCAAAGTCTACATCGTCGATGACGACCTATCGTTCGCCAAGCTGCTGGCGGTGAACCTGAAGCAGGCCGGCTCGTTCCGCACTGAGGTCTTCGAGTCGGGTGCGGAGCTGTTCGAGCGCTGTGCAGAAGAACCACCTGACGCAGTAATTACCGACCTGATCATGCCCGGGACGGGTGGGATCGAGGTCACCCAGCGACTGCGTGACGGTGATCCGCACGTTCCCGTATTCGTTCTGACGGCCCATGCCGACATGGAGACCGCGATCGACGCCTTGAAAGCTGGAGCCAACGAGTATCTCAGGAAGCCAGTAAACCTGGACGAGCTGCATACCCTGCTCAAAAGAGCCCTCGACGAACGCCCCATGCGAGAGGAGGCAGCGTCTTTAGAACAGGCGCGCAGAGAGGAGTTCTCGCTCAAGGCCATACTCGGTGAGCACCCGAAAATCAAAGAGGTACGCCAGTTCGTTGACGGCATCTCGAGCATTCCACAACCGACCGTTCTCTTGCTGGGGGAGAGTGGCACGGGCAAGAACTTGGCAGCACGCGCGATTCATTACTCGAGCCGTCAGTCTGCCGGACGCTTCGTCGAGATCAACTGCTCGGCCTTGCCTTCTCACTTGCTCGAGGCAGAACTGTTCGGTTATCAGAGAGGGGCATTCACCGACGCAAAGGAGTCGAAGCGTGGCCTGATCGAAGTGGCAAATCGAGGCACGCTCTTCCTCGATGAAATCGGCGATCTTTCCACGGAACTACAGGGGAAGCTGCTCAACTTCCTCGAATCCCGACGGTTTCGTAGAGTCGGCGGAACCGAAGAAATGGACGTCAGTCTGAGCATAATCACCGCCACCAATCAACACCTCGAGCAACTCGTAAAGGACGGGTTGTTTCGGGCCGATTTGTACTACCGCGTGAGTGTAGCAGTACACGCGATGCCAACTCTCCGAGACATCCGGGATGATTTGCCCGTATTGGCCAATCACTTTCGCGAAATCTTCAACCGGGAATTTCGTAAGGAAGTGGATTCGATTGGGCCGTCTGCGATTGATAAGCTGCAGCAGTGGGACTGGCCGGGTAACGTGAGGGAACTACGAAACGTCGTCGAGCGGGCGATGATATTCGCCGACGGATCGATGCTCGAGGCTGAGGACCTTCCACCTCTCGGTGGCTTCGACATGACGGCGGCAGCGGATACGCAGTCCGGTTCGTTCACCGTCCCAAAG
>JBDGZZ010000167.1:0-8882 GCA_039588335.1 Gemmatimonadota bacterium | reverse complement strand
GAAGTTTACTCCCGGCGGCAGCGTTTCCCTGAAGCTGCGCAGAAGGACCGAGACGCGAGATGCAGCTTCCGCATTCAACGCGTAGAAACTGACGGGATCATCAGCCGGCATCAACCGTATCTTCCCCAGGTACAGGCGACCCGCGGGTATCCAGTTCTCGGGGACCGCTTTGAACCAGCTGTCGTAGATCATCGCCAGCCCGGCCTCGCCGGCCGGCTAGAGCCGCTTCTGACCCGACCCCCCACAGATCCAGAACGTAGTTGTCGTTGTCGTAAGACACCCAGCCGAGGTCGTTCACGGCTACGGGAGCTCGATAGAACTCCGTAGCGAAGCGGTGCATCTGGTACTGCTGCTCGTAGATGTTGTTCGCGCCTAAAGGAATGGTGACGAGAATGAGCAGACAGCGGTGGCAGAGTGTGATCGTGAACAGTGCCGCTGCGACGCCGACCCTGAGGACCGACCGGCGTTCGATGCTCTGGACAAGACGGCGGCGAAAAAGGTAGATCAGCGCTAGTAGCAGCGCTGTCCACACGAAGTTCTGATAGCGAAACCAGCTGAGGCGACCGAAGACGAGGAAAAGCATAACGCTCAGGGCCACCGTCCCAGCGAAGTATCGATCTGCCTTTCGCCGAGAGCCCGATGTCGCTACGACGATCAGGATCGCCATGCCGGCGGCGAAGATCATGCCCCTGGCGTCGCCCAGGTTGTTGTAGACCCTGCGCAGGACAGAGATCACTCCTCCTCCCGAGGAAGCGCCCGTTATCTTGAGCAGGACCGGGATCGGAATGGGGTGGAGGCCCAGGGAAGTCAAGAAGAAGGCAAAGAAGCCGTTGGTAGCGATTATCGAGAATCCGCTCAACAAGGATGCCTTCACGTATCCTCGAACGAAAAGGTAAACCAACATCGGAAGAGAAATCGCTAGATTCTCATAGCGCACCAGGGGACCCAGGACGATTGCTGCAAAGATCCACCAAGGGGCTTGTCGATGCTCGAGCTCGTAGATCAGCCCCCAGATCACCGCGGTGGCGATGAAGATCTGCAGCGGATGTTCCATGCCAGTGAAGATGGGCCCGACGAGGTTCGTGGCGAGAATCAGCAGCGTCGAGAGGACCGCCATGGCCAGGTAGCGCGTTTCGGTCTGAAGGTCCTTCAAAGTCAACAGGAGGGACCGATTGAAGAGGTATAGCGTGGCTGCTGAGATGAGGGTGTTCAGTGCAAGAAGTATCCAAGGCGCCATGCGCCAACCGGCGATCGGAGAGATGAGAAATGGCCAGACAATGCTGGAAGAAGGTGCGCAAGACTCTCCCGCGTTGACGCCATAGTGTCCTCGCCAGATGTTTTCGGCCAGAGACAGGTGGATGTAGGGGTCATCCAGGGTGAAGATCAAATGCCCGTCGTTCAGGATCAGGATCACGAGCGCTTCGAGGAGAACGAGGGAGAGGAGGACTACGTGGGGGAGCCAGAGCGCGGCGCTCCGCGCCGACAAGGTTGTTCGATCATCCGTGAGGAGGGGCATCTTCAAACGATCACCGCATCTCTCGAGGTGCAGGATGGCTCGTTGGAGGGCGCCAGAGGCTGGAGTGTCACCTGTTTCGAGGGCATTATTGCACCGACTCTCTCGTGCCGGTCTCCCTGCGCCAGTTTCGCCCTCGCCGCACCGGGAGTGTTTCGGGGTGCTTTTTCGGAGAAGGGGTCTCTTCTTCGGACCGGGGTCTTTCGGTATGAACCTCTTTTCAGCCCAGGCCATTCATCCCTTTCCAGATCAGCAGTGCGTTTCGGGACTCCTTGTTACCAGCGCGACTGTGGACTAGCGTAGCCGCTGTGACCGACCTCACCAAACGTAGCATCACGTCGGTCTGGTGGAACGTCCTGGCCAACTCGCTCAGCGTCGTTGTGCTGTTGGTGCGCTCGGTCTTGTTGGCACGGCTGCTCCCGATCGCCGTTTTCGGCGTTTACGCCGGCGCCCATGCGGTGATCGGTCTGACGGCGGTCGCGGCGACGTTCGGCATGGGCGGCGCGTTCCTGCACCGTGCCCCGGAGACCGAGGACGAGGGACGGGCTGCCGCGGTTCACTTTACGCTGAAGACGATCTTCACCCTGACCTGGTGTCTTCTCCTGACAGGCGGAACTCTCGCCTTTGCGAGCGGCGACACGCGAACGGCTCTCCTCCTGCTGATCGCTACGACAGGCGGTGTGAGCCTCGCCCAGACGCCGCGGCTGATTCTGACGCGTCGCGTCGTTCACCGGCGTTTGGCGCTCCTCCAGGTGCTTACGGTCCTGCTGACGACGCTGGTGGGAATCAGTCTGGCTTGGCAGGGCGTCACTCTGTGGGCGCTGCTGGCCATGGACGTCGTCACCCTGGTAGTGACGATTGCCGTGCTCTATCTGTGGAAGCCGGTCTGGCGGCCGCGCCTGGCCTGGTCTCCGCAAGTGGTCCGCTACTACCTGCGATTTGGCTCACGGAACTTTGTCGCCGTGGTTCTGCGCGTCGCTTTGGGCCGCTTGGACGACCTGTGGACTCGCTTCTACCTGGGTGTGACCCCGATGGGTTTCTACTCACGGGCCTTTGCCTTTGCGACCTATCCCCGCCAGATCCTGGCTGCACCCATCGACGCCGTGATCGGCGGAACCTTTGCCGAGCTCAAGGGAAATCGGCGGCGGCTCTCCCAGGCCTTCTTCCGCACCAGTGCACTGCTGGTTCGGGCCGGGTTCTTTCTGGCTGGTCTTCTGGCTCTGGTAGCACCGGAAATGATTCGATTGTTGATCGGACGGAAGTGGCTACCGATGTTAGACGCCTTCCGCTTCATGCTGGCGTTTACCATGCTCGACCCCCTGCGCACTACGGTGGCTGGTGTATTCATTGCGGTGGGGAAACCCGAGCGAATCGTCAGGGCTCGAGTCGCCCAGTTGGTGGTACTTCTGGTAGGTGTCTTCTCTCTTGGTCCTGCCCTGGGCATTACCGGGGTCGCGGTTGCGGTGAACGCGATGCTTCTCGTGGGTCTTGCGATGCTTCTATTAGACGTGCGGACCCACGTCGATACTTCCCTGGTCCGTCTGTTTCTGGTGCCGACTTTGGCCTTGATGCTTGGCGTGGTTCTGGCGCGGCTCGCCATTACCTACCCGGGTGTCTTGGGTTCGGACTGGCGAACAGCTTCCGTGAAGATAGGTGTCTACGCGTTGGTTTACTTGTCTCTACACTGGCTCTTCGAGCGAAGGGAGATCATCCGAATCCTGACGACGGTACTCCGCCAAGCCTTCAACTTTGAAGCTGGACAGGCCTCAACGGAGGAGTTGGAGGATTCTGGCAGCGGGCCGTCAGTTGACTAAGGAGTGATACGAATCAACCCAGGATGAGTCAAC
Organism: Gemmatimonadota bacterium; assembly: GCA_039588335.1. Classification (GTDB taxonomy): domain Bacteria; phylum Gemmatimonadota; class Gemmatimonadetes; order Gemmatimonadales; family GWC2-71-9. The sequence goes on along the minus strand of JBDGZZ010000167.1, from coordinate 5,522 downwards.
GGGCGGTGGCTCGAACTCTCCTGTGGGGACTGAATCTCGGAATGGCGATTTCTAGGGGAGCTTTGAGGCTCTGGCTCAGGCTGAGGCGCCGGGTTCTTCTACCTGCCGATCTAGGGGCCGAAAAAGTAGTATCGGACAGCTATCGCTTCATCTGGGTCGGTATTCCGAAGGTAGCGACAAGAAGTCTTCTCGCTGCGCTCGTGCGGGAACCGACGGTCGAGACCGGAGGCCGTGTAATCGAGGAGGAGCTTTGGAGAGTCCTCTCGCGAGAGAGGGCTCTTCGGGATTACTTCAAGTTTGCCTTCGTGCGAAATCCGTGGTCGCGAGTTGTCTCCTGCTATGCGGACAAGATACTGCATCCCACCGCGGAGCAGCGACGGAAGATTCTGGGCCGATCCCGAGGGCTCAAAGCAGGGATGCCGTTCGCAGAGTTCGTCCGGTTCCTGGTTGACCGTCGGGCTGGAGGAGACGCCCACGCCGATCGTCACTGGGCGTCGCAACACCTGTTCATCACCGACCCTCATGGTGAGCTGCTGGTGGACTATCTTGGCAGACACGAGTCGCTTGAAAAGGATTTCCAGTCTGCCTGCAGGCAGGTCGGCCTGCCTCCACTCGAGTTGCCCTACCTGCACACACGTCATGGCTGGGACCCGGGAGATGAGGCGAGGCAGGCCGCACATGTTCGCTACTATCGTGACTTCTACAGCGCTGAGACAAGAGAGCTTGTGAAGCTGCGATATCGGCAGGACATCGAAATGTTCGACTACGGATTCTGATGGCGTTGGGGACCCTCGAGAGACTTCCGCGGTCACCAAGGGCGCGAGATTGAAGTCTTAGGGTTTTACCCGGGCTCCACTTATCCGTCGTCGGTCTCTGCGCAGGATCGCTCTTGCGGATCGGGAGGGCCTTTCGGCGCAGAGATCTCCTCTTCGACCCAGACTCGCTGGGTTTGGACCTCTTTCCCGATCAGGGCCCTGATCCCCTGCCAGAAGGGTAGGAAAAGGTACCAGACGGGAGCCCCAACGTGCCTCACGGCGCGAACTTGATTGACGAGACGTGCCTGCAGCACTCGCAGGCGTGCACTTCGGACCCCGCGCCTTGCCCAGAAGAACTGGTCGGTGTGCTCGCGCTTGAGTGCCAGCGGTTCCCGGAGGTTGGCGAAGGTCGTGTGGGGGGCCATGCGAAGAAAAAGCCCGCGATCAATCTCGCAGGGAAGCCGTTCATCGTAGCCCTTTACCTGGTCGAAGAGACTTCGCCGATACATCACGGAGCTGTGGAACAGCGGGTTACTCTGGAACAGGCCTGTCTTGATCTGTGAATCCGTAAGGCAGCGACACCGTTCGACTCTGAGCACCCTCCCCATATGGTCGATCACCTCTCGGGCTGCCGAGCCGACGACACCGATTTCTGGATTAGCGCGTAGGAAATCGAGCTGAAGCGAGAGTCTTTGCGGCAGGGCGACGTCATCGGCATCCAAGATAGCTATGAACTCCCCTCGCGAGTTCGCGATAGCGGTGTTCAGCGCCCTGCCTCTCCCCGAGTGTCGGCACCGAATCTTCACCACCCTGTGATCATCTATCTCAGCAATGATTCGAGGAGTGTCGTCGCGTGAGCCGTCGTCCAGGACGACCATTTCGAATGCCTGGAGAGACTGGCGCAGGATGCTGTCGACGCATTCACATAGAGAGCGACCGCCATTGAAGACAGTTGTGATCACACTAACGAGAGGCTCGTCCTGATTCGTGCTATCTGACGGGCCAGTGGGACGAGTAGCCGAGTTAGGTTGGGGGCTACCGACCATGTCCAAGGAGTCTTGAACCGCAGAAGCCGGACGGTGAACCTCGTATACTGCTACGGAGGGCTCTGGGGAAGAGACAGGCTGTCGGGGCGACTCCGATTCTCGACTGATTCAAAACGAACCAAGTGAAAACCAGATTATCATCGTTTACCAGTGGGTCCCGTCAGTTCGGCGTAGATCCTTGGGTAGAAGAGGCGACAAACCGGGTGCTGGTAATGGGGTGGATTTGACCGCCGTGCGTTCGGAGGCTTAGCAGTGGCGCTTACCGCCGGTGACTCGCAAATGACGCAGTCGGGAGGTGGTGCTGGGCACGCCAGACGCCATGTTGTCTTCTTGCCGTGGGTTTGTCGGAATCCGTACCAGCAGCAGCTCGCCTCCGAGCTTCGAAGCCTCGATCAGGATGTGGAGGGTCTGAGCGGCGGCATCCGGACAATGCTCCGCCTGCAACTGAGGCGAAGGCCGGAAGTTCTTCACGTCCACTGGCTTTACCCCTTCACGCAAGGGAAGACACTTCTTGAGGCCGTAGCCCGTTTAGTGACCTTCGTTTTGGGCGTCGTCTTACTTTGCATGCGGGGATCAAAGGTAGTCTGGACAGTACACAACCTCTCTGTGCATGAAAGCGTTCGCCCAAAACTTGAGGCTCTTTGTTCCAGTTTTCTAGCAAAGAGGGCTGATGCCTTCATCGTCCATGGCGAGGTGGCTGCACAGGCAGTCCTCGAGTCAATTCGCCCCGCGGCGCGCCAGCGTATCGACGTAATGCCTCATGGTCACTATATCGATTGGTACCCGAATGACCTGGACACCAAGTCCGCGCGCGAGCGGTTGAGAATTGAGGATTCAACAACGGTGTTCCTTTTCTTAGGCCAGATCCGACCTTACAAGGGCGTCGGGGAATTGGTCGATGGCTTTCGGAAACTGGATGCCCCTGCTGCTGAGTTGGTGATCGCTGGTATGCCAGTCAATGAGGAGCTGAAGCACTCGTTGAGGCGGCGAATCGGGGACTGCACCGGTATTCGTTTTGTGCCCAGGTTCATCGAAGACCACGAGGTGCAGACGTACATGAATGCAAGTGACGTCGTGGTGCTGCCCTATAGACGAGTCCTCACCTCGGGCGCAGCTCTACTCGCGATGTCCTTTGGGCGCGCATGTATAGCGCCGCGCTTGGGCTTGCTTAAGGAAGTCCTGGACGACAGCGGCGCGTTTCTCTATGAGCCCGACGATAAGAACGGACTGTTTAGAGCTCTGGACTCCGCCATGAGGTGCAGGGGAAATCTTGGAGAAATGGGTACCTACAACCGTAAGATGGTGAGCCGCTGGCGATGGGATGCCATTGCACGAGCGACCGCCGAAATCTACACCTCTATCTGCAGCAATGATGCGTCAAACGAATCGACGAAGATTCCTCGCCGAGGCGGCTGACGATATAGACGATACCTCAGAGGAGCTCCCTGACACCTTCGCTCAGCTGTTGGGCATAGTAGTGGTGATCATAGACTGGACACCGAAGAAGTGACTCCAGCTTTGGGTTGTCCTTCTGGATGCTGATTTCGAGGCCACACGCCCGCGCCTCCAAGACACATCTCTCTCCTCCTCCGTGCAACCGAGCCGGGATACAGGCTTTCTTGGATCGGTTGTAGAACAGGGCAAGCCGTTCATATGCCATGAAATCACGGGTCTCGATCCCAGCTCTCTGTAGCATTGCCAGAGGATCTTGCGAGCCGAGTATCCGTCGATACCATCTCTTGAATCGATTCTGAACAGGCGGATACTCTCCGATTACGATCCCGCGCCCTGGCTGATCCAAAAGTTTTTCGTAACGTTTATGAGGCTTGAATGCCCCTACGGAGATCCAGTCGTACTTCTTCTGCTCAGAAGTTGGCTTCATTAGATCGGTGTTCACGCCGAAGGCGTGGACAACACGTGGATGCTCCCGGAGCTGTCGTGCGTACCAGGGTGTTTCATAAAACAGAATATCGTAGGCCTGCGGTTCGTGAGGTTGAGCGCTACCACTGATCATGATTCCGCTTCGCGTGGCTACCCGGGGCCTAACTTGCTTGAAGAAGCGGTCGACGATCCAGTTCCAGTTACTCTTGACCAGTATGAAGTCGGAACAGTTCAAGGTGGTATCGGAAGGCGAACCGTCAGCCAAGTTCACCATCGCGACGGCAAAGTCGCTTTCCATAAGCTGAAGCGCCGAGGTGAATCCGTCGACCCAGTGGTCCCGTTTCGGGCTTCCTCGGGGTATGTAGTAGAGAACGGTTATCTTCGGCCTGTGAGAATTCATGGGCTAAGGAATCTGAAGGCTGAAATCGGGGTTGTCCCGTGGTCCGTTGAAAAGCGACGGGATCCAGGGTTGATGATCAGGCAGTGAGAGCCTGGTTGTCTACCTCCGGTTCGATCAGTTTGGTCAGTCCAGCTTCGAGCTGTGGCATATCCCGATAGCCACGGATCCGACGGAACTTGGTTTCGGCTTCCATGAGCGCGGTGGCCGCCCAGCGGACCACCATCGATCCGCCCCGCCAGCGCTTCACATTCCGGCAGGTCCGTTTCATCGAGTCGTGCAGGTTCTCGATCGGATTCGTCGAACGCAACGTCTGGAGCAGGGCTCCTGACATGCCGAGCCAGTTCACGGTCAGGGTCTCGTCCAGGCCTTCACGCAAAGAGGCTGCGGCTCCCGGATGCTCGGTCTCGAGCTCTCGGGCCAAGGCGAACAGCTTGCTCTTGGCCTCCTCTGCCGAGGCGATCTTCCAAGCCTTGCGGATCTTCGCCTGGAACCACGGCCGCAGATGCTTCGGCAAGTGGTCGGTGACGTTGCGCATCTTGTGCACGCGGCACCGTTGAACCACACACCACCGACCGAAGGTCTTCCGGATCGCCTTCGCCAGCCCCTTGCTCCCGTCCATCACGATCAGACGCCGCCGCTCCACCCGAAGCCCGCGAGCGATCAGCTGACGGAGCAAGTGCCGGCAGACCTCGGAGCTTTCGGTCGAGCCCTCCACAAGCCCCAGCACGTGCTTGTGTCCGTCCCAGGCGATGCCCAGCGCCACGATCAGCAGGTGGCGACCCATCTCCACTCCGTCGAACATCAAGACTGGCAGATCGAGATCCTCGAGCGGCCGCGAAAGGAACACTTCGACCTGGCGCCGGGTCCTGGCTACGAACCGCCTCGAGACGCTCGACTTGCTCGTCCCCACCGACTCGTGCTCTCCTCCGAGCGGCTCCAAGCTCCGGTCGTACTTGCGCGTTGACACCCCACACAGGATCTGCTCGACGGCCCGCTCCCCTAGTGGATCCTCGTCCCGGTACGCCTCCCAGGTGGGCAACGACAGCTCCTCGCCGGCAACGCTTCGGACCCGCGGCTTGGACAGCCGCACCTGCCGACCGCCCAGGCTCAAGCGGCCCGACTCTGAGCCGTGGCGATAGGCCTGCCGATCCGAAGACCGCGCATAGCGTGCACCACACAGCCGCCCCCGATCCTCCTCCAGCATCGCCTCGAAGGCCTCGAACCCAAAGCCCACCACTAGCTCCAGAAGTGACTCCTGCGCCTGCCCGACGATCTCCAGCATTCCTCGCCGGACCGGCTCCTGCCTAGCTTCGACTTTCTTCTTGTCCCGCTTTCTGGCACCCTTGCTCATGACGGTGATCCTCCATTTCGAATGTCCACCCCGATGATCTCATCGGGGTTGGATCACCGTCACTTTTCAACGGAGTCTGGGGCATCGCC
>JBDGZZ010000166.1:0-8906 GCA_039588335.1 Gemmatimonadota bacterium | reverse complement strand
CGTTCGGGAGTTATGCAGAACCGTGTAGCACCCATTCGGCGTGTTACGTAGTTCTGTCGAATATAAGTTAGGCGAACAGATGAGGATTCTACTAGCAACCTTCGTTAGCCTACTCGTTTCTCTGGGTGAGGCTCCGGCTCAGTTAGAGGCTAGTGCCCTCACAGGGCAAGAACAAGTGCTGAGATTGGCATCGGTCGATAAGAACTGCCGTCCCTCATATCTCGCATCCATCTTTCGGGACGCTGATTGGATCAGAGCTCGCCACGTATCGCGTTGGCACGAGGATGGAGATTCAACCGTCATCCTGAATACTCGCCAAAGAGAGCAACTTGTGGAGCTGCTGACTACAGATTCTGACTTCGATTCAACCTCATCCGATCTCTGTGCGTATATGCCGCGGGTGGTCTTGTTCATAGCGCCATCCGAGGGTAAGACGTGGACCGTGCTGGCCGTTTCTGTGGACTCGCTGTGCGCGAGTTGGAGCCAGTATAAGAGCGAGTATTCTCGTTGCAGTTGGCGCATTCAAGACCCCCAGGTCCGATGGCTCGTCCTAGCTAGGGAACTGTTTGGTAAGCTTATGGAGCCGTATGTGCCTTTCAACCAGGAGCCGATCAAGTATCACAATTGGGGCGATCTGTCGCCTAACACGCCGCACGAGCCGTCGCCTCTTGTCTGTCACGACCCGGGCGGAGCCAGGGACGCGCCAGCCTGCGGGCGCGGCTCAGCGGCAAGCCGTTAGACTGACAGAGGATTTGGAGGGCACCCAGTGTCCAAGGCTCGAATCGCGCTCCTCCTAATCACGTGGCTGCTCTTCCTGGCGTTTGTATTCCTGCCGGCCTTCGGGACGAATTCGCCAGAGATGGGGTACAGGACCGTTTGGTCAGGTGGCTTGTACCTTGTTCTGGCCGCGTTCGTCACGTTCTTTGCCCCCCTGACAGCCATTCTACCCGCGTCCGATGGTTTTCCTCACGGCTGGACCATCGTTCTTCTCGGACTCTCGCCGGCACTGCTTCTGCCTCTTCAGGCTCTGGTGTTCCTACTAGCCCGTCCGGGTAGAGGTCAATTAGTGGGTGCACTGCTTTGGTCTTCACTCGCGTTAGCCATTGGGTTGCTCGTGCTTAACTGCGTTGTGTGGACGGGCATGATACCGCTTCCGAACTCTCAGCTTCCGCCCGTCCTCATTGGGTTCTACTTCTGGCAGGTCGCACTTGTGCTTGCTGGGATTTCGGCAGTAGTTGTCGCTTGGCGATGGGCGCCAAGGCGACGGATTGAACAGGCAGTCTAACACGCCACACCAGCGGAACGGACATCGCAGCACGCCGCTTGCAGGGCAAGCGTCGCGCCGCTCAGCCCGTCCGCTGAGTGGCAAACCGTTATGCGCACAATGAAGATCTCTAGATAGGATGATTCGTGTGAGTAAGACGACATCGTACGTTGGCCTAGTCGGCACTTTCCTCATTTTGAGCATTCTCATTCCATCGAGTTTGACCGCGCAGGTAGAGGAGTACACGGAAGAGTCGGAGTACACGGTACTTCGCGAAGATAGCCTCACCGCACAATGCGTTGGGTTTGTAGCAGGTGACTTTCAGTACGCAGGTGTCTGTGTATCGCGTGACTCAATACTGCTCCTTCGGTGCGACAACCTTCCCGCGAAGTACTTTGTGGCCGCCAATATCGGGGCAAAACTTAATATCAACTATCAGCTAGTTAGGAGTTTAATCTACGTTGGTGAGGTTGTAACCACTGAGGTGCTGTCATCTGCTAAGCTAGGGAGCTACGGCTCTTCTCAGTGGTGGAAAGACGTTACGCGGGCAATGGGTCGCAGGAGAGCGGAGGCAGCATTTGATGCGTTAGTTGATTCCTTGACTTTGGAGAGATCGGAAGATTTTAACTGTGATTAGACCTGGCGCATAACACGCCACATCAGCGGCACGGACCTCGCAGCACGCCCCTTGCGGGGCAAGGGTCGCGCCGCTCGCCCCGTCCGCTGAGTGGCAAGCCGTTAGGCGGATAACTGCTAGAGCTGTAGGTATTGTTCTCACATCATGCGGACCACGGAGGGCCGTCTGAGATGCGATATGTAACCATCGTCTTGGCATTGCTCGCCATTCTCTGCGCCGATCAGGGGCTCTCAAATGATTGTGTCATGGTTCTTGATCAGAGCCAGACGCGGCAACAGGGCCCGGATGATGCCAACTGGAGCGCAGGGGTCTCCCATGAGTGGCTTTGGGCCCAGACTTTTGTCGTTGGGCGTCAAGGCAAGCTGGGTCGAGTTGAGATCATGGTTACTCGGTCCACGTTCCAGTCCGACGCACTGATCTTCGCCGAGATCCGAAGAACCAGCCTAGGGGTTCCGAGCGACGATGAGAATGATAGGTTAGCGACTATCATAGTTCCATTTGATGCTCTGCCAGAAAGCACGTTGTGTCAGTGGTACAGTGTGGACTTTTTGGGTCACAATGTTGCCGTCGCCCCTGGAGATGCGCTTGCATTCGTCATGCGCAAGCCCGAAATAGAGAATCAGTCGATTGCATGGTGTGGGTCGTTTGATTTTGAAGGTGAGGATCTCTATCCCAATGGGGGAGCGTATAAGAAGCAAGCAGCGGGAGGTGGTTGGACCAGCCCGACAATCACAGAGTTCCCAGCCGACTTTGCGTTTAGAGTCTTCGTCTGTGAGGAGCCGGTTCAGGCTGCAGGCACAACATGGGGTCGTGTCAAGGCGAGCTGGAGGTAGGAGCAGTTGAAGTTGATCAATGGATTACCAACGCAGTTCCGCCTAACACGCCACATCAGCGGCACGGACCTCGCCGCACGCCCCTTGCGGGGCAAGGGACGCCCCGCTCCGCCTGTCCGCTGAGTGGCAAGCCGTTAGCCGGACAATGCGGTTTACGTCTCAGTTTCGAGAATGCGGTGAATAGGGGGATGAGCCGTGGATGTCAAGATATCTGGAACCGTTGCCCAAACAGCTCAGTTTAGTCTACAGCGCGGCGATACTCTGTGGGCGTCGAAGGGTTGCATCATCTCCCATACCCAGGAACTAGAGTGGAATGTCAGGGTGCCAGGGGGATTCTCGGCTGGGCTAAAGAGATCCTTGTCGGGCGAGGGTATTTCTCTAACGCACGTTGAGGCGAAGGGGGACGACCAGGCACTCACACTCGGAGCTAATTCTCCTGGGCACATTGCGAAGTGGGATCTGGCGACTGAAGGTCCAGTCTTGACCACACGAGGGGCGTTCTTGGCTGCCTGGGGCACCTCGATCGACATCACGGTTTCCGTCGCACGCAAAGCAGGCGCAGCGATCTTCGGGGGCGCGGGTCTCGTTCTGCAGCGGATAGAGGGCGATGGAATGGTCCTTGTTCACGGTAGGGGTGACTTTCACAGAGTCGTGCTCGGACAAGCAGAGGTCGTGTCGGTCAGTACGGGAAACCTCGCTGCCTTCGCGGATGCCGTTGACTACGACATAAAGCGTGTCGGATCTTTGCGAAAGAGCCTATTCGGGAAAGAGGGGCTCTTCATGACTCGTTTGAGCGGCCCGGGCACGATTCTCCTGCAGACTCTTAAGCCCGGATCAGCAGCCCAGTCTTAGCGGTAACTGTTGCGATTCCAGTGGGCCGGCTAACACGCCACACCAGCGGCACGGACCTCGCCGCACGCCCCTTGCGGGGCAAGGGTCGCGCCGCTCGCCCCGTCCGCTGAGTGGCAAGCCGTTAGGCAGCAAAACTCAAACGTGTCATGAGCCACGCTCACGAAGTCGAAACGCCTCAGGGGACCTTTGATGAACAACGTGAGACGTCACGAACTCGCCCGGGATGTCCTTTCCGGCTACGTGAATGGCCCTGCTGCGGCGACCCAGGCGACGGCTCGGGCGCTGGCGAGGATTGGAGACTCGCATACGATCGTGGTCGTCGAGGGGGTGAGCGATCAGATCGCGCTCGAGACGCTCGCGGTGCGCCGTGGCCGGGATCTCGATGCCGAACGTGTCGTGATCCTGCCGATTGGCGGCGCCCAGGCGATCGTGCGCCACCTGCCCCCCCTTGGTCCCAAGGGAGCAGACGTGAGACTCGCCGGTCTCTGCGACGCTGCCGAGGAGGAAATCTTCCGGCGCGGTCTCGCGAAGGCCTACTTGGGCTCGCCCCAGACGCGCGCCGACATGGAGCGCCTTGGCTTTTTCGTCTGCGTCGAGGATTTGGAGAGCGAGCTCATTCGCGCCGTGGGCCCCGCGAGGGTCGAGGCGCTCTTCGACTCTCAAGGCGACCTCAGTTCCTTCCGCACTCTTCAGAAGCAGTCCGCCTGGCGTGCGCAGAGCGTCGAGGCCCAAATGCGACGCTTCCTGGGCAGCGGCGCCCGCCGGAAGCTCCGCTACGCGCGCCTACTCGTCGAGTCGGTCGATCTCGACCGCATCCCTCATCCGCTCGACGCCGTACTTGCACATGTCTGACCTCCGGCACCGTCAGCCAAACCGTGCCGGGGCGATACCATTTCTTCGCATCCACAAACCTACTCTGACGCTGTTGCCGAAACGGCTGCCTAACAAAGCGCTGAAGCTGACGGGCCTTGTAGGCGGGCGGCGTCGATCACGGCTCGTCATCACCGGCTTCGCCGGTATGCCGAGCCTCCATTCTGGCGTACTATGGTGTATCGTGTTGAGCGGGCGGTCCCTGGGCCCGCAGCTTAGCTTGAGCCGTTAGGCAGATCTGCTCTTGAGCCAGGGGTGGTTCATTCAAGCCAAGCCACATGTTTGGATTCAGATGTGACCGAACGAGGGCCCTTCCAATAGGCTTGGCGAGTCCGGCGAGTCCGGCGGGTCAGCGGGGTGAAGGCGAGTGGACCTGGAGAGAATGAACACAGAATCTGGGTGATCGTCGCCAACCATCTCGGCTACGGAAAGATCACCAGGTTCCCATTGGGAGGTTCTACGGAAGGCCGACGAGTGTTCGTCATTGCGCTCCACGCGCAAGGCGCCAGCCATCCGCCAGGGAATCCAGAAAGGAGGCCGCCTATGAACAGGGTGCTGCTGCTGACGCCGATCGTGCTTGGTGGTGTCATCGTCGTGCGCAATCTCCTGACTCCCGAGCGGCGAGAGAGTCTCTCGCGACTGCCTGCGACTCTTATGAAACACTGCATGGAGCACATGCCGGAGGACTCACCGCCGCGGATCATGACGTACGGCGTGCGCCGTGTTCAAGCTCAGAATGACGAGATCATCGCGCTTCTGCGGGAGCAGAATGAGTTGCTGAGAGGGTACGTGCCCTCTCGAGAGGGCCGCTCCAAGGGTACGAAAACCCCTACAGCAACTGCGTGAGGGGGCTTCGGAGTCAGGTATTGCGCTTGCAGCCGTTCACGCGCGACTGCTGTGGCCAGGTGAGCGGATGTCAAGTTGCACGCCTAACATCCGAATGGAGCCGACGCGACAGCTGTCTCTGCGAGCGCATTGCCGGAACGCTGCGTATTCGGCAACGTTAGGCAAGGTTCTGTTTGCGGCAAGGAGTAGAGAGAACTGTTGAAGAGTTGGCCTCAGCTCTTCCTCGTGGTCATGATCGTACTGTACATGATCGGCTGGGTCCTCGGGTTTGCTAGAATTCAATGGCCGTGGTTATCGCCGACTTTCGTCACAGTCAACTTTCCCGCGGGATTGGGATTTCTCTGGCTGGAGAGCCAGCATACGAAGTGGAGGCAAGGGCACATCGTGCCCTGCATCAACGACGAGATTGGTCAGTGAGGCGCTTTCCTGATGATGGGTGTCTTCGATTCGGTGATCTACGCCGGCGCGATCATCATCTTGCGCCACCGGTTGAGACCAGATGGAGAAAGGGTGAGCCTTACGTCTCCAAAGTGAGCGCGATGAGTATGTTGACGACCTGCCTAACACGCCACATCAGCGGCACGGACCTCGCCGCACGCCCCTTGCGGGGCAAGGGACGCGCCGCTCGGCCCGCCCGCTGAGTGGCAAGCCGTTAGGCGGAATGAGAGCCCAATGAGGCGAGGTGTTTTGCGATTGATCTCTGGTGTCATGCTTGTGGCGATCGTTGCGTCTGTGCCGGTGCCCCTCGGAGACGAGCCCAGTGCAGAGCACGTTGTAGCACACTGGAGAAGCATGGTGTGGGAGGGAATGATTCCGCCAGAGTTGCGTGAGTCCGCGCAAAGCCGAAACACGCGGGCATGCTTACAGCTTAGCGAGTTTGAGTGGCAACGTAGAAGACCGACAGTGGAGGAGGCAACAAAGAGGTATTACGACTTCGTACGCCAGGGTGGTGAAGATGCGTGGAATCGTACTGGGTTCTACACGCCTCTCTATTATGAGGGTCCATATTGATCCATCCGAGGCAGATTCCGCCTAACACGCCACATCAGCGGCACGGACCTCGCGACACGCCCCTTGCGGGGCAAGGGTCGCGCCGCTCCCCCCGCCCGCTGAGTGGCAAGCCGTTAGGCGGACATAAGGTAGTCAGATGGGCATTCTCGTGAGTGGGTTCATTTGCTTTGCGTCGATGTCGGGTGTGGGGGCCACCGGCGATCTCCCGCAGGCCGCCTATCCGTGCACATGCGCTGCCTTTCCCACTGTTGCCGAAGAGGTTGATCGAAGCAAGGCTGTGTTCAGCGGGTACGTTCTAGAGGTTGAGATCGACGAATCGAAACCCGAATACATTGGGCGTTCGGCGCTTATCATGATTAGGGATATTTGGAAAGGCGAACTGGAAGACACAGTGGAGGTGAGGACCGCTGTCAATGTGGATAAATGTGGGGCGGAGTTCTCTGTTGGTACAACGTGGGTAATCTTCGTGAATGAGTATTACTCGAATCTGATTGATCCGGACGGTCTGTACACTCTCGTCTGTTTTCAGACTCAGCCTCTCTTCGGGGACGATGAGATACTTCACGGACTCGGTCCGCCCATTCGGCGGAGGCCCGAGCATCCATCATGGGGAAGGATCAAGCACGAGTATTTGTTCTAACGTGGAGAAGGAACGGATTATGAGTCGAGCCGCCTAACACGCCACATCAGCGGGTCGGACCTCGCCGCACGCCCCTTGCGGGGCAAGGGCTGCGCCGCTCTGCCCGTCCGCTGAGTGGCAAGCCGTTAGGCAGTCAGATACGCCCTGAGCGCATGGCTATGACGTATCTACTCGCGAGATCCAGCATCCCTGCAGCGTTGATTACGGCCGCGTGCCTGGGTTTGAGTCTCGGGTGTGGCGATTCTCTCTTGCCCCCGAATCCTCAACCAGAAGGTACGTGGCAAACACGAATCAGCGTTTTCAGCGACTGGTACCCGTCGCCATATGCACCTGACACGGTGCAGGTAGGTCAAGAGTTCATAGTCACGATAACCACGGAGGGCGGGGGCTGTGTTTCAAAAGGACACGACGACGTTATCGCATTAGGCTCCCTGGTCTCGCAAATCACTCCCTACGATCGTTTCAAGACCGGAGGAATTCCTTGCCCAACCGATGTGAGGCCGATCACGCACAGCGTTCCACTCACTTTCGACACGCCAGGCGAAGGCATTGTACTCATCCGTGGCAGAACGTACTCGAGTCGACGACAGGGGGCAGATTCCCTTATTACAATAGGCCTGTCAGTTACTCTTGTAGATGGCACTTCACGTGGCGGGACAGGCAGCCTAACATGCCACATCAGCGGAACGGACATCGCAGCACGCCCCTTGCGGGGCAAGGGTCGCGCCGCTCCGCCCGCCCGCTGAGCGGCAAGCCGTTAGGCCTGTTGCAGCGAGATCTTAGATTGTAACCGTGCTTCTATTAGGCTAGTATGTTACGCGCTCTGTGGTGCGGTGAACGTGCCAATGGCAATGCAGATTGGGGAGCACACTATGATCTCTCCGCTTCATTTGTTGCAAGCTGCATCGGAGGTAAAAAGGGGAGCTTACGCATGCCTGTTCCTCAGCTTGACACTGGTAGCTCACGCTAATTCGGAAATAGCATGCCCCTCAGTAGAAGTGAGATGTATTGGATCGACAACTATCCAGGCGGAGTCACACTATTCCTTTGAGTGCGTTGAAGCCTATTCCGGTCGAGTCATCGGAAGTTACAATCTGGTGCTAGGGCTCCTTAACGTCAATGCTTACTCCAGCTTTGGCGCTTCAGGTCACGTAAAGGCCAGAGATGTTTTCGAGCTCTATGGCGGATCACCTCGGGAATCCGTATCGTTCAAGGCAATCCTCCATGTCAGTGCAAATCTTAGTGCCGGCCAAGTTGCAGGTGCAGGAGTCACGGGGGCCTTGAGCGAAAACTCGGGTGACTTGGCCGAGGTCCACCTGAATGCTTGCTGTTGTCCCCCATGCGAGCAGGCCATCGTAGAGGTTCCCCTCACGCAATTCTACCGAGAGCCCTTTGTTCTAAACTACGAAGTTAGAGCTAGTGGAATCGAAGGCGGCGCTGCAGAGGGCACTGTGCGTTTGGAGTTTGTCGAATTACCAGAAGGAGCATCAGTTCTTTCATGCCATGGCTTTTCGCAGGGTGCACCTGTCCCAACCGAGGATGTGTCATGGGGGAGAATGAAAGAGCTCTTCCGATAGGAGACCGACGGTCACAAAGCGCTACTTGCTGTTTCAGGCCTAACACGCCACATCAGCGGCACGGACCTCGCTGCACGCCCCTTGCGGGGCAAGGGACGCGCCGCTCGCCCCGCCCGCTGAGTGGCAAGCCGTTAGGCCGACTGAGTTGTGGTTGTAGGCACGGCCCGATTTTGATTGTTGCGAACTCAGACCAGATGAGGTGGTCATGCGAAATCCATTCTTCCACGGCGTTGGCGGAGTTCTGAGCGCAGATATTGCGGTACCGGACCATGAGCGGGAACTCGGTTTCTACTCGCAGGTTCTTACGACGGGGCCGGCTCCGCTGTGGCGAGACGATTTGACCAACAACCAAGGCACGCCGGTCATCGGCCTAGGG
>JBDGZZ010000165.1:0-8912 GCA_039588335.1 Gemmatimonadota bacterium | reverse complement strand
GCCGACGTGATAAGCAGAAACCAAAACCGGTTCTTGATCTGCGTCGAAGGAGCAGAGAAACCCCATCCCCGAGTCGCTGCCAAAACCTTTGATTGTTTCCGGTTTAACTCGAAACAGAACGGTGGGAGGGGGTGCAATCGGTGTTTGCCCGATCAGATTGGCGGGACACGTGCAGCACAAGATGCCGATGAATACGGTCCGTTTGGTGAGCATAGCGGGGGTACCTCCGTCGTGACCGATTCGCTGTCAGGAGTCCCGCCCCTAAAAATCCGACCCACCTGTGCCGCCCGCAAGTGCCACAGCGGTGAGAACCCGCGAACGCAGCGAGACGCTCGGGGCTACAGACACATCAATTGAGTAGGTCGATAGCTTGCTGTGCTAGGTCGATAAGCACTTGACCCTGCTCCGGCGTAAGTGTCCCAGGGTCCGGCGGCGGCATTAGCGCGAGGATCTCGTTGATGAATGCATTGAGCATATTGTCCGCACTCGGCCGGTCAACGAGAACAGCACTGAGGGCGTTCTGCAACTTCTGAAGGAGCGATTGCGCAATACCGTCGCTCAAGACTCCATCGTCATTGAGAGCTTGCACCTCTATGTTGAGTCGAGCGATAAGCTCTGGCGGAGTCGCGAAGCCCAGCCCGCTGATGTGGATGACTGAGTTCACTGGAGTACCAGACCAGGTCGAGACGAAGAAGTCGTTCGTGAGCGGGTCGAACTCGAGCCCCCAGGGACCGACCCCGAACCCGGATGCGAAGAGGTCGTCCATCGGATTGGTCGTCCCCAGCTTCGGTTGGCCCGTGCCCTGGTCGATAGGCAGCCCGGTGCCCGGATCGATCGTCAAGACCCGGACCATCCCTAGGTCCCAGTTGACGTACATCAGGTTTCCGGCGAGGAGACCTGAGGGAACGAACTGGATGGCCCCGGTGCCCTCGAGCGGCAAAGTGACGAAGAGCGTCGACTGCTCGGGCCGGAAGAGTCCGCCCCCCAAGGGGGTGAGGGGGACTTCGAAGAGGTTAGCGCCCGACCACGAGCTGACCAGCATCTGCCCGAAGCGGGTCGCGGGGTCGGTCACGTGCGGTGAGAAGGTCAGGCCCGCGATCGACGATGGGATCCCCACTTGGAGCATATCGAAGAGAGTCTCGCTGCCCTGAGGGCCGCCCGGGCGTTGCCCTATCTTGTTGGCGCTCCAGTACGTGTTGAAGATCGTCCCTTCGGGACCGAACTCGAAGCCCGCGTCCAGACCAGCCGTCAAGGGGTCGCCGACGTAGATGACGCCCGTGGTCGGGAGAAGATTGATCACTTTGTTGGTTACCGGGTCGCGGACGACCGGCACTCCGTACACGGTGCTAAATCTGGTCTCCGACTCGCCGACGATGTAGAGGAGGTTTCCGTCAGGCGAGAAGAGCATGCCCCCGAGATTCCCCGGCACGCCCAGTTCGATCGGGCCACTCCAGATGTTGGTTACCTCGAAGTTGTCTGGATCCTGCAGCACGATGTCGAGATTCAAAGAAGCGGCAGCTGGTGCAGCCGCCGCAAGTGCAGGACCTTCTACATCTGATAGAGGGTCACTCGGAATGGAGTCATAACAACTGACAAGGGCGACGATTGCTAAGTAACCAAGTAAGGGACCGCGCATGGGTGCCTCAGAGACTGTGTTCGACGAGTTCGGCCTGGCAAAGATTAGGGGGCAGCCGTTATCTGGCTGTACACTCAGCCGTTACTTGGGCCTCAATTCATGTTGAACGGACGAGATTGCACGGTTTGCGGTGCAGATTGCCGCACAGAGGAAGCCCCGAACGCGCGAGACGCCGGGGCGTGCTACGCGGGAAGTCAGAAGCTCACCGACCCAGTGACGCCAAGAGAAAGAGGCTGACTTGGCGGCGGCCCTCCTCTAACCGCCACCGCGCTATCTGGATTACAATAGCCTCCAGACCTTCGATGCTGATCGTGTCACCCGCGTTGGTGGTGCCAACTAACGCGGTGGCTGGGAGCGGCGTTGTTGGACGGCGTCCACGTGACGCGAACAGTCACTTCATGACCTTCTAAAGCCTTGCCAAATTGGCACCTGCCGGACCCGTCGCGGCACCTCCGGCGAATTATGAAGATTACGAAGAAGCCAACGGCATAGTAGCGGCGCGGTTTTTTCGCGACATAATCTAAGATATTGCCATGTAATGACTTACTCCTTGTCAAGTGACGCTACCTCTCAGGCTGAGGGCACTTTCCGGGCAAGGCTTCTGAAGCAGCTACATCCAGGATGACGTCCACCAAATTGTCGTGAAACGCGGCGCCGTAACCCATGTCGGTTTCTCGCCCGAGTGAGCAGAAGTTCACGGTGCCACCCTCTGTAATCCACCAACCGTTGGTGACCGCTACGCAGCCGGCCTTGATGCCGTTGTCCAGCCGTGCCTCGATCGTGATGCTACCCCGATCGTTGAATACCGTGACCGTGTCCCCGTCCTGAATTGATCTAGCGTCGGCGTCAACGGGACTGATGAGCACGAACGGCTTGTCGCCGAATTGCTGGATCATCTTCAGGTTGTTGAACTGGGAGTGGATCCGGTTCTTGGTGTTGGGTGTCATCATGTACAGCGGGTACTTCTTCGACCCCGCCGATTCACTACTCTCGGACTCTACCGGCTCGAGGTAATCGGGCAGTCGATCGGCATTCCAACGTTGGGCCGCTTCGTCGGATGCAAGTTCGATCTTGCCAGACGGGGTGGGGAACACGTAATCCGAGAACGCTATCTCCTGGTGGCCTGGTGCCAGCACCGGTCCTTGGCGCAGCCGCTCCAATGACAATTCTTCAAACGGCTCGAGTTTGTCGCTCAGGAACCGCTCTATGGCATCATCGCCGGGCTCGGGTATGCGGCCCAGTAGCTCACTGTCGTTGAATCCGAGTCGGCCGGCTAGCAGATAGTAGATCTCCGACTCGGGCTTCACCTCCCCCGGTGGCTCCATCACCTTCTGCTTTAGCTGTACGTACGGATGCCAGTATGCTCCGATCACATCGGACTGTTCGAACATCGTTTTAGCCGGAAGCACGAGATCCGCTTCGCGTGCAGTGTCCGTCATGAACTGATCTACGACCACCCGAAAGTCGATCGCACGGAACGCCTCGAGCACAGTGTTCGTTTCGGGGTTTTGTGTCACTGGGTTGCCGCGTTCGACCCACGCCATGCGCAGAGGTGGATCTTTGGTGGCGAGCATGTGCTGCCCCAGCAGAGCAGTCGAGATCGAAACGCGGATGGGCCCGTCGGTATTTTCAGGCGGGAAGAACGCTATCGGGTCCTTCACCTCATCGAATATGTGGCTCTGCAGATTGGCGTACACCCAACCGGCACCGGGCCTGCCGATGTTACCGGTAATCGCCAGCAACGCCAGAATCGAACGCATCGTCTGACCGCTGTTGGTGTAGCGCTGCATCCCGAAGCCGCAGCTGATAGTCATGGGTGAAGTAGTTCCCATCAGCTCCGCCAGCCGGTGGATGTATTCGACCGGTACATCGGTGATCTCTGCTGCCTTCTCCGGTGTGAATCCACTGAGCGACGCGGCGAACTCGTCATAGCCGAGTGCGTGCTGTTCGATGAACGGCCGATCGACGTTGTTCTGCTTTGTCAGCAAATGAGCGACGGCCAGCGCAAGGGCACCGTCGGTACCGGGTCGCGGTTGAATCAACAGCTCGGCGCGCTCCGATGTCTGCGTGCGTCGCGGATCGATGACCACGAGCTTGGCGCCACTGTCCAACGCCTGTTCTACGAACACCATCTGGTGGATGTTGGTCTCGGCGGCGTTCTTACCCCACATCACGATGAGTCGCGCGTTGGCGAGATCCCAAGGCGCGTTGTGCTTGTTGTCGCCTAGCGTGAGCCGGGTGGCTTCCAATCCCGCCGGCCAGCAGAGATCGCCGTAGGTCGTGGTGCAGCCGCCGTAAAGCTTCCAGAATTCTGTTCCGACCGAGTTCAACAGTCCCTTGGTGCCGCTACCGCAGTAGTAGAGCACACTTTGCGGTCCCGTCTCATCCCTGATTCGCGTCAAGTTCGAGACGATGAGATCGAGTGCGTCATCCCACGAAATGCGCCCGTATTCGGCCGTACCCGGCTTGCGTCGCAGTGGGTGCAGAATCCGGTCGGGCGAACACACTCGCTCCACGTAACTCAGTCCCTTGAGACAGGCTCCTTCGGGAGTGGCGAGGTTATCCGGGTGTGGTTCGACCCGTCGCAGCCGGCCGTTCTCGACCTCGACGCGCATGCTGCACGTGCTGTAGCAGTTACGGGGGCAGGCGGTGGTGTAGATGGGCATGGGCATCATCGTCGCTTACCTGCTCGCATTGGTCAAGGGTCGTTGGCAGAATAACACGGTGCGCTATTGCATTTGACTCCGTTCGGTCCTACTGTGGTCCGACTTTCGGCCATGGGGAACCGTGAATCACGACAGTCCTTGGGCCAGTAGTGACAGTTCTGGTGGTGCAACTCTCAGCACCGCATTCCTCCTCATCGCGATCCTCATTGTTGCGGCGCTCATCTTCCCGAAGATCCTGGGCAGAGCTGGCTCCGGAGAGGTAGATGCAGACTCCGAGGGCGCTGCGACTCCAGCAGTTGCAGCGGACACGCGGCTCGACCCCACGCCTTACCGCCCGCAGATCGTACAACTGGAGCAACATCTCTACAGCAGCTCGCCGGGCGGTTTCGATGATGCCGGCCGAGTTGCAGCGCTTGCGCGCGATTTGAGCCTGGCGGTACGGGGCGATGGGAGGGATCTGGCGAGACTGCGAGCCTGGGGTGAGCTGTTCGACTACGCTGGAGAAGTAGATGCCCAGGCGGACGTGGGCTACACCACAGCCAACTTGCCGCAGCTCCGTAGCCGCTGGGAGCTGGTCCGAAACGAGGTGTTTGCCCCGGCGCAGTGGTTCAGCAACTCCACACCTGCCCTGACGGATGCCCAGACTCCGTCACCACCGGTGGCCGACCCCCGGACTGTCCAGAGTCTGCGTGACGTGGCGGTTCAACTGGAGCAAATGCTGCGAACGGGCCGACGTGAGGCATTGTCAATTCCGGAGGCGGGTGTGGACGCGGCGCTCAGAACTTCCGAAGCTCGGCAGGCGGAGCAGCAGTGGCGCAGATGGTCCGACCGGTGGCAGAGTGACCTGGACGCAGTGGCCCGGTATATGCCCCGAGCCCCGGGTACCAACGCCGACGTGAACGTGACGATGGCGTACCAGGAACTGTCACGTGCGCTCGGCGAGCTGCGGGCAGTATCTCACACGGCCGCCAGCACCACAACTATCCCGTTCAATTATGAGCGCGAGCAGCACTTCGATTCGGCGAGCCGATACATCCAGCAGGCAAGACAGTACCTGAACAAGATTGGCTGAGTGGGGCTGGCAATTGGGTGGAAGAGGAGAATCCCAATCTACCTTAA
This sequence comes from Gemmatimonadota bacterium, assembly GCA_039588335.1. Taxonomy (GTDB): domain Bacteria; phylum Gemmatimonadota; class Gemmatimonadetes; order Gemmatimonadales; family GWC2-71-9. The sequence continues at coordinate 3,491 of JBDGZZ010000165.1, read as the reverse complement.
GCAGTGACGACACAATGAGACTGTCTCCCATTCGCTACGCTGTTTGTCTTTCATTGTCCACACAGATCGTGGCCGCGCTAGAGAGGACTCGCTTTGAAGTTCCATCTGAGGAGGTCCTGGCGACAGTCAAGAACGTTAGGTGGCAGTAGCCATCTTGCGGGCGAGCGATCACCGGGCGCTTGACGGCGTGGTGCACAGGCTCTATATGGGTGAATACATACGGAGGCGGGGCACTAAGTCTTGAAGGGAATGCTGTTTTATGTCTGATCGGGATCGGACCAAAGAGCAACTCCTCGAAGAGGTTGCCCAGCTACGTGAGCAGGTAAGCCAACTCGAGGCGCGGAACAGGCGGCTCCGGATAGTAGAAGTGGAGTTGGCTACTAGCGAGATGCGTTTACAGAGCATTCTCGACAACACGACCGCTGTCATCTACCTGAAGGACCTCGAGGGGCACTATTTCACGATCAATCGGCAGTATGAGAAGCTCTTCCACGTAACACGCCAGGAGATTCTCGGAAAGACCGACTACGAAATCTTCGCGACTGCGGTAGCCGATGTGTTGCGGGCCAACGACCAGAAGATCGTAGAGGCGGAGGCTCCGATAGAATTCGAGGAGGTGGTACCGCACGATGACGGCCTCCACACCTATATCTCAGTCAAGTTTCCTCTGCGAGACACGGTCGGCACGATTTACGCGGTCTGCGGGATCTCCACTGACATCACCGATCGCAAGAGGTCGGAGCACGAACTGCGCGAGGCGATCGCGAGACTCAGTGGTGAAGAGGAGAAACCCGAACTCGACGAAGAGATGGAGTAGACCAGTAGGTATCCGGTAGATACAGGAAGAAGCCGAGGGGGTACCCCTCGGCTTCTTCCATTGCCGATATGCGACCTGGTTCCGTCGTTACCCGTCCTCGACGATCTCCCGTGTCGCCAGATCCAGTGTGAACGTTTCGCCGTTGATCGTAATGGGTACGAAGCGATCTCCGTTGAACGTAATCAACACATCGCGTGTCTTGGTCTGTGTGTCACCGAGTTCGTCTACGTACTCGATGGTGACGGTGCGCTCGATTGTCCCGTCTTGGGGCCAATCGCTGCCACGAGGAACCGGAATGATCACACCTGTGACCGTGGTTGTGCAGCTCATGTCGTAGGTTCGGTCACCGTTTTCGTCCGAGTGTCGGGTGCGATTCCGCTTGGATTCGCCGGTCCCGTTCCATATCCGGGTCGTCTCGGTCAGGTACAAGCCGGAGACGGTGAAGTCGCGATCGCGGCTGACCGTCATCGACATCCGGTCGTTCGACCTAGTGCCACTAAAACTGACGACGAAGTTGATAGACTCAGTGTCTTGGTCATTGTAGCCGTCCTGCGGCAGGCCGCCGATGTCGTAGAACGTGACGTCGCGGGTGTACGATATGTCTCCCAGGCCGAAGCCCCGCCTGCCACAGTGGAAATGCTTGCCGGGGCCCTGTTCACAACCGGCTGCCGGTCCAAAACCGGCCTTCATCACGTGGTCGCCCTCGCCCGTCATGAGCTGGACATCGTCACCGGTCACGTCGGCCACATACTGGGCGACGTCCATGTCGATTTGGGCGTCATCCGGGGTCACTCCCACCATGGAGCCCGGATCGCTGCTGCAGGCTGCTATTAGAAGGATTAGCGGCAGTGCGGCATAGCCGCGGTTAACGATCTGTTTCATTTTGTTCCCGTTGTCTCGGTTGATGTCTTGGTGGCGCGGGCCACCCCTGCCGCACTGTACGACGCGGAACCCTGGCTGATGTTAAGCGGGCTATTGAGCGTCGCTCATTTCCCCCGATTCCGCATGATTCTCACGTACTCCTGGATTGCCTCTACCGTTGCCGGATCCTTCCATGCCGCCAGGACTTCTGCATCTGTTTCGTGGGTGTGTTCCATTTGCCGAAGGGAAGGGGCTCGTAACTGACGTTTCGTGATGCGGAACCGGGCAGACGGTTCCGAGCACAGATTGGCGGCCACTTCCTGCGCCCGCTCGAGCAGGCGGTCCGATCCGACCACCTCGTCCAGCAGGCCGCGCTCGTAAGCCTCGTCCACGGCGTAGGTTCTTCCCTGGTAGACCAGCTCCTGAAGGTGCGCATCGGACGTGGCAAACCGCAGAATCTCTATGGCCACGAGCGGAAACGGCATGCCTACTCGGAGTTCGGGCACACCGATCTTGGCGGGGCCCCGGGCCATGATCCGGTAGTCGCTGGCGGCCGCCAGGACGCATCCGCCTGCGATAGCGTGTCCGTTGATGGCCGCAAGAACGGGGTGCGGGAAGCCGAACAACACCCTGAATGTGTCTACCAGCGTGGAGAAGAACTCGTCTGCATAGTCAGCACCGCCGTCCAAGATGCGGAATAGGTCCACCCCCGCGCAGAAAATGGATCCGGATCCGGTCAGCACCACGGCTCGGACATCGGGATTCGACTCCATCTCGCGCAATGTGTCGCCCAGCTCCCGCGTCAACTCGATATCCAGGGCGTTCGCCTTGCCGTGGGCCAGCTGGAGCATCTCGATCCCGTTTGTATTGGTGCGATTGATCATGACCGGAAATGTAGCCAAGTAAGCCTGGAGTCCCGAGCTACTACGAGGATCGAAGGATTAGTCCGGCGTCGTAGATCCGCTTCAACCGGCCCTTTCTCAGCTAGAATCCGCGGCACCCGAACTTGTCCGAACACTTTTTGCGCCGCTTGTTGAAACGTCAGGGGGGAGTGGTCGTATTTTAGGCAGAGCGGCAGAGGTCTTGAAGGGGAATTCCCGACTATGCGTGTTAGGCTCAGACTAGATCGATTGCACGATTTGATGGCGCGGAGCAACCTCTCCCAGAACCATTGGGCGATGAAGCTGGGGCTGTCGCGCGGGCACTGGTCGGACATCGTGAACGGCAAGCATCCGTATCCCTCGGTCAAGACGCGCGAGCGGATCCTGGAGGTGTTCAAGGTCGATCTCGCTGAGCTTTTCGAAACCGAAGCCGGAGGCTGGTCAGACCACCATTTCCAGGCTGCCATCTCGGACCGCTACCTGATAGATCGGGAACTCGGGCATGGTGGCATGGGGACCGTGTACGTCGCCCGCGACGTGAAGCTCGGCCGGCTAGTGGCCCTCAAAGTGGTGTCTCCCGAGGCGGTGAGCGGGATCGGGATCAAGCAGTTCCTGAAGGAAATCCGTTACTCGGCAAGGCTGGATCACCATCACATCCTCCCACTGCACGACGCGGGTGAAGCCGGGGGGTATCCGTACTACGTGATGCCATATGTGAGGGGTGGATCGCTGCGCGATCTCTTGAATCGCAAGCAGCGACTTGCGGTGGCGGAGGCCACCACCATAGTCGGTGGCGTAGCCGCCGCGCTGAGTTACGCGCATGAGAACCACGTGCTGCACTGCGATGTGAAGCCGGCCAACGTGTTGTTGTCGGGTGAGCACGCGTTCGTGGCTGACTTCGGTATCTCGCGGGCCATTCACGCCGAGGCCTT
>JBDGZZ010000164.1:0-9301 GCA_039588335.1 Gemmatimonadota bacterium | reverse complement strand
GCCAGAATGTAGAAATAGGTTGATAGCAAACCGCAGAAGACTACCTATTTCACATACATACATGAATTGAAGGGGTGAAGTTACAATCCGCCTCTTTTCCTATCCCCCAACCCCCTTCCCGTAACCCCGCTTGCCGTCTATAGTTAGGGATGCACCGCTGGACCCCGGAAATCCTGGAAAGGACCCTCACTCAGGAAGTTCTTCCCCTCGTCTCCAAGCCCAACCGCTACCTCGGCAACGAGATCGGACTGGCCGACAAGGATTGGGAGTCCACCGCAGTCAGATTCCTCCTCTGCTACCCCGACGCGTATGAAGTCGGGATGAGCCACACCGGCACACAGATCCTCTACCACATCGTGAGTCGCGATCCTCGCTGGCTGCTCGACCGCGTCTACACACCGTGGCCCGATATGGAGCAGGAACTCAAAAAGCGGCAAATCCCGCTCTGGGGCCTGCAGCACCGCCGGCCGGTTCGCGAGTACGACATACTCGGCTTTACCTTGCAGTCGGAGCTGACTTACACGAACCTGCTCACCGTGCTGGACCTGTCGGGCATACCACTCCGAGCCCAAGACCGCAGCGCTGACGATCCCATCATCATGATCGGTGGACCGTGCGCGTCGAACCCAGAGCCACTTGCCCCGTTCGTAGACTGCGCGCTCATCGGGGATGCCGAGGATGCGCTTGGCGAGGTGCTCGAGATGGTGGGTGACTGGAAGCGGCAGAGCGGCAGGCGTGAACTGCTAGAGACACTCGCTGTGCGGGTGCCCGGCATCTACGTGCCGTCGCTCTACGAGGTCCCGAAGGGTGGGCGCACGCCGCGGATCAAGGTGGACTCACCGGAGGGCACTCCGTTTCCGGTGTTTGCCCGTAAGGTTCCGGTTTTGCGTCCCGCAGACCATCCGCGGCAAATGGTGGTGAGCCTCACGGAAACGACGCACGATCGCCTGCCAATTGAGGTCATGCGCGGCTGCATGCGTGGCTGTCGGTTCTGCCAGGCGGGATATCTCTATCGACCGGCGCGGGAGCGGGACGTGGACGAGACGTTGGAGATAGCAGAACAGGGTATCGAGCACTCCGGCTGGCAGGAGGTGTCGCTGCTGTCGCTATCGACGGCCGACTATTCCGAAGCAGTCGAACTCACCGACCGCATGAGCCGCACGATGGTAGACCGCGGTGTGAGTGTGAGCCTGCCGTCACTGCGTGCCGATGCGTTCAGCGTCGGCTTGGCCGAGGCGGTGAGCCGAGTGCGCAAGTCGGGGTTCACGTTCGCCCCCGAAGCGGGCAGCCAACGGCTGCGCGATGTGATCAACAAAGGCATTACCGAGCAAGACATTCTCTCGGCTGTAGACCGCGCGATGGAGTCGGGGTGGACCAGCGTGAAGCTCTACTTCATGATCGGACACCCCACCGAGACCGAAGAGGATTTCGAAGAACTGGCCCAACTGGTGGAGAAGATCAAGAACATTCTCAAGGGCTATCCCGGACGCCGGCACATTACACTCGGCTTCTCTCCTTTCGTGCCCAAGGCGCACACGCCGTTCCAGTGGGAGCGCCAGGACACGCTCGACGACACGCGTGAGAAACTGGCCTGGATCAAACACCGTTTGAAGGGCAGGGGAGTAGAGATCCGCCATCACGAGAATGCCGACACCGCCATCGAGGGCGTGATCTCCCGCGGCGGACGCGAGGTAGCCGACGTCATTGAAGGGGCCTGGCGTCGCGGTGCGCGGTTCGACGGCTGGAGTGAGCACTGTGATCTCGCGCCTTGGCAGGAAGCCCTGCAGGACAACGGGCTCTCGCTGCCGGATGCGTTCAGGGAGATCGGCGAAGACGAAGAGCTTCCCTGGGAAGTCGTGAGCTACAAGATCGATCGCGGGTATTTCTTGAAGGAACGCCACAAGGCGTACCAGGCCGGTCTCACGGAGGAGTGCAAAGACGCGCGATGTTCCTCCTGTGGCGTGTGTGACTTTGCAGTCATGCGTAACCTGCTGGCCGCACCGGTGGTATCTCCCAAACCCGAGCCCGCCCAGGGTTTGTTGCAGGGTGTACCGGGAACCACCGTGAGGCTCGGGTACTCAAAGGGTGAAACGGTCCGATTCATCTCCCATCTGGATCTACTGAGAGAGCTGGAACGTACCCTGCGACGTGCGGGCGTTCCGGTGCTCTACTCCGAGGGCTTCTCACCCCGCCCCAGGCTTTCCGCAGGACCCCCGCTCGCGCTCGGCTGGACGTCGGACGGTGAATGGATCGACGTCGAGCTGGCAGGCGATTGGCCGCAAGAGCGTCTCGCGGGTTTGCTGGACGATCTCAACGCACATGTTGCGCCGGGGATCGAGTTTACTGAAGCCGCTGCGATGCCACCCAAGAGTGCGTCACTCGTTGCGGCAATCGAACAGAGTAGCTACTTGGCGCGGTTTCCGCGCCCGTCGTTTGAGACGACGCTTGGGATGCTGACGCAAGCATCCACAGCATTCATGGCGGCCCCGTCTATGGTGATCACCAGGGAACGAAAGAGACGGCGCCGTGAGGTCGACATTCGGCCTCTAGTACACGAATTCGCGGTCGTGGCCGATGATGAAGCGGTACTGCGAGTCACGACCGCAAGTAACCATTCGGTGAAACCCACCGACGTGTTGTCAGCGGCACTGGGATTAGAGCAACAACAAGTGCCGCTGATTCAGATTCACAAGCTCGAGGCAACGGTCGCGTCGGGGGACTGTCCCACGGCGGGGTCGCTCGCTCGAGCAGAGGTAATGAGTTTTGAAACGAGAGATATTGATTTCAGCACACGGCGCGCGCGAGACGCGCGTAGCCATCATGGAGGACGAACGACTAGTTGAACTACTGGTAGACCGGCCGCACATGGACCGAGCCGTAGGTAACATCTACCTCGGCAAGGTCGAAGCGGTTCTGCCTGGAATGCAGGCAGCGTTCGTAGCCATAGGAACAGAAAAGAGTGCGTTCTTGCACGCGTCCGACCTGATCGAGCCGGAGGACGACGAGAACGGCGACGAGCCGAATCAGGGACAGGGACGCAGGCGACGCAATTCCCGCCGCATCCCCAAGATCCAGGATCATCTGGAACGGGGTCAGAACCTCCTGGTGCAGGTGACGAAGGAGCCCATAGGGACAAAGGGCCCGCGCGTAACCGCGCAGGTGTCGCTGGCCGGCAGGTTCCTGGTGTACATGCCGCTGGCGTCCAAGGTCGGTGTGAGCCGGAAGATCGAGTCGCGCGAGGAACGGTGGCGCCTGCGCAAGATGGTGCGCGATGTCTTCCCCAAGGACTCGGGTGGCGTGATCATTCGGACCGTCGCCGAGGATCTGACGGAAGACCACATAAAGAGAGAACTGAAGTCGCTCCTGGCCCTGTGGACCAAGATCAAGCGCAAGGCGCACTTCGTTCGCACCAGGGCGCCGGCACTAGTGCAAAAGGAAGCGTCGCTGACCAGCGGGATCATCCGCGACCTGTTCAGCGACAAGGTCGATACGCTGTTGGTCGACTCGAAGGACATATATCGAGAGATCCAGCGCTACCTGTCGCAGGTACATCCAGAGCTCAAGAAGAAGGTCAAACACTACACCGACTCGCCTCCGTTATTCGACAAGTTCGATGTGGAGGAAGAGATCAGGGTGCTGTTCAATCGTCGAGTTGATATGCCCAGTGGAGGCTATCTCATCATAGAGCCCACGGAGGCCCTGATATCCATCGACGTGAACACGGGGAGCTACACGGGCAAGAAGGATCACGAGAAGACCATCCTGCGCACCAACCTGGATGCCGCTCGTGAAATCGCCCGCCAGCTGAGACTGCGGGACATGGGCGGAATAATCGTGATCGACTTCATCGACATGGAGGTGCAGGGCAACCGGGACCGCGTGCTCCACGAGCTGCGGTCTCACCTGGGGCGCGACAGGGCGCGCACCCGAGCGTTCCAGGTTTCGGACCTGGGCCTGATCGAGATGACGCGCCAGCGGGTCCGGCCGGCGCTGTGGGACTCGATGACTGTCCGTTGCCCCGACTGCGGCGGCGCCGGCAGCGTGTTCCGGCCCGAGGTGGTCGCCCGCCGCCTGGAGCGAGCGCTCAGACGAGCGGCCCACGGAAACAAGGAGAGCAAGATGACCATCCAGCTCCACCCGGAGGTCGCGCTCTACCTGATCGAGCAGGAGCCGCAGTTCCTCAAGGAAATGCGCAAAGCCACCGGCCTAGACCTCGATCTGCGAGACAACCCCACGACCCAAATGGACCAGTTCCGGCTCGTCGCACAGCCGGCCGGGCGGGATGTGACGGGGGAATACGAGGTCGCCTGAGGTCGCCTAAAGGCGACGGAGCGGGGAGCAGGGAGCAGGGAGCAGAAAAGTGGGAACGAGCGACGAGATCGGCTAGCGGGGCGGAGACTGGAAGGATAAACGGGTGGGGTCGGGTGGTCCGCTCCCAGCTCCCCGCTCCCCGCTCCCCGCTCCCCTCACTTGACCCACCTCCGGTGCCTAAGTATGCTTCTCAGCTATGAGTTACGCGATTTTCAAAGCTGCCGGGCAGCAGTTCCGGGCGTCGAAAGGCGACACGATCCAGATCCCCAAAGTCGATGGGGAGCCGGGGGCCAAGGTCACGTTCGACGAGGTGCTGCTTTCCAGTGACGGCGACAAGATCAAGGCGGGGCAGCCCACCGTTAAGGGCGCCAAGGTCACGGCTGAGATCGTGCGCCATGGCAAGGGCCGCAAGATCATCGTTTTCAAGTTCAAGCGGCGCAAGAATTACCGCCGGAAGACGGGTCACCGGGCGCAATTCACCGAGATCAAGATCACCAGTCTCAAGCTGGGTTAGTCGATATGGCACATAAAAAAGGCGTAGGCTCCAGCCGCAACGGCCGCGATTCGAAGCCGAAGTTCCTCGGGGTCAAGCGCTTTGGCGGGCAGGTCGTGCGGGCGGGCAACATTCTCGTCAAACAGCGCGGCACCAAGTTCCACCCCGGCCTGAACGTCAAACGCGCCGGCGACGACTCTCTGTTCGCTTTGATCGACGGTGTCGTGAAGTTCGAGCACAAGAACAAGAAGCGTCTCAAGGTGAGTGTGTACGCGGTATAAGAAGGGGCGGGAAGAGACGGGCGAAAAGAGACGGGAGAAAAGAGACGGCAAGGGACGGGCGAAAAGAGACGGGAAGAGACGGACAAAAAAGAGACGGCAAGGGACGGGCGAAAAGAGACGGGAAGAGATGGGAAGAGAGGGCAAGGGACGGGAAGGGAGCGGCCGGCGTGGAAACACGACGGCCGCTTTCGTTGTCACAAACCGTTGGCTATAGACCGGTACAGTCGCCACGTGAGAAAGCCTGCACGCCCGCGCACCTTCTCGAGTTCTTCCCAGCCCTTCTGGGTAATGATCTTCAGATCACGGGCCAGACGGAATACGTACGTGAGTTCGGAGAGAGACCCCAGCGAGATATCCAGAAACCGTCGAAACTCGCGCTTTCCTCGTCTTGCCGATCCCTCGCAGATGTTGGCCGCAGCAGAGAATGCAGCCCTCCTTGCTTGCGAGGTCAATCCGTAACGCTCATCGGACGGGAAGCTTTCGGTGACACGATATACTGCCAATGCCAGTTCGTGACACGCTTTCCAGGCTTCCAGATTCTCGTACTTTGCCATGGATCGCAATCTGCAGTCGAGCACAGGGACGCCGTAACCATCGTAGCGCCATTGGCACCAATAAAACGCCAAATAAGAAAGGCGATCGCTTGCGATCGCCTCCCTTACCGTCTCTTCCCGCCTCTTACCGTCTCTTCCCGCCCCTTACCGTCTCTTCCCGCCTCTTACCGTCCCTTCCCGCCTCTTACCGTCCCTTACCGTCTCTTTTTGCCCGCCTCTTTTTGCCCGCCTCTTCCCGTCTCTTCTTTCCGTCTCTTTTTGCCCGCCTCTTCCCGTCTCTTCTTTCCGTCTCTTTTCGCCCGTCCCTTACCGTCCCTTCTTATCCCCCAGCCAACTCAAACACCACCGGCTGAGCCAGAAGCTCGATTCGTACTACTCTGCGGGGCGTATCGGTACTGACATAGAGTATCAGCGGTTGCTCGCCACCGCTAACGTCCACCTTGTACGTTGAGAACGTGCCGGCAGGCACCGTGACTTCCTCGACTCCCAGCACTTTGACGGTAATCGGCTTCACCGTGCCTTCCGCGGCGGTGAATGCGCTGACCGTGAGCGACGCTCCTTCTGCCAGCGGCATGGATGGCAGCAGCATCTGAATCACACTGGCGTCCACGGCACCATCGACGAATTGAGCGTCGACTTGCTTGGTCTCGATTTCACCGGTGGGCTGAGGGACTTGGACCTGGCCGGTGACGCGGCCTGCCTCGTACGTCAGGTGCGACTCTATGTTCTGGCCGGCAACCAGTCCCACCTGTTCGGTTGACCGGGGAACGAGACTCTCGGGATCGAGCAGTATAGTCGCCTCCTGCGTCATCCCCATCAACGGAATGTCCGTTGTCTCCGTGTATGTGATGACGTCGCTGCCGATTACCAGTTCGTTTATCTGTTGACCTATGGGGTTACCCTGAAACGATATCTGGAACGAGTCGCGCCGGGCCACGAGTTGCGCGCGGTCAAACTCGATGGCTACCGCGGTGGGCGTTAGATCGGCAGGCGTCAGGTAGCTGCCGTCTATGCTCACGATCGTTACAGGAGCGATAGCTGCGAGTCCATCGTAAATCGCCTGGCCGTCGCCTACCACCACCACCACCGCAGAGTCCGGGTGTATCACTGCCCGTGCGGCATCCATCGCGCTGGTTGCATCTACTGCAGCCAATCGCTCGCGGTATGTGTGCAGATAGTCGTCGCCCAGCCCCAGTAACCGGGAGCGTGCCACCTGGCCAGCCACCTGTTGCGGCGTTTCGATCGTCAAGGGAAAAGATCCGACGAGGAATCCCTTGGCGTCGGTCAGCTCGCTGTCGGCGACTGTTTCGGTGCGCATGCGCCGCAGTTGAACCAGGATCTCGGCCAAGGCACTGTCGGTTACCTCTGCCCTCACTTCGGTGTTGGCCTGGAAATAGCCGACGTCTTTGCGTCGTTGGATTCCGGAGTACGCGCCGTAAGTCCAACCGTTTTGCTGCCGCAGAATTTCATACAGGCGCGCGGCAGACCCACCGCCGAGAATACGGTTTGCCACCGTGGCCGGGTAAAACAGATCGTCTCCCGGTTTGATTGCGAGATTGCCGACCCTGATGTTCGACTGGGCCGAACCGGGGCGGTGTACCAGAACAATCTTGGTTGGTGCGGGCGCTGGTGGTGCCGCTGTCTCCACCGTTGGCGGGGTACCGTTCCAAGATCCCGTGTACCGTTCCAACAATCGCCGCGCGTCGGCCAGCGACAGGTCGCCCGAGACTACTACTAGGCTACCTCCCGGCGCGAGTCGCATGCCTGCGAACTGCTGTACGGCCGATCGCATGATCGCCGCTACCGAAGCCTCTGTCTGACTGCGGCCGTAGGGATGATCGCCGTACACTGAGCTTGCGAAGAACTGAGTGGCTAGAGCGTTGGGATCGGACGCTTCCAAACGCAGACTGGAGAGAATACGGGTTCTAGCTAGCTCCAGTTCCATCTCGGTATAGGTCGAGTTGATCAGTACGTCCGCAATCAACTCGAAAGCCAAATCAGCGTGTTCTGAGATTACGGTGGTCGACACAGTGATGAAATCGGAACTGGCATTGGCAGACAAATTCGCACCGACACTCTCGATTTCTTCGGCGATCTGATCGGCAGATCGCGTAGTGGTTCCTCTGCTGAGCAACTCGGCAACCATGCCTGCAAGCCCTTCCAGGCCGGCCGGATCGTATCTCGACCCGGCCTGTAGGCTGAACGAAATGCTGACTATGGGCAGCCGGTTGTTCTCTACGACAACGAGCTGGATTCCGTTGTCCAAAGTGGCTTCCTGGAATTCGGGGAATTGGAGCGGTCGGAGTTCGCCCGGTGGTGGAGGCGTCGTCGGGTATTGCGCGAGCAGATTCACGGGGAAACTCATGACGAGACAACACGCCAGAGTGAGGGCCGTGCTCGCGAGCGAGCCCGTGTTCTTCCTGTCTGCCTGTTTGCTCATCGGCCTTTCCGTCCGGTTCATGGTACGACTCCTTCCCCTGCGCCCGACCGGGGCACGATGACGATGGTGTAGCTGTTTTGAGGTACCATATACTTGGCTGCGACCCTGCGAATATCGTCTGCCGTCACCTGCATGTACTGATCGAGGTCTGTGCCAATCTCGTCCATCGCATCGTGATGGTGAGCGTAGTGCTGTAGCCGCTCGGCAACTTGCATTGTGGTCTGCGAGCCGAATATGAACGACGCTCGGAAATCGTTACGCGCCTTTTCGAGTTCCTGCTCGGTGACTCCCTCTTCAACGATCTTGGCCACCTGCTCCATCAGCTGTTGCTGCAGTGTGGCGGCGTCGACTCCCTGATTGGCAATGGCCACGGCGACTACCATTCCCGGGCCCCGACGTGAGTTCTGCTGCATGCCTGCCTGAAGCGCCGTCTTCGCCTCTCGAACCATCGCTCGGTTGAGCCGGGAACTCTCGCCGCCCCCCAGAATCGTGCCCAGGAGATCGAGCGCCCGCGTGTCCGGGTCTGAGTGAGGTGGAACCCGAAACGCCACTAGCACCGCGGGCAAGTTCGCATGTTCGTCCTCCCACTCGCGCGTTTGCGCGCCCGTCTCATAGCCGTACGAGCAGCTCACGGGCGGCGGATCCTCGCCGCGAGGGATGTCGCCGAAGTATTGGGTGATCAAGTCTCTGGCTTCGGATGGGTCGAAGTCTCCCACCACAGCGATCGTTAGGCGAAGCAGTCGGTCGAATCGAACATCAACGTCGTTCCGTCGAGTACAGCAGGTATGTAGGGCTGGTTGTCGATCCGCAGTCTTCGTTCCTCCTTCACCACCTCCCGCTGGTTCTCGAAGTTCTCCTCGGTCACGGCGAGCGACCGCATGCGGTCGGCTTCGAGCCAAAGAGCGAGGTTCATGCGGTTGGCCGGCACGGTCTGATAGTAGTTGGTGCGGCCCTCATTGGTGCTGCCGTTTCGCACGCCACCGACGCGAGTGATCATTTGCCCGTGCTCGCCCTTCTTCACGTTCGCCGAACCCTGAAACATCATGTGCTCGAAAAGGTGTGCGAAACCCGATCGGCCCACGCGCTCGTTCCGGCTTCCCACATTGTACCAAACATCGACCGTGACCACCGGAGCCGAGTGGTCTTCCACGAGCAACACGCGCAATCCGTTCTCCAGCGTGTAGTCCTCATACTCGAGTTTTGACTGTGCCGTGAGTGATAT
>JBDGZZ010000163.1:0-8934 GCA_039588335.1 Gemmatimonadota bacterium | reverse complement strand
CGCCGAACCCATACGTTGCCTTCCGGCGTGACTGAGACTGCGCGGGCCGGGAACGGCGGCTTCACTTCAGGCCAGTCATCATCGTCGACCTGTGGGCCCTCGAACCGGGCGCCTCTGCTGGGTGCCGCTGTCGTCCGCGCCCCACCTCCGCCGTCAATGGCGATGAACATTGCTCCTTGCGGATTTGCACGTGCCTCCAGCCACTCGTCTTTGTCGGCTTGGCTGATCTTCACGGGATCGTAGCCGACAGCAGGCCCCCGGATCTCACTACCGTCCGGCTCGAGCCATTCCACGTGGAAATCCGCACTTCGCGCAACGGCAATCCGACCGTCCCACCCGACCGCCCAATCATCCTGGGGACTGAACGGGATCGACATCAGCATCACGTTACCGCCGCCGGTTTGCATCTTGGTCTCGGGTGTCTTTAGAGCCACTACGGTGTCTGAAGAGTTATCCCACAAGTTCCAACGAGCGATGTGGACGGAGTCAGGTGGGCCGCTCGCGCCGGGGGTCTGTAGCCCAAAGCTCCTGGCCTGAAAATAGATGTTGCCAAGGCCGTCCGTACCGGCCGGCATCACGAACCTCATCATGTCGCCCTCTTGAGACATGAGCGGGGTGCTTTCCCCCAACCCACCGTCCGGGCCAACAAGCGTGAACCGGGTGTTTCCCAGATCGATCAGCACGGTGGAGTCACCCCGCCACGGAAACAGTGCCCCGGGTGTCCGATACTCTCCCGGGCCTCCTCCCGATCGGCCTATCGTGTCGGCCACACCGGCTTCCATATCGATGATTATGATCGCCTGCCCGAGCCGGTCGGAGATCATGATCCGTCCATCGCTCAGCTCTCGCAAACCCGCAACCGAGCTCAGGCCTTCTGGGAATGTGGCATTGGGATCGGTGAGAGAGTGTCTTTGGCCCTGACCCGCGGCCGGGTGAACCGGTGAAATCGCGAACAGGACGACACCCGCCAAGAACACACGCGTTGCGTGGGATGCGAAATACATCGACACCTCTCTAATCGTAAAGTCCATTCTTCGAGCCGCGAAATATTCTGACTAGGGAGATGCCCGGTGGAGCTGGAAGGTCGCAACCGGGCGCGCTACGCGCCTTAGCTCGCGCGCACGCGGCAAATAGGTGACGGATGGACCGTAGCGGTCCATCCGTCTGACCGCAGGAGTGGGCTAGGAGCCTACAGCAGATACGTTCTCTGCCGCCGGGCCTTTTTGGCCCTCGACGACGTCGAACTCGACGTTCTGACCCTCGCGCAGTGACTTGAAGCCGTCGCCCTGAATGGCACTGTGGTGGACGAAACAATCCTTGCTGCCGTCCTCAGGCGTGATGAAACCGAAACCCTTGCTGTCGTTGAACCACTTAACGGTTCCCTTGATACGCATTACATACTCCCTGTTGTTTCTGTAATCGGGGTCCGGTTGGTGCCGCACCAGCCGACTACACTTCCGCGGAATACCGCCCCCGCGTTGGGCTGCCGCGCTACAATTGCGCGTCCTGACATCTCACAAAACAGAGCGGGGGACCCGATCGCAACCAGGTCCCCCGCCTACGTTCGAACATGGTCAGCTCCCCAGCGGGAGCCTTGCTCAAGCTGGCGTAACCTTAACTCTGTGGGGACTCCGAGTCAACCGGCGGGTATGGCGATCGGTGGGGTACCCTTGTTACTTGGGGTGTACATCGCGAGCTTCCGGTGAGCGATTCCAGTGGTCCATCCAGCTGCTGTGGGGCTTTTCGCCACGCTGCAGCGTTGCCATCAAAGGAGCCGTGCATGCGGCTATTGCTCATCAATCCCAAGTTTCCCGAGAGTTTCTGGAGCTTCAAATGGGCGGTGAACACGGTACTGCCGGGCACGGGAGCTCTGAATCCTCCACTTGGGCTCGCCACTCTTGCGGCTCTGTGCCCGCAAGATTGGACCGTAGACATCGTAGACGAGAATGTCGAGCCCATCCCGCTAGCACCGGAGGCAGACATCGTCGGGGTGTGCGGGATGGGCGTGCAGTTCCAGCGGCAGCAGGAGTTGCTGGCCTACTACCGAAACAAGGGGTACTTCGTAGTAGCAGGCGGCAGCTACCCTTCGTTGTGTCCGGAATCATATGACTCGATTGCCGACAGTGTGGTGGCGGGCGAGGCGGAGTATACGTGGCGGGAGTTCTGCGACGACTTCGTGGAAGGGAGGCCCAAGAAGCTCTACCAGGAGACTGACATCGTCTCCATGGCCGATTCACCCGTTCCACGCTTCGACCTCCTGAAGCTGAACAGATACCGGTCGGTGAGCATGCAGTTCTCGCGCGGCTGTCCGTATCGCTGCGAGTTCTGTGACATTATCGTGATGTTCGGACGCAAACCGCGCACGAAATCGCCCAGCCAGATAGGCACTGAATTGGACCTGCTGAGGAGGCTCGGTGTCCACAGCGTCTTCTTCGTGGATGACAACCTGATTGGTGACAAGCGGGCCGCGAAAGAGCTGCTACGGTTCCTCGAGGAATACCAGCGGCAGCACGACTACCGGTTCAATTTCGGGACCGAGGCATCCGTGAACCTCGCTCAAGACGATGAACTGCTGCGGTTGTTCCGCAGTGCCGGCTTCAGCTGGGTGTTTCTCGGCATCGAGTCGCCGGACACAGCGAGCCTACGCGAGACCAAGAAATTCCAGAATGTGCGGGAGGACATGTTAACCGCTGTGCGCCGTATCTACGCCAGTGGGATAGAAGTGCTGGGCGGGTTCATTGTCGGCTTTGACAACGACACGGCGGACACGTTCGATCAGCAGTACCAGTTTATCACACAATCGGGGATTCAGGGGGCCATGGTGGGGCTTCTGACCGCCCTCCCGAAGACGCCCCTCTACTACCGATTGGAGAAAGAGGGTAGGCTGCTCCCTGAAGCGAACAACAGCGACAACACCAAGCAGGGTACGAACGTCATACCGCTGCGCATGAAGTATGACGAGATGATCGAGCGGTATCATAGGCTGTACAAGCGGCTGATAGCGCACCGCAACATCGCGGATCGGATCAGGAACAAGTTACGGTTCATCGGTAAGCCGCCAGCAATGCGTGACGAGTCTTGGATCGTCCAGATCCGGATCATGAGCCGCCTGCTGTTCCGCGGGCTGCTTCCCGGAGGAGTCCCACGGATTTACCACTTCCTGAGGTCGATTCCGTTCGGCAGGCCCCGGTTCATACCGCTCGTGGTGAGAGACTGGATTGTAGGCCTGTCAATGCGCGATTACGTGGAACGGAACTACGGTGAGCGCATCGACGAGCTTCGGACTGTCGTGCGCCGCCGCATGCAGCGGATCGAGAAGTCGTTACGCCGGTACGTGCGCAAGGGAACCGTGGAGGTGTCCCTGGTCGAGGCGAAGGACGCGGTCTCGAACCTGTCGGTTTCCCTCCGAGGATGGCTCGATCGCCGGTTCTTCAAGCGGGCAGGTCGTCACTTGGAGGAAATACTCGAGCACACGACGGCGTCCATCACGCTACGGATCGAAGCCCTGCATGAGGCGCACAGTGTCCACTTGGACCACTTGCTCGAGCGGTTGCGACGATACGGCAACCGCGTCTACATCGCGGTACATGAAGAGTTGAAGGACGTCATCGAGGTCGACTCATCCGTATTCACTGTCGTGCCAAGTACTAGATAGCCGTCCGGTTTGTTCGGGTGCCAAACGTGCAGCGGGCCTGTATCTGCAGCACGAACGATGGCCTCTGTGCCGATCCGTGGTACGATCCCCGAGCAGGTCAGCACTACCCAGCACGGGTGCCGAGCGATTATCTTCGATAAACGTCACAGAGCACAGCGCTTCTGTGTGACGAGTACCAGCGAGTACAAGAAGGGGACCTGGCAAACGCGCAGGTCCCTTCTTTTTTTGACGGTCTTGCTGGGCCACATGAATTGGGGTGCAAATGCAGTTGACGATCGGTTCGAATCGCCTACACAGTACCGACGGAGTCATCAACGTACGAGGGAAACGACAGATCGCTCTGGAGTGGGGGCAGATGAATTCTGAACTACTCCTCACCATGGATCTCTACGGTGTCGGAGGCGGCCACATTGCCAGATTGAGGCGGAATCAGTGGACCTTCAACGACCAAGATCGTTTCGACTTCGTGGGCGACGCGAGCGGCTTCAATCTGGTCGACACCAAGTCGAGTCGGGTGGTCCTGGAGGCTCGCATCGTGGGACGCGACTCGGTGGTGATCACCCAAGGAGCGTTCTTCAGCTCTGCCGGACATGAAATCGAGATCACGAGGGAGAACTGGAACGGTGTGCCGGATTCATCAACATCTACGGAACCGGCCACTCAACCCACCAACCCTCCCTATGCGTCGGACGAATCCGCGTCGACCAGCAAGTCCGTATAGTGACTCAACACGCTATGACTGACACGGCGAAACCGCGCGATTTTCTCTGCAGTGGGAAGACATGGACTGTCGCGCGACACGCGGCGGCCCAGTCGAGGCAGACGGGTCTATGCTTCTGCCGAGACGGTGAGACGCGATTCCTGGTGTTCACACGTGGCGCCCTGCCGAGCGATCGTGAACTCCAGTCGATGAGTGAAGAAGTCATCTGTGTTCTGCTGCAGCGAGCGGTGGCACGGTAGGTACGGGGAGTCTTCCGAAACGGCTGAATCATTCGCAACCCATGATGTTGGCAACCAAATGAGGCTCGATCGACCATGATTCGTGTATGCGTTGCCGGTGCTACGGGTTGGGCTGGATCGGCCCTATCGCGTTCCGTGTTCGAGGCGCCGGACCTGGAATTGGTGTCTGGCGTTTCGCGTAGCCAAGCCGGGGTCAGCCTCGGTAAGGCCCTCGACATCGAGGCGCTGGCGGCTCCACTGTTCGGCACCGCCGAGCAGGCGCTCGAAATGACCCCCGATGTCTTTGTCGAGTACACGAAACCAGACGTTGCCAAACAGCACATCATGCTAGCGCTTCGAGCTGGAGCGCACGTTGTCGTCGGTACCTCGGGACTCACCGAGGATGACTACGCTGAGATTGACGAGATTGCGCAACATGAGAAACGTGGGGTTCTGGCGGCCGGCAACTTCGCCCTGACGGCCGTACTTGCCCAGAAGTTCGCCGCAATGGCGGCCAAGTTCGTGCCACACTGGGAGATCATCGACTACGCGCATTCCGACAAGAGGGATGTCCCCAGCGGAACCACCCGGGAGTTGGCGCACCGGCTGTCAAAGGTCGGGGAATCCTGTCTGGACGTGTCGCTCGAGTCCGTAACGGGGCCCCGCGAGGCTCGGGGCGCCAGGTTGGACGGTTCTCAGGTCCACTCGGTTCGACTTCCCGGCTACATCCTCTCGTTCGACGTGATCTTCGGTATGCCGGACCAGAAACTCATCGTGCGCCACGAATCCGGGTCGAGTGCTCAGCCGTATGTCGATGGATGTCTCCTCGCGGTGCGGCGAGTAGGCGGGCTGCTCGGTGTGCATCGCGGTCTCGATAGTGTAATGGAGTTCTGACATGGCAAATCCATCAATCTCACAAAGCCCCATACTGGCGGTTGCCCTAATACTCGTCGCGGGCGCCTCACTGGCCATTATCCCGATGGCGAACGCGCAGGAGCCCGTGCGCCCCGAGCCAGGCCAGCAAGTCATACTGGTGACCGGCTCGACCAGCGGTCTGGGCCGTGAGGTCGCGCGCCGGCTCGCATCTCGCGGCGCGCACATCATCGTCCACGGACGTAACCGAGACCGTGGAATGGAGCTTGTCGCGGAGATCGAGCGCGACGCAGAGGGCAGCGCACGTTTCTACGCCGCCGACCTTGCGTCGTTCGACCAGGTGCGAGAATTCGGCGAAACGATCCTCCGGGATTACGATCGGCTCGACGTGCTCGTCAATAACGCCGGTGTTGGCTCGGCTCCCGATGAACGCGTCCTGAGTGAGGACGGCCTAGAGTACCGCTTTCAGGTCAACTACTTGGCGGGATTCCTGCTCACACGCATGTTGCTGCCGCGGATCCTGGCCAGCACACCGTCCCGCATCGTCAACGTCTCCTCCCTCGCACAACGGCCGATCGATTTCGACGACGTTATGATGGAGAACGGTTTCAGTGGCGGGCGTGCCTACGCGCAAAGCAAGCTCGCGCAAGTCATGTTCACCTTTGATTTGGCGGAAGAACTCGCAGGCACCGGAGTCATGGTCAATAGCCTCCATCCCGCTACGTACATGCCCACGGGAATGGTGGCCAGGGCAGGGGTCGAACCGCGGTCGACGATCGACGAGGGAGCAGATGCGGTGATGCAGCTGATCGTTTCGACGGAAATCGAGGGCGGGCAGTTCTTCCGTGGTCTAGAGCCGGCGCGCGCGAACGCACAGGCCTACGATCGCGAGGCTCGTGCTAGGCTCAAGGCGTTGAGCGAGGAACTGACCGGAGCTAGGTGAGTTCAGCAGACCCACGGCGTAGCATTCATCGAATTTCGCATGTCTTCAGGGACCTCCAGTATCCCACATCTCCTACATCCCCTCCACTTCGCTCCGGAGGAGAGCACTGCGTTCCTCGAGCCCCATGGGTGGGAGGAAACCGAGTTTCGCGCAGTGTTCGAGGAGGCGATTCGTCTCAAGCGTACGATGCGGTTCGCATGGCTCTGGCGTCTCCTCGGCCGACTCTGTTCGAAGAAGAAGCAAGAGGAGTTTCGAAGAATGTCGGGCATTGTCCTGCTGAGCCGGACCGGGTGACCATGCGCGCCGACTATGAGGGCAGCGGCGGCAATCTGTCGGGATATCGGCTCTAGTGGGAGAGGGGCTCCGGCGAGCGGATGCCCGCTCTCCCTGCCTTTCGCGTTTGGCGCGTCCTTTGTCGCTACGCCGTTGCCGTGGCGTATTGGCCACCGCGTTGGCGCAGCCGGGCGAAACTGGTGCCGAGGATGGCGCCGTAGAAAAGGTGTCCGACCAGGCTCGGCAGCATGGCCGTAGCGGCAGCAATAGTCCAGTTGACGCCCAAGCCCATGCCCATGAACAGCGGCATCAGCGTGAGGGGGCCGAGCAGCCACCACACTCCACCGTACACCAGGCCGGTCGTGAGTCCACTCTTAGCGCCGTTGGCGAAGCGACCGAGTACTGCGCCGAAACCGGCTCCGATGATGGCGCTGTTGACCAGGTGGATGACGAATCCTGCCACTGCGGTTGGTTGTCCCACCATACTGCCAATCATCGGCAGCATTCCCATCATTCCCATCATCGCGCCAAAGGCCACACCACCGAGGAGGCCACCGTAGGCGCCCAGCTTGAGGTTTCTCGCGTTCATCTCCATATACCTCTTGATAGATTGTTCTGCTAGTTGGAAACACCAGACGGCGTTCCCGGCTTCTGTAAGTGAGTGTCGCGGCTAGCCGATTTCTTACACCGTGGATTGATGAGGGTCGATCGGTAGAGATGGCAACGAGTTACGAGACCGATGACGTCGGTGTTGACCATCCGGACTTTGCACTGCGGGTACGTGAGCGGGATCCCTCAGCCTTGCGTGAAGTGGTTCACCATTACCTGCCGCAGGTGCTCCGCGCTGCGCGAGCTGCCGGTTTTGACCAACACCGCGCTGAAGACGTCGCTCAGTCCACGTTAGCGACCTTCATCGAAGTAGCACATCGGTTTGAGGGTAGATCCCATGTCAGGACATGGCTTTTTGGAATCCTCTATAGGAAGATCGCCGAGGAGCGGCGCGACGTGCGGCGCGACAATGACATGGACGATATCGACGAGATCTTTGACCAGCGATTCGACGCCGATGGCGGCTGGACCCAACCGCCGCGACCGGTCGATGCGGACGTGCACCACGCAGAGGTGCGGCGGGAGATAGAGGACTGTCTCGATCAGGTACCGTCCAAGCAACGGATGGCCTTCGTACTGCGTGAGGTGGAGGAAATGGGAACTGAGGAGATCTGTAAGATCTTGGAGGTATCCCGCACTAACCTAGGAGTCCTACTTCATCGAGTCCGCAACCGCCTCCGGGAATGCCTTGAGGCAAAGGGTATTGAGGGCACGGCCTAATGGTGAACTGCAAAGAGATCGCACGTCTGCTAGCCAGCGATGGGCTGGCGGATGCCGCTTTACCCCTGCGGGCTCGCGCACGCCTGCATCTCCTGTTTTGCCGCCACTGCCGCGGGTATGCCGCTCAACTAAAGGCAGTTGGGGTGGCGGGCCGTGAACTCTGGGGCAGCTGCACCGGTGAGCACGAAACGCTCGAGAGGTTGGAACAGTCGATTCTGGACCAAGCTCTCGGTGAGAACCGCGAAGACCACACATAACAGCCCGCCGCACCTAACGCGAAGGGGCTGGAGCGAGTGCTGCTTCAACCCCGGCAGCAACCAGTGCAGCCACTTCACTCTGTATGTCACCGGTTTCCGCCAGGTCGCGATCGAACGTACGAGACAGGCACTGGTGCGTGGACCATATTAGCAACGGCTCGAACGGTGAGAGGAACACATGCTAGATCGAATTGCAGATGGCCGCACTGACCTGGTGTTCGATTATCTGTCGCAAGGCCATGCAGCAGACTCCCCTGACGACAACGGCGTGTCTCTGATCAAATGGTGCGCCTATTACGGCGACGTGAGTGCGATACGCTTCCTGCTCGCCAATGGCGAAACACTCGAGTCTCTCGGACCGAACTTCGACCTCAACGGCGCGGTCTTTCATGGACACTGGCGACTGTGCCAATTCCTCATCGAAAACGGTGCCGACGTGAACCATCCTCTGCCGGACACTGGTGAAAGACCGCTGCACGCGGCCTTATGCAAAGCCGACCGGCCTGCGTACGACCACGTGGTCAGGGTTCTACTTGCCAATGGTGCGGATCCCAATTGCGTCACCAAGGCGTCGGTTGAAACGGGTGACTTCATGCGAGACTGCAGAACGAAGGCGGAAACTCCCCTCCATCGTGCCGCCGCCTTCGGAACCGAAGAGGCCATCC
>JBDGZZ010000162.1:0-9914 GCA_039588335.1 Gemmatimonadota bacterium | reverse complement strand
GCCGGCCGCCGTATGCGGATAGCCATCGGTGTGGCCTACTGGTAGCAATGCTATCCAAGTTGGCCGGTCGGCGACGTAGGAACGGTAGAATCCGGCGCTCTCTCCAGGCTCGAGTCGTTCGAGCCTGACGACGCGCGCGCGTAGCCGGAACACGGGCTTGAGATCGGCCAGCTCGTGCATCCCTTCGGCGCTGGGATAATTGCCGAACAATGCGTTCCCGGGGCGCACCATGTCCAAGTGCGCCTCGGGAAGCTGGAACAACTCGAACGTTGGTGCCGCGTGCAAGGTACCCAGTGCCAAACCGTTTGACCGAGTACGTGCGACGATGTTTTGGAAGCGGGCCAGCTGTTCGCGGTCGAACTCCAACTCATGCACGAACATGGTGTACGTGCCCAGCACATTCGCTGAGTCGCTCGTCAACAGGGTCTCCATCCATCCTTCCGCGCGTCGATAAGGCATGCCCTCGCGGCCCATTCCGGTATCGAGATAGATCTGGATCGGTACGGGTCGTCCGAGTCGTCGGGCGACCCGCTCAACGCGGCGGGGCGCGTCGTCGAGCCAGACCGAAGAGGCGATCCCGTTATGCGCCAGTACTTCCATCTCCGCCTCTGAGACCTCCGCCATGTTTAGAATCGGTTTACTTACACCTGCCTCCCGCATGGCCAACCCCTCATGCACCCTGACGCAAGCGATACCACCGATCTCGGTGCAATCGGCTAGGAGCGGACCCACCGTCTGGTCTCCCAAGCCGTAGCCGTTGTTCTTGACGACGGCGAGAATGGGCCGGCCACCCGCCAGGCGGGATGCTTCGCGTACGTTGTGTCTGAAAGCCCCGCGGTCGATTTCGATCCAGGGATCCGGGCTCTCCCGGGAGAACGCCCTTGGACCGGTCGATGGTGCTGCGGCCTGCGTGGGAGTTGGCTGCGGGGCGCACGCGGTGGCGGCCGAAACGCCGAGCGCACTTCCGCTCAGCACGGATCAGGAGCGCGTGGCTCATTGGTGAACTCAGCAGCCCTACATCTTGTTAGATTGGATCAAGCCTCCTAACCCCAACGTGGGACACGGCCATGAAGAGCCCCCGCATCGTTGTCGCGCTCATCGGGTTAATCCCTGCCGCGTTATTCGCTTTCCCGCACGGCGCCGCTTCGCAAGACACCCAAATCGTCGAGAACCTGCGCGCGTTTGCCAAGCTCTACGGATACGTCAAGTACTTCCATCCCAGTGATGCGGCAGCCGAGACGGATTGGGATGCATTTGCACTGTATGGTGCAGACCGATTAGTACAGCTGTCTGCTGGTGCAGATCTCGCGAGCGTTCTCGAGGAGTTGTTCCTGCCGATTGCACCGACGGTGCAAGTCTACGCCGCCGGTGAAGTGCCGGCTCCAATGATCGAATCCAACACTGATACGAGTGGGTTGATGTTGGTCGCCTGGCAACACGTGGGTCTAGGCATCGGCACCACAAGTCGGGTGTACCAGAGCATTCGCCTGAATCGGGAGAACCGCGTGGCCGCACAGTCTGCCGGACCGGCGATCATCATGCAGTCGGTAGATGCGACATCCTATCGTGGGAAGCAGGTCAGGCTAAACGGCTATGTCAGGACCCGAGTGAGTGGAGGAGGGAATCAGGCACAACTGTGGCTTCGCGTCGATCGTGTCGATAGACAGCGCGGTTTCTTTGACAACATGGCAGATCGTCCTATTAAGGGCCAGAGGTGGGAGCAGTACGAGATTGTGGGTGAGGTTGCTGACGATGCAACGAGGATTGTATTTGGATGTTTTCTCGTCGGTGACGGTTCGGCGTGGATTGATGACGTCCAGGTCTCCGTGCGGGATTCGGGTGGCACATGGGAGCCTGTCGAGATCGCTAATGCCGGATTTGAAGAGGTGAATGAATCCGGAGGTCCGGCCGGCTGGTCCACCAGTGGGGGTGGTGCGCAGTACGTGGTGGAGACCGATGATCCCTCGGAAGGTGCCCGCAACTTGGCCATCAAGAAAGAAGTCGAGTGGTTTGCCGGCCAGTTGTTCGAGGATCGGCCGGATATCGGGGAAGCGATTGAAGTAGATATCGGTGCGGGGTTAATGGCTCGTGTGCCGCTCGCACTCTTAGCTGACAGTTCACGCATGGTAGTGCGCCCGAGTGACGAGGCGCTTGCCAAGCTCTGGCACGAGCTTGCAGCAGTCTCGGACGCACAGAGGACGGCGGATGAGATATCGGTCCGACTAGCAGGTGTGATTGTCACGTGGAACGTGTTTCAGCATTTCTATCCCTATTTCGATCTCATCGATACCGATTGGGACTACGAGCTAAAGCGAACTTTGGAGGAAGCTCTGGCCGACGAGGCCGCGGTAGATTTCTACTTCACGATGAACCGACTGGTGGCCATGCTCCATGACGGTCACGGTCGAGTCATTCACCCCGACCTGAGCAATGCCTGGAGACTGCCGGTGCGGCTCGAATGGGTGGAGGATCGGGCAGTCGTTACAGCAAGTGCTGATACGGTCACATTGAGGAGGGGTGACATCATTGTCTCGGTCGATGGCAAGTCGGCAGAGGAAGCCCTGCTAGATCGGGAGCAATACATATCAGGCTCACCGCAGTGGCAGCGTTACCGGTCGTTGATGGAACTGGGCGCGAGCCTCGACAGCGCTCCAGCAAACCTGGTAGTCGACCGGAACGGAGCGACTTGGCAAGCTGAAGTCGCTCGAAGCCGTGGCTTTCAACTGAGTGAGTTCTCGAGGCCTAACGTCACGGAAATCGAGGAGGGCATCTACTACGTCAATCTCGACTTGGCTGAGATTGCAGAGATAGATGAGCAGATGGAGGAGATTGCCGAGGCGAAGGGTGTTGTATTCGATCTCAGAGGCTACCCCAACGGCAATCACGCAGTGATCAGCAATCTCCTGGAACAGCCGGACACTTCGGGAAGTTGGATGCAAGTCGCCGAGATCATCTATCCCGATCAGCAGGACATAATTGGCTGGAAGCCGTTTGGCTGGAGGCTGCCGACCCGAGAGCCACACATTCAAGGAACCGTTGTATTCATCACCGATGGTCGAGCCATAAGCTACGCCGAGTCATTCATGAGCTTCATCGAGCACTACAAACTGGCTGAGATCGTGGGCCAGCCGACGGCTGGTGCCAACGGCAATGTGAATCCGTTCGCAATCCCCGGCGGTTTCAGAGTGACATGGACGGGAATGAAGGTGACCAAGCACGACGGCAGCCAGCATCACCTCGTTGGCATTCAGCCAACCATTCCAATGGAGAGGACCATCGCGGGAATTCGAGAGGGAAGAGACGAGTTACTCGAGAAAGCGTTGGAGGTGATCCGTAGGAGTGGAAGTTGAACCGGGTCGCGGGCGCTCTCTAGTACAACTCCATTTTCCGAAGCAGGGCCTGAAAGCGTGGCTCTGAGCGCAGGTCATCGAGCTGGGGATCGACGTTAATATGCAGTAACAAGGGGTATTGCTCCTCATAAGCCTTCTCCAGCCAATCCAAAGCCTGCTCGCGTTCGTCTAGCCCGGCATAGATCGCTGCGATGTTCCAGGCGATCTCGTCTCCTCGACTCCACCGCTCCTCCCATTGTCCGATCGAGGACTCCGGTGACTCCATCTTCATCTTGAGGCGCCAGCCTGACGGTTCTTGGAAGATCGCCCGTCTGATTGCCAATAGCGACCGGCCAAACGCGGGGAGTGAATAGAGGGCCTGGGAGAGCCTTCGCCTCTCAACTATCCTGCCTGCCGTGAAGCCGGAGTTGCGCCACCATGTGCCAAACCAACCCGGTGCCCAACACACCCAAGCCGACCAGCCAGATCGACCGCTCCACGAAGAAAGCCAGTAGCAGGCATGCGATCAGGCCTGCGATTGAGACGCCGCGCGGGTACAACCGCTCGTTCGCCGGCATGGCGAGGGCCGCGAGGTTGGTGACTGCGTAGTAGATGAGCACAGTGAATGCACTGAATGACCAGGCTGCACGAATGTCGCCGATCAAAACGATCGCCCCGACCACTACGCCGGTGAGCAGCACAGCTGCGCCAGGAGTGGCGTTCGCCGTGCCCAGCCGTGCAAAGGTCGCGGGCATGTCGCCGCGCCGAGCCATCGCCAGCACCACCCGCGACAATCCGAGGATCAGGTTCAACAGCACGCCGAGCATCGCCGTCACCGCACCGATGGCGATGAACTCAGGCAAACCCCTCACGCCGTACTCTCGCGCGACAACTTCCAGCGGTGCTGCTGCCTCATCGGTCGCTGCAGCAAGGGTAGCGGTGCCTACGGAGCCAACGCCCACTGCCCCCACTGTGACGTAAATAACCAGAGACACCAACAATGTGAGGACGATGGCCTTGGGGATGTTGTGCTTTGGATCTTTGATCTCCTCGCCTAGTGTCGCGACGCGCCCGTACCCTGTGTAGGCAACGAACATGAGTGCGGTGGCATGTAGCAGTGCGCGCGTGGCACCCCCACTGCTACCGGAGTCACTCTTAATGAACGGCTGCAGGTTCTCCGCACCGTCCGACATCAACAGTGGCAAGCCTCCCACTACGAATGCGATAAGGGCGAGTATCGTAATCGATACCACGATCGAGTTCACTTGGTTGGATCTCCTCATGCCCCAAATCACCAATGCGGTGATGCCTACAACGGCAAGAAGAGACACTGGAGTGCGGAACTCGCCGGACGTAACTCCCAAGGCGTTGAGCGTGTATGCCGAGAATCCTAGTGCGGCTGCCGCGGCCGATGCGGATTTCGCGCAAAGGAAGAGCCATCCGGCGGAAAAGCCGAACAGCGGTGTGAGATAACTGTACCCGTACTCATAGGTGCCCCCGCTCACAGGATTGCTGGCTGCGAGCTGTGCGCTGGAGAGTGCGTTGCAAGTGGCAACCAGCGCGGCCACAACGATGGCCAGTACCACTGCCGGACCGGCTATGTCGGTGGCGATACCAACACTCACAAAGACACCGGTTCCGAGAATGGAGCCGAGCCCCAGCAGTACCGCGCCGGGCAAGCCCACCTCGCGACGAAGACGAGATGTCACTTTCGAGATCCACGCCTCTTGGATGCCTTGATAGGGTACAGGGTACAGGGTGCAGAGTACAGGGTGAGGTCGATTGCTCGAATGCTCCGCCCCCCCCCGAGGTCGAGTTCTGAATCCTATCTATGCCGACCATGTTCGAGATTCCCGCCCGCCTCTTAACCGCTCTCGTTGACCGCTACACCGTCGAGAGCCGTCTCGGGGAAGGTCGCATGGCCGCGGTCTACCTACATCCAAACAACGTACTATTCGCGGGGTGGTCTGGCGAATGCCACCAGCGACGCGAGGGGCTCCCACATTCTGCCTCCAAAGCATCGCGAGTACTGATGAGAGGCCGTTTACCGGTTCGCTTCGTCCACTACCGCCTTCATCTGTTCTGCCCAATTTTGCACGACGCGGAGATACGATGCTGTACTCTGTCCCCCGCCTCTGAGGTACACGACGCTTCCATCTGCCGTCTGTACCTGAGAACGCAACCAGGTATCGATGAACTGTGGATCGCTGAACCACTCTCGAGGCCGCGCAGGCCCATCACTCGATACACTCACCTTGTACCATACCGATCCAACCCGATACGTCAGCTCCGTCGGGCTGAGCCACAACGGATCGAATGCGCCTTCGAGCGAAACCTTGTAGGAGCGACCGGACCGCGGGTAGCGCTCGATGTAGACGCCATCCCGGCCTCGGCCCACGAGCATGTAGGCGAGCCATCGACGGTCAGGAGAGAGCGCTGGGCGGGTGGGTCTCGCCTCCGTGATGACGAGCGTATCGACGACTGGCGGGGTGCGCGTGGGATCGACCACGACGATCCCAACGAGTTCGCCGCCCACAGTGATCCCAAGCACGACATCGTCCGCGAAATACTGTGACGTCATCATTGAGACCACTGTCACCGTATCCCTTTCCGCCGGGAGCCGGGTGTCGATCGACAATGTCACCAGTGGATCTTCGTACTGTGACTGCAACTGGAACATCAAGCGGTCGCCGTTCGGGCTCCATCGCGGTTCTTGTATGAGGAACCCAGAGAGCAATCGTTCAGGGTCGCCGGTTCGCAGGTCGTAGGTCCACAGCTCCTGCCCACTCACGGTCTGCACCACGACCGCCATGGCGGTCTCGTCTCTGTTGATATCGAATTGGACGATCGTCGTGCGCGGAATTGGAAGGATCTCCAACTGTTCTGCACCGCGTTTCTTGACGAGCTGACCGGCCGCGACGTTCCCACCGGGCGCATACACCAGTGTGCCGGGTGGCGTCACGGCGTACTGGCCAGCGCCCGCGAGGCCCTCCCGTCGCACACCGCGAAACACCACAGCCGAACGTCCGACAGTCAGTGTTTCGAGATCGAATGGCGCTCCGTAGAGGTAGCCTTCGGGTGAGAGGTACAGAAGGTAGCGGTCCTCGACGACCTGAGGCGCTGAACCAAGTATCGGGGCGTTAGCGGCAGCCGTCCCAAGGTCTGCCTTGTATCGTATCCGCTGGGCCGCTCCGGTCTGAAGATCTACCGCAACCGTTAGACCAAATGCGCCTTCCGTGCAGAGCACGTACCCGCGCTTTGTAATGGCGTACGGCATCTGGCAGGCCCATGCTGCTTCGCCGGAACGCACACGGACCGTTGATGGCGCACCCGTGCTGACGTCTATGGTGTTCAGCGTGCTCCCGTTAGAATCCGCAAGCAACAAGCGACCATCAGGCAACCAGTGCCCGCCATAAGGACTGTCGGTCTGCGTCAGGTTGAAGACGCCGGCTTCATCCAACGCTACCTTGCGCAATCGATCGCCGGCCAGGAACGCCACTTCGCTCCCGTCAGGAGACAGGAAGAGTTGATACGCGCCCTCGGTGCCGGGAATCGGGTACGTCGTGTCGTCGATGAGACTGCGGTACCACAGCATCGTGCTGGGATCTGCGTCTGCGATGTACACAACGAACTCTTCGTCCGGCGCGACGACAAAGGCAGTCCACCCGGTTCCAAACGGATCGCCCTTCGTGAATGCAAGCTTGGCAGTGTCCGGGAGACCAACGTCATAGACGGCCGGTCCACTGCTGCCACGCGGACTAACGACCAGGCCCAACGCAATACCGACCGCGAGTACGATCGCGTAACCGATGAAGTTCTGCAGTTGGCGAAGTCGAGGGTTCGGGCCGGCAACTGTCGCAGCGCCAGCAGACGACCACGGCACGTGACTCGCGTGGAGCGCATCCGCGAGCGCCATCGCGTTCTCGAACCGATCCGCCGGCAACTTCTCCAGCGCCTTCCCGGCGGCAACCGCCACGTTGGGCGGCACCGACTTCCGCAGCTCCGTCACCGGTCGCGCTTCGTCGGTCACAATCTTCATTATGATCTGCTGTACCGTGGAGCCAACGTGCGGAGGGCTTCCTGTCAACATTTCGTAGAGCACTGCACCCAGGGAGTAGATGTCCGACCGATTGGTCAGGTCCTTCTCCGCTGTCGCCTGTTCCGGACTCATGTAGTGTGGCGTGCCGAGTGAGAGGCCGGTTTCCGTCATGCGCCCACCTGCCGCCGCGCTTACCGCTAACGCGATCCCGAAATCCGCTACCATCGGTCGGCCGTCGTGCAGCAGGATGTTTTCGGGCTTGATGTCCCGATGGATCACGTTGTGCCGATGCGCGTAGTCGAGCGCATCCGCGACTTCTGTAGTGATCTTGACGGCCTCTTCGATCCCAAGCTGCGTTTCGCGATTGAGCTTGTCGCGCAGGGTCTCGCCCTCAACGTACGGCATGACGTAGTACAGGAACCCGTCCGCTTCTCCGGAGTCGAACAACGGCAAGATGTGAGGGTGCTGTAGGTTCGCGGTGGTCTTGATTTCTTGGACAAACCGATCGGCGCCGAGCACCGCGGCGAGTTCGGGACGCAGCACTTTTACAGCGACTTTGCGGTCGTGTTTGACGTCGTGGGCTAGGTAGACGGTAGCCATGCCCCCGGCACCGAGTGGACGCTCGATGGTGTAGCGGGAAGCTAGGGCCGACTTCAGGCGGTCAGTCACGTAGCTCACCTGCACCTTCCGCCTTCATCGGCGACGTCCACGGCGAAAGGTTCGGGTCGTGCTGAGGGGAGCGAGGCCATTTCTCATAGTATCTCGACAGCCTCCGTTGGCAGTCCCGCCCTGAGAGAGTGGGATCGGCCAAGAAAAGAGTCGTTAAGGACACACCTTTCAACCTTGGCTGCCGAGCGCGGGCTCTCAGCCTGGGACACAAACACCACTGCGCACGGCGAGCATACTGGCTTCACCGAGTTAGCGCTCGATGGAGTAACGGGAGGCTAGGTCCGCAGGTAGGTGGGCAATGAGATCGGTCAACTTGGGGCGACTCCAAATGTCTAAAGTACAATACTATATGGTCAGCGACCGATTCTCGCCAGGATGGTTAACGGCATTGAAGTTCGATCGGTGATCAGGGCAGTGTTGGCACCGCCGAGTTGCTCCCATCTGCGCTTTACCCGCTCAATGAGCTGCGCGCTTTGGTGCGGGAAATAGCCGGGGTACTGTCAGAAGAGCGGTTGGTAGCGGGGCTTCCAGAGCCGGTCGTATGTCAGCCCGATCCGGAGCAGTAGGCTCACGCCTGGTCTGCTGGTCGTCTCGACCTTGCCCTGGTAGAAGAACAGATCTGCTGCCACGGACAGCGAGAGTTCGTCCACGAGTGGCAACAAGAGTTCGTTGATCATGTGGTAGCGCAGGGCGAGATCTGCCTCGGTGTCATGCGGAGACGGGAGCAAATAGGTCGCATCGTTCCGCCAACGGTAGACGAGCCGACCACTCGGACCTATTGGCCGGTGCAGGTCAGATCGTATCTGTACACCGTACTGGATTCCAGGCTGGCCAATGTCGGTTTGCAGCACGGCGCCGGCTTCCACTCGGCGCCAATATCGCTGCGGTAGCAGGAGGAGTCCGCCGACGCCCCAAACGGCTCGTTGGTGGGGATTCTTCTCCGCTGTGACCGGGTCGGTCGTCGCGGTGAATTCGCTGTCGAACACGCCTCGCAGAAACGGGCGCACACGTGAGCCGGCCTCGCTCGCACCTCTTGGCCGCACTGTGAAATCGATCTCGAAGTTGTCGGCCGATTCGTTTGTCTGTTTGTCTCCCGACGGTAGGGTCTGACTCTGTCGCGCATATGCGACCACGAAGCCTAACGCCGTGGAGAACGTTCGTCCCTCGCGAGCGAGCTCCATGCGTCCGCTCAGGCCGACAACCCAGGAATCGTTGGAAGCTACGCGACTCTCGGGGACGGCACCGTACCCGCCGGTATTGTAGTTCTCGTTGAGCGATAGCCACAATGTCGGCTGGTCAAAGGCCACGGATAAGAGGCTGACGTATTGGGGATCAGGCGCCACGAGGGACGCCATCAAGTCCAGGTAATCGTCCCCTCGCGCAGATGCCCGGAGTCGGCGCAGCTCCCCAAAAGCGAAGTCCTTGATCGTGAGCGCGCTTCCATCGTTACTCGACACAATGACGCCGTTGGGCTCGACGCGGAAGCGCCGCCGCACGCGCCGTGCCTTGGCAAAGTCCCGGAACCGGGCGCCTTCATACAGCACGTCCGTAGTGGCCACGCGATAGTAAACATGGTCCTCGATGCTCCGGCCCAGGATCTTCCACTGCGAGCGGTCCAGCCCACTCACCGCGAGTTCCCCACCCACGTCCTCCAGGATGACCTTCCGAAGATCGGCTCCCGTGAGATCCAGGAGTACGATCTCGTCCTCAGTCCACAGCCAGGCTCCAATCTCATTCTCATGGAGCTTGCCAATGAGCGGCGGGAAGTGTGACAACGGTCGTATGATGGCCACCTCCGTCTGTCCACGCATACGGAGCAGGCGCGCCAAAAACTCTTCCCACATCGGCTGCGAGACGCGGCCCTGCCGAGTCGTTTC
>JBDGZZ010000161.1:0-9013 GCA_039588335.1 Gemmatimonadota bacterium | reverse complement strand
CGCAGAAAACGGGTTATGTCACACGCCCAATGAACTTCATGTTCGGGTGTGGTCTCGAATACTACGTATCCTCAGCAGGATCTAACCCGCAACATCATCGGCGGCTTCTACGAGCCAGTTCAAATCGTCGACTCGACGTTACGACCCGTGGGATCGTCGATCTCACCGATCTACCGCCGTGTCGCAGGTCAATATCGACGATTCGAAACTTCAAATCGGCGATTCGAAGCTTCAAATCGGCGATTCGAAATGTGCCACAGTGGCATGCCGGTGTTGCGCCGGCGTACTGAAGCGTCGTCCGGTCGACCCAAAACCCCAACCAAGACACGTTCCGCCCCTCAGTCAGCTGCCCCCTTCTTCAAATACCGTCCCAGCCAGTCGAAGAAGACCCTCTGCCACAGAATGCCGTTTTGGGCAGATAGCACCCAGTGGTTTTCTTCTGGGAAGTAGAGAAAACGACTGGGAATGCCCTGGAGCCGGGCTGCGGTGAACGCCTGCATGCTTTCGGTCACCGGTAGGCGAAAGTCTTTCTCGCCGTGGATCACGAGTATCGGTGTGTCCCAGTTGCCCACGAAATTGTGTGGCGAGAAGTTCTCGTAACTGTTCGGCTCTTCCCAATATGCGCCTTCCAAGTCGAAGTTCGGGAAGAACATCTCCTCGGTCGCTCCGTACATGCTTTCCAGATTGAAGGCGCCGTCGTGTGAGATGAAGGTCTTGAAGCGCCCCTCGTGATTGCCGGCCAACCAGAAGGCGCTGTACCCTCCAAAGCTCGCGCCGACTGCGCCGAGTCTGTCTTCGTCCACGTAGGGCTCTTGGGCAATGTCATCGATGGCACTCAATAAGTCCTGCATGGCCTGGCCGCCCCAGTCACCGGAAATCTGTTCCTTCCATTCCTGACCAAAGCTGGGAACTCCACGTCGATTGGGCGCAATTACTACGTAGCCGTTCGCTGCCATCATCTGGAAGTTCCAACGGAACGAGAAGAACTGGCTTACCGTGCCTTGGGGACCGCCTTGTAAATACAGTAGGGCGGGGTACTGCTGGGACGGATCGAACTCGGGAGGATAGATCACCCACGCAAGCATGTTCTTGCCGTCTGTAGTCTCCACCCAGCGCGACTCGACGTTGCCGAGTTCGACGTTGCCGAGGATGTGCGTGTTCTCCTCCGTCAGTTGAGTCGCGATGCCACTCAATGGATCCACGCTGTAGATATCGGTCGGCGCCGACATCGACTGACGTGCTGCAATCAGTACCGTGCCCCGAACCGTTTCTGCCACTTCGAAACTGCCATAGTTGTGCTGACCCTCTGTGATCTGTCTGATGTCATTGCCGGCAATGTCAGCTACGAACAACTGGATCGTGCCTCGGATCTCGCTCGTGAAGTAGATGGTGTTGTTATCGCTTCCCCAAGCAGGTGAGTGGGCATCTTGGTCGAAGCCAGTTGTCAATTCACGAGATGTGTTACTGCTGAGGTCGTGGATAAACAGTCGGTTGCGGTCAGCTTCGTATCCGTCCCGCTCCATGCTCAGCCACGCGATGTAACGGCCATTGGGAGAGAAGATCGGCTCGGTATCGTAGCCCATCATTCCCGCTGTGAGATTAGTCGTTTCGTGTGTGTCCAAGTCATACACGTAGATATCGGAGTTGGTGCTGACCGCGTATGCCGTTCCGGTCACCTTCTTGCTGGTGTAGGCGATCTTCCGGTCGTCTGTGCTCCAGCCGATCTGTTCACCCCCACCAAACGGGTTCAGCGGTGTGTCGTACTGTTCACCGGGCATCAGATCAGTCGGCTCGCCCAGCATTCCATTGTTGTACGGTGCGATGAACAAGTGGCTGTACGCATAGTCGTGCCACGTATCCCAGTGCCGGTACATCAAATCGTCCATGATCCGGGCATCTGCCTTTGGCAGGTCCGGGTAGATGTCCTGGATGGTCTTGTCGAGCTTCACGTCGCGCGTGAAGGAGATGTGGGTGCCGTCGGGAGAGTAGGCGAAGTTGGCGATTCCACCATCAATATCGGATACCTGGCGCAGGTTCATCCCGTTCGGGTCAATCTCCCACAGTTGAACCGAACCGCTCTGCGCCGACAAGAACCCTATTCTCAGGCTATCCGGCCTCCACTCGGCGTTGAACTCGCTGCCGGGAGTGTCGGTGAGCTGAAGTGGAGTACCGCCGATGACGGGTAGCAGGAACAGATCGGTATTGCCACGGTTGTCCTCGATGTCATACTGCCTTACCCCATAGACGAATCGCGACCCGGACGGGGATACCACAGGTCCTGATACGCGCTTCATGCTCCATAGGATCTCGGGTGTCATCACGTCCTGCGCATGCCCTATCCCAGCCCCGCACAGCGTGAAGAGAACGATTGAATTGACGATCCGTTTCATTTTCTCAATCCCAGAATGGAGTTCTGGCTTCTATTGTCTGTTACTCGAAGTCACCGCTCAACCGGCGAAATAGTCAGGTGCATTCCCCGGCTTCCATTTGATGTTACAGCCAATGCTAGGGACCTGCTCGTCAGAAATGGCTCGGCCCTGCAGCAGCGCGTCAGTAGCCGCCTTCAGATCGCCGCCGGTCACCGCTATGTCATTGGCGGGTCGGCTGGGGTCGAACTGGCCCCGGTATACCAAATGATGGTCGGCGTCGAACAAGTAGAAGTCCGGAGTGCACGCCGCACGGTAGGACTTGGCAACTTCCTGTGATTCGTCATATAGATACGGAAACGTGTATCCGGCTTGAGCGGCTTCTTCTTTCATCCTGTCCGGATGATCGGCCGGATAGGCGTCGACGTCGTTGGAGCTGATCGCGACGATGCCGAGTCCCTTTGCTTGATACTCTTGCCCGAACCGAGCCAATTCGGGCTGGATGTGCTTCACGTACGGGCAGTGGTTGCAGATGAACATCACCAGGATACCTGGTGCCCAGGGGAAATCATCCAGCGAAACAGTGCTTCCGTTCGCGTCCAACAATGTGAAACCGGGAGCTTTGGTCCCGATTGGAAGCATCGTTGATGGTGTCGCAGCCATGGTCCTGCTCCTATGAAGATTGCTTGATGCCGCCTACGGTACGGGCTCGTTCGCCATGCCGGCGAGATCGAGCAGGAATGCGTACTCGAAAGCGATCTCCTTGAGTCTCCGAAAACGTCCGGAAGCACCACCATGTCCCGCCTCCATGTTGGTCTTGAGGAAGAGGCGGTTCTGGTCGGTCTTCATGGCCCGCAGTTTTGCCACCCACTTTGCGGGCTCCCAATACTGCACCTGCGAATCGTGTAGGCCTGTCGTCACGAGAAGATTGGGATACTCTTTTGCCGCGACGTTATCGTAAGGCGAATAGGACAACATATAATCGTAATAGGCCTTATCGTTTGGATTGCCCCACTCATCGTACTCGGACGTCGTGAGAGGGATGCTTTCGTCCAGCATGGTGGTGACGACGTCCACAAAGGGCACAGCAGCGACCACCCCCTTGAACAGATCCGGACGCATGTTCGTGATCGCTCCCATCAACAGGCCCCCGGCGCTGCCACCCATAGCAAAGAGAACAGCGGGATTGGTGTACCCTTCGTCGACGAGGTAGTCGGCACAGTCGATGAAATCTGTGAATGTATTCTTCTTCTTCAAGAGCTTGCCGTCTTCGTACCACCAACGGCCCATCTCCTGACCGCCCCTGACGTGAGCGATGGCGTATACGAAGCCGCGATCGAGCAGGCTCAATCTCGCCGAGTTGAATGTAGCATCCATACTGTAACCGTATGAGCCGTAAGCATAGAGCAACAACGGAGTTCCACCGTCCAACGCGAGATCATTCCTGTACACGATCGACACTGGTACCTTCACCCCGTCTCTCGCAGTGGCAAACCTACGCTCCGTGACATAGGCGCCGGAGTCGAAACCGCCGAGCACCTCATCTTGCTTGAGCAGAGTCTTGTCCCGCGAATCCATGTTGTAATCGAACACAGAGCTCGGAGTCGTCATGGATGTGTAGTTGTACCGCAGGATGTCAGTGTCGAAGGCCGGGTTCGTGCCGATTCCTGCCCAATAGGCGGGCTCTCCGAAGTCCAGATAGTGCTCTTCGCTGCCGTCCCATGGGATGACCCGCATCCGCATCAGGCCTTCGATGCGTTCCGCTACAACGAGATGTCCGGCGAAGATCTCGAAGCTGCTCAGTAGGACGTCATCACGATGAGGGATCACCTCTTGCCAGGAACCCTTCTCGGTATCGCTGACCGGGGTCTCCATCAGTCTGAAGTTTTGTGCCTCGAAGTTGGTACGGATGTAGAACTTGTCCTGATAATGGTCAACGCTGTATTCGTGGTCGCGTTCCCTTGGTTGAATGATCGCGAACTCGCCGTTCGGAGTAGTCGCATCGAGATAGAGATACTCGGAGCTCAGCGTTTGTGTCGTACCGATCATCAGAAACCGCTTCGATTTTGTCTTGAAGACGTAATTGCTGAACTCTTCGTCAGCTTCCTCGTAAACCAGAACGTCGTCAGAGGGATCGGTGCCAAGAACGTGACGGTATACCTGGAACCAGCGTAGTGTAGTCGGATCCTGGCGGGTATAGAAAAGAGTACGATTGTCCTCCCCCCAGGCGATGTTGCTCGTGACGTTTGAAACGATGTCCTCGAGCATCTTCCCCGTTGTGAGATCCTTGAAGCGGATCTCGTAAATGCGCCGGCCGACCGTATCCTGAGTGAATGCTAGGATATCTTGGCCTGAACTCACTGAGCGGCCACCGATCGCGAAGAAGTCGTGTCCCTCTGCCAGCTCGTTGGCGTCCAGCATGATCTGCTCGGGCGCATCCATTGACTCTCTACGCCGCGCGTAGATGGGGTACTCCTGACCCTGTTCGTAGCGAGTGTAGTAGTAATAGTCGTCGAGTCTATAGGGGACTGACGAGTCGTCTTCCTTTATGCGGCCCTTGATTTCCTCAAAGAGAGCATCCTCCAGCCCCTTCACATGCGCCATTTGGCCTTCGGTGTACTCGTTCTCGGCCGTCAGATAGGCTATGACATCGGGGTTTTCACGATCGTTCAGCCAGTAATAGTCGTCGGTCCGGACGTCTCCGTGAATCTCGAGCTTCTTGGGTATAACCTGGGCCATTGGGGGTGTCTGTTCCTGTCGGTACTGGTGCGCCTGCAGAGTTACGGCTCCGGCGACCAGTGCGGTTGACCCGGCTAGGACTACGGGGCCAAAGCGTGACATGGTCTTCCACTCCTTTTGAGGGTGCCAGTAACAGGGGGAATGATGGATAGGTGATGGCGCGGGGGCAAGGCGTCGGCCCGACACCAATACATCGCTGGATGAGGTGGGGGCAGGAGAGAAGGGGCGATGATGTTAGTTTCCCAGGCTATGGATAGATCCGAGTTCCGACCCGCCTGGTGGCTCCCCGGCCCGCACGCACAGACTTTGGGTGCCCGCATCCTGCGGTCCAAATCCAAAGTGGTGTGCCAGCGCGAGCGGATGGAGCTTACCGACGGCGACTTCTTGGATCTCGACTGGGTGACGAGCGTGGAGGGCAATGTGGTAGGTGAGGGCGCGCCCCTCGTCATAGTGCTACACGGCCTCGAAGGATCAGCGCAGTCTGGTTATGCAGTGCAGCTATACCGCGAGCTGACCAAGCGGGGCCTGCAGGCTGTCGGGCTCAATTTCCGTGGTTGCAGCGGAGAGCCAAACCGAGTGCCTAGAGCCTATCACTCGGGTGAGACCGGCGATCTAGCTCGGGTCGTGGAGTTCCTGCATGAAAGTTATCCCGGTCGGCCACTGGGATCTGTTGGCGTCTCACTCGGCGGGAACGTGCTGCTCAAGTATCTGGGAGAGAAGAGGGAGCAGAGACGGGCGGTTGTCGCTGCTGCCGCCATATCGGTTCCGTATGACTTGTCGGCAGGCGCGGATCACGTTGAGCGTGGGTTCTCGCGAACCTACCGGGCGTTCCTGGTTCGGAAGCTGAAGCGGAAAGTGCGGGCCAAACTGCACGTGATGAACGGACAGATCGACGTCTCGAGCGCGCTGGCCGCGCGGACGTTCCGCGAGTTTGACGAAGCAGTGATCGTCCCCATACACGGGTTCGAAGATGCCGAGGACTACTATCGCCAGTCCAGTTCGGACCAGTTCCTGGGCTCCATCAAGGTCCCGACTCTGCTGGTACACTCATTGGACGACCCCTTCCTGCCGGAAGACGCAGTTCCCCTGGGAGCAGGGGAGGCTAGCTCATATATCAAGACGGCGTTCACTGCGAATGGCGGGCACGTTGGCTTCGTGAGTGGCACGCCATGGGCGCCCGTGTTCTGGGCCGAACGAACCGTTGCAGAGTTCCTCGCGACGAGCCTGTCCGACCTACCTCAGTAGTTCCACCAGGGAGCATCGCGCACGTCAGGTTGTGTGCGCATCACATATTGCGCCATTTCCCTGAGTCGCTCTGCAACGGTTACCGGGCCGATGTAACAGTGCCCTCTACCGC
Organism: Gemmatimonadota bacterium; assembly: GCA_039588335.1. GTDB lineage: Bacteria > Gemmatimonadota > Gemmatimonadetes > Gemmatimonadales > GWC2-71-9. Next base: position 2,551 of record JBDGZZ010000161.1, on the reverse strand, counting down.
GCCCGTACATGAAGACCCCGGGGTAATGCGGATCGGTCGTAGTCTTCATCCGCTCTTCCATTTTCATCACTGATCCCACGCTTCTCGCGGTGTGAAACCACCGGCGATAGATTCTCCCGATCAACGGCGAGTCCTGCAGCGCTCAACCGACTTGGAGATTTCGAGATGATGCAAGCTAGAACGACTGCAATGGTGGTAGCTCTTGGATGCCTGCTGATTGCCGGCTGCGGTCAGAAAGGGACGGATATGAACCCGTTCAGGATTGCGGTCGCACGGTTTCAACAAGAGACCTGTACCTTCTGCCCCGGGGGAGATACGGACGTAGAGCGGTGGACCAGACTGCGTCCGCCCTATAAGGGAGACGAGCTCTTTGAAGCCGACTCGTACATTGCCGGATTCGTGGCCCGGGCCCGCGAGTACGGTGGAGTCAAACTGATCGGTCTCGAGTCGCCGGGCGACGTATATGGAAGCTCCTCAGCGAGCTGGATAACGGAGGAGACATTTGAGCATTTCATGGAGGGGATTCTGCGGGACCTCAGCGAGAGCATGCCCGTCGACGGAGTATACCTCGCACTCCATGGCGCAATGGGGGTGAGAAACGTCCCTCGGCCTGAAGCCGAGATCGCACGCCGTGTGCGGCAGGTAGTCGGCGACGATGTACCGATTGTGGGAACGTTCGATCTCCATGGGAATGAGGACGAAGAGTTCCTCCGTTGGGCCGACATGGCGTTCGTGGTGAAGCGGTTTCCACACTACGATGCCTACATCCAGGGAGAACGTGCCGCGCGCATGCTCGTTCGGACCATGCGGGGCGAGTTCAAGCCGACGACCGCCGTGCGGAAGCCCGGCATAATCACCGCTACCGTGCTGCAGTGGACGGGACAGTCACCTTCGAGTGACATCATGGAGCGGGCCCGCCGGTGGGAGGCGCGCGAAGACGACGTTTATGTGAGTGTGTTCTACGGGTATCCCTGGACCGACGTGCCCGACGTGGGTGCAACGGCCATCGCCATCACGAACGACGATCAGGAACTGGCGGACCAGATTGCTGACGACATGGCGGACTACATGTGGCGTATCCGCGAGGAGTTTGCATACGGAGACTTCCCCAAGCCCAGCGAAGGTGTTGGCTTGGTGCGAGCAGCCGTTGCTGCTGGAGAGACGCCTGTCGCCGTCGGTGATTATTCCGACCGGCCCGGCGATGCAACTCACATACTGAGAGAATTGATCGATCAGGGTGTGAATAACTTCATCTACGGAACACTGCGCGACGAGACAGCGCTGAGTGCACTCGCCGAATCGAACGCACAGCCGGGTGATGACTTCTCCATGGATGTGGGAGGGTTCACACCAAGCGGCGGTCAGCCGGTGCACATTGAGGGCACTCTGGTCTACCGGGGTCCCCAGTGGGGCTACGACAACGTGGCGGCGATCGAGTTCGGCGACCACAACATGTTGGTCCTCACGCCCGCATACACGCAGTTGCTCTATCCTGAGAACCTTCGTTTTGGCCCTATCGAGCCGGACGAGTACGACGTTTTCATCGTGAAATCCCGCGCCCACTTTCGCCGAGGATACGACGAAACGGGGTATGCCAAGTCGATCTTCGTAGTGGATGCCCCCGCTCCGTTCGTCGGCACCACCGCGCTCGACGCACTGGACTATCAATTCGCGCCGATTGACAGGCTGTATCCCTTTGGGATGCCGGAGGGGAGATGACTCTGCGGTTCGATGCTGGGTGGATGGCATAGATGGATCCAGTAACCCATACCCTCGTCGGCGCATCGCTGGCGGAGAGTGGCCTCAAGCGACGTACTGCCCTGGGAATGGCCACTCTCTTGATAGCCGCAAATCTGCCGGACGTGGACATCGCGTCGTACTTCTGGGGCAACGAAACAGCCCTTTGGTTCCGCCGTGGAGTAACCCACGGCGTATTGGCTATCGTGCTATTTCCCTTGGTCCTGACCGGTGCGGTCATACTATGGGATCGCACAGTCAGACGCAGGAAGGGCAGAGTCCCCGAGCGGCGTGTATTCGGGTGGCAGATACTCCTGCTCTCGTATATCGGTGTGGCGTCGCATCCGCTACTCGATTTCCTGAACGTGTACGGCATGCGTTGGCTGATGCCGTTTTCGGACAAGTGGTACTATGGTGACACGCTTTTCATAGTCGATCCTTGGGTATGGGCCGTTCTGGTTTCAGGCATTGTTATGGCCAAGAAACAGGGAGCGGGGAGCGTGGAGCGTGGAGCAGGGAGCGGGTCAACAAAGCGCAATTGGACCGTCATCGCGCTTTCAGTAATGGCTACCTATGTGATTCTGATGGCCGCTGCCAACGTTGCCGGTCGGGCGATAGTCGTGCGGAGGGCAGCCGCCGATGCAATCGAGGTGGAGCGCACGATGGTTGGACCGGTTCCGTTCAACCCGTTCGCGCGGCAAGTCGTGGTCGAGGATGCGGAAGTGTATCGGTTCGGGGCGTTGCGGTGGTTTGGCCGGCCGATGTTCGTCTGGGAGCCTTACACGTTGGATCGTCTGCCGGACCATCCTGCCGT
>JBDGZZ010000160.1:0-9021 GCA_039588335.1 Gemmatimonadota bacterium | reverse complement strand
CAGAATGTTGGACCACGCCGGCATGGGTGCCTGGGGAACCGCCGCCAGCAACTGGGTGTGGGGCAGTGTGGCCAGCGATGATGCACACAACGGGGCCGAGGCCACTGGCTGGAACCCGGCTGTAGACATCGAGATGTACTCTTGGGGGTCCGCTGGAGCAGACGACTACCTGGACGACAAGTGGCGACACTCGTATGAAGCGGTCGCCCGAGCCAACGCCACGATAAAGCTTCTGCACAAGGTAGTCGAAGCGGACCCGGAGGAGATCTCCCTAAGTGACCAGGACGGCATCAGGGGTGAAGCCCTGTTCCTGCGCGCGCACTACCACTTCGAAGTCTGGAGGATGTGGCGCAATATCCCATACTTCACCGAGGCTGACACGACCTTCTACAAGTCCAATCAGGATCAGGCCGCAGCTTCCCTCCAGTCCATTCTGGCTGATCTCGATGCAGCCATCGGACTGCTGCCGGCGACTCCGAGGAACGGGGAGATCGGGAGGGCGACTCGGTGGACCGCCAGGGCCTACAAGGGCAGAGTGCAGGTCTATTCCGGCGACTATGCCGGAGCACTGACGACCTTGCGGGACGTCAGGGCAAGCGGGCCGTATGCTCTGCAGCCGTCCTTCGATCAAGTATGGACCGGTTATTTGCAGTATCGCAACGGTTCGGAAACCATCCTTGCGTATCAGGCCCACCATGGAGAGCCCAGCGGGAACAATGCGAATTATGGAGAACGCCTGAACTTCCCCCATTCCGGCAGCCCGTTCGGCTGCTGTGGTTTTCACCAGCCATCGCAAAACCTCGTGAACTTCTTCGCAGTAGACGCGAATGGACTGCCCTTGGCCTTGACGGATCCGAATTGGAACGCGCGGGATGCTAACCTCGACGCCACAGCCTCAGCCACTATGCTACTCGATCCTCGGCTGGATTGGACGGCCGCCAGGGACGGCGTACCGGTCAAGGACTGGGGACCCCACGCGCCCGACTGGATCCGGGCACCGGCATTCGGAGGTCCGTATAGTGCGAAGAAGAACATCTATGAAGATGCAAGCGGCGCCGTGAGCAATGTGGGGTGGGTGAACACGCAATTGAGCAACATGCCCATCCACATCTTCCGTTATGCGGATCTGCTGCTGCTGCTGGCTGAAGTGGAGGTTGAAGCTGGAGATCCCAATACGGCCCGCACGATCGTCAATGAGATCAGAACGCGCGCAGGTCAGGTGGCCCAGGGATGTGGGTTGCCACCTGATCCAGGCCGAGCTGCAACATTGCTGGCCATGTATCCCCAGTGTGCTGGGGATGCTCGCGTCGCCGTGCCCCTTGATGATCCCTCGATTGCCTGGGCGGATTACCAGATCGGCCTGTACCCGGCGGCAGGGTGGGACCAGGCCTACGCCAGAGAGGCCGTTCGCCATGAGCGAAGGCTCGAATTGGGCATGGAGGGCGAGCGGTTCTTTGATTTGCGACGCTGGGGAATCGCCGAGCAGGTTCTCAATGACTACGTTGCGATGGAAGGAGCAAGGAGACCATACCTTCGCAATGCGGCCTATACATCTCGGCACGTCCTCTTCCCCATCCCCACCCTTCAGATTGAGATGAGCCGGGTCTATGGTGAAGACAGATTAGTCCAGAACCCCGGGTGGTAGGCGACATCGTTCTCAATCCCGGGCGTCTCGCGGCGTTCGGGGTTTCTCTTGGGGATCCGTCTATCGCTGTGGTTCGTCACGCGAAGGATTGGGGGCCAGATATGTGGGTGGGTTTAAGGGGTGGAGGCCATGCTCATGTTGTAGTCGTCAAGACCCCTTCCCACTCCAATTCGGCCATGAGAAGAGGCGACCGGGGCCACGGGGGGGAACGAGCGTCGCCGCTACTACGAATGGGCTCTCGGAGATTCGCAGTGAAATTCCGGCAGGTTGGGTTGACGGGAGCCTACCCATTCGGCCTTATCAGTTCGTCAAACAGCGGGTCGTCACGCACGGGCTAGCGTCGTTCTGCGCTCAGCGTTCCCTGAAAACGCCCACCTTCCCGCTCGTCGATCCACTCTGCGTCTAACACACCGTTTCGCAAGCGACCCTTCAGGCGGCTTTTGCCGTCGGACGACACCAAGTCAAACTGGGAGCCTGTCATTTGTCCCCAGGCAACGAATCTGGTGTCTCCGCCGGCATCGTTCACCAAGTACATATCGACCCAAAGCGAAATCGCCTTCCTGGAGGTGCTGCTCGCTCACGAGGCTTCCTTAGGCGGCACCTACACTCCGATCGCGAGGAGACGTAGCGTAACGTAGTTAATGACAGCAATGACACCGAGCACAAAGGACACGTTCAGGTACGCAAACTTCATTGTTGGCCCCGCCGCCTCTTGTCTCTTTTCTCGAAAAACTCATCCCGCTCTGGCTGTACGGACTGCAACGCCTTTGCTCGGTGGTAGTTCCGTTTCATGTCACGTCGGTGGGCACCGCGATCGAAATGGCTGGGTCCGTTTCACCGCTGACAGGGATACTCTGTCACTGAGATACCCCCACGAACGACGTCTCGTAGCCGCTCACATCTGATCTCAGGCGGTAGTCGCTCGCCGCTACCTCAGAGATCGTGGCCGAGTAGCTCGCTAGTCTCGCAAGGTCGGGGACATCAATGATCAACAAGCTGCTCTCCCGCTCGATAAGGCCCGTTGAGATGAGGATGAAGGTCTGTGCATCCGCGGCTTGGAACAGCCGGTATCCGGTAGCGGCATGAGCGGCGGTGAACTCGCCTCTGATTCTCAGTACCACGGCACGATCGTCTGAATTTGGCGAGCTGATTCTCAAAGCGATCTGTCCGACTGTGGGCGAGTTACATGTCGGGTCCGTCGCGTCGCAGCCGCCGCCGTCGGCACCGCAGCTACCGAGTAACACTGCGCCCAGTACTGACAGACAGACTCCGAGTAGCCGGCGCTGGAAAGTCATGGCTTCTTCTCCAAGATCATGCGCAGAGCGGATGCGCTCGTCGATTGGTCGGTGCGGTCGAGCCACGCCAGGAAATCGCCGACATCGAGACCATCGTTGTTGTTTCCGAGACCGTCCAGGTACTCAACTCGGTCCTCGTCGAGCGCCTCGCCACCGAGCAGAGCTGCGACGATGTCGTCGAGCTGCGGGGGCACCAATAGCTCAAAAGCTACGTTCACGGTTTGTGGCGTGTTGGTTGCTCCCGTTGCGGTAATCGTCGCCGTCGCCGTGTACGTGCCGGCTGAGAGCCCCGCCGTATTCGCACCCACCGTTACGTCATCGGTCTCACCGCTCGAGCTGCCGCTCGGAGGAGCGAGACTCAACCACTGGGCGTCGCCGCTCACCGTCCAGTCGAGTGTCCCACCACCGCCGTTGTCGATCTCGAGCGTCTGCGTTGCCGGGTTGTTGCCTCCCGCCACACTCGTGAACGTCATGCTCCCGACGCTGAGAGAGATCTTGGGTTCAGGCTGCGTCACCGTGAGCGTGATCGCCGTCGTCTGCGGTGTGTTGCTCGCAGCCACGGCTGTAATCGTGATCGCCGCCGTGTACGCGTCGGCCGCGAGACCGGAGGTGTTCACGCTCACAGCGACGCTGTCCACTTCACCGGCCGCGCTGCCACTCGCCGGAGACAAACTCAACCACTCGGCATCGTCACTCACGGTCCACTCGAGCGTGCTGCCACCACCGTTACTGATCTCGAGAGTCTGATCCGCCGGGGCGGTGCCACCCTCGGCGGCTACGAAATTCAAATCGGTAGGCGTCACGGCAATCACCGGCCCTTGGTCATTGAAACTGACGGCGAAAGAGCGCGATTGATCGATCGTGTACGTGGGAGTGCACACGGCTCCGGGACAAACCGTACTGCCGCCGGCAAGATCGCGAACAGTGATATCGCGCCAACCACTCGAACCGGCCACGGTCAGCGTAACGTCAGTCCCATGCGGGAACGACGCAGCGCAACTGCCCGATGCAACCCCGGCAGTTATCGCGCACGATATGCGTGCGGGACTGCTGGTAACAGTGCCATCCCCCGCCCCCTCACCGACGATCGTAACCGTGCGGATCGCCTCCGCCAGCTCCAGCGTCACGAACGTCGTCTGCGGCGTGTTGCTCGCAGCCGCAGCTGCAATTGTGATCGCCGCCGTATACGTGTCGACCGCGAGACCCGACATGTTCACGCTCACGGTGACGCTGTCCACCTCACCGGTCGAGCTGCCACTCGCGGGAGACACACTCAACCAGTCGGCGTCGTCACTCACGGTCCACACGAATGTGCCGCCGCCACTGTTGCTGATCTGAAGAGTCTGACTGGCCGGGTTACCGTCTCCCTCTACAGCAGTGAACGTCATGTTTGCCGGACTGCGTGAGATCTCCGGGTCGGGTTCCGTTACCGTCAGTGTTACTTCCGTTGTCTGTGGCGTGTTGCTCGCTGCCGTTGCCGCGATCGTGATCGTGATCGTCGCAGCGTAGCTGCCGGCCGCGAGACCTGAGGTGTTGACAGTCACGGTGACGTTGTCGCTCTCACCGGTCGAGCTGCCGCTCGTGGGTGACAGACTCAACCACTCGGCATCGTCACTCACGGTCCACACGAGTGTGCCGCCACCACCGTTACTGACCTCAAGTGTCTGACCGGCCGGGTCACCGTCTCCCTCTACAGCCGTGAACGTCATGTTTGCCGGACTGCGTGAGATCTCCGGCTGTGGGAAGCTGATCTCAAAGAATGCGTCGCCGCCGCTGATGACGATGTTGGTTATGCTCACGCCAGACGGTGTACCGAGATAGGAATCGCTGTTGGGGTGGGAGGTAGCATCGAAGCGTGTCTTCTGGCCGGGCCCGATTCCCGACGGATAGGCATCTCCAGCATCCCCCTTGTTCCGATGCGCGTCGAGATCGTCGAGTCCGTCTGCTTCCTCGAGATCGACTCGCTTGTGAAGTGGATCGTCGTTGTGGCCCACAGCATCATCTATGTGCCAAATGAGGAGTCCGGGTCCCGGCAGATTGTCATCGGTGCTTACGGTCTGGCGGTTCGACAGGAGGAAGTACTCAGCGCTACCAGGGACATCCACCCGCAGCACTGATCTGCCAGTTTGGACTGCGTCGAGTTGCCAGCTGGAGTTGGTGGAAACGGTTGTGACGTTGACCCATCCAAGGTAGTCCTTGGACCATGCGCTGAGGTGGGCGGGTGAGATTTCAGTATTGTCACCGCCGTATCCCATGAGACCCCACCAGCCAATCCCGTAGGAATTGGGACTCGCTGGTGGAGTTGTGTCGTACAGATCTGGCAGATCGAGAGCATGACCAATCTCGTGTGCAACGGTGCCGCTCCCCATGATGGAGTCGTAGCCGCGCCACCCGCACTTCGCTCCGGACTGTATGGTGTAATCCAGCACCCGAACGAAACCGCCATTGGCAGCCCGATCCTTGGTCGTGAACGGCGCGTTCCACCACTCCGCATAGGTCCCTCGGTGTGGCAAGATGCCTGGACCTCCACAACTCCCGGGCAGCGAGCGATAGATGAATGCCACCATGTCCACGAAGCCGTCATCGTCCCCCGAGTTCGGAATGTTGTCGACCCCGTCATTGTCGAATTGCGAGAACTCGAGGTAAGGGTCGGCTCCCAGCAGAACCTCACGAATGAACTCTCCCGTGCGACCGTAAGCGTCGCCTCCTGGCGGCGCCTCATAGTAGGACGCCGTGTTGCTCAGCGGCACCCAGTCCGACGCGACGCCCGTGACCGTGAGCATCCCGCCCGACACTTCGGCGTAGTATTCGCTCAGCGATACCGACCCGATCCCATCGCCGAACAAGCGTCGCTGATAATCGGCTGCCAGATACAGCGCTGACTGATCGCTCGCCAACCCCGCCAGCACCGGTATATGGAGAGTCCCGCTGACTGCGGCCCCGGCCTCGTTCAACTGCGCAGCGGAGTAAGCCAGACCGAGCTGCGGGCCGACCGTCTCACGAGTCTCGCGAACTCTGCGCACTTTCTCTTTCCAGGCTCGCCTGAATTCGAACGCTTCCTGCGCGCCAACCACACAGGGGAGAACTGCAAGTGCTGTGGAGGTCAAACAGATACGCAGGGCCAGACGTGCCACCCTACCCCACCTATTCCCAAATGAGCGCACGACTACAGTCGCGCACGCCGCTGGGGCTCGCCAGCACTGTGCATTGGGCCCGCAGCGCGGGTCCGCCTCGCACCTCAGACGATGCGGTCCGCACGCTAGTGCAGTTGGCGAACCGAAGCGAGTTGATTCCCGCTGCTCCATCCTGACCCTGATTTCCTTCGCAGACCATCACCTGAGATTTGCTTCATCGGGTGATCGGACACGGTTGCCATCCCACCAGCGCCAAGTGGGCGCTCGATCCGGTAGCGGTCCTGGAGGGCTGCTTCAAGGCGAGCTAGGAGATCCTGGGTCACGTCATGCGACCTCCTGGCCCCAGGCGTGTAAGTTAGGGGTTGGGTAGTGGGGGGGCCAGAGATGCGAGTGGGTTTAAGGCGTGGAGGCCATTCTCATGTTGTAGTCGTCAAGACCCCCGATCTCTCCAAATTGATGATGACGAGAGGCGACAGGGGCCATGGGGGGAAAGTCGCGGCGGCGCCACTACGAATGGGCTCTCGGAGATTCGCAGTGAAAACTCTGGTGATTGGCATCCGTTTGGCAGCGTTGGAGAAGTGCTACGAGAACGAGCGTAGAACACTCACCTCGCCAGGTGCGGGCGCTCGGATCGATTCCACTGCTTGCGCCGCAGCGGCATAATCCCAATATTCGTTGAAACATCATAATCTCATGAGAATATAGACGTATCGCCGATACAACCGCGAGCCGTGTTGCTCGGCCCGCCGGATACGTCGAACGAGTCCCTCCTGAGGAGGCGACGGGCATGAGACGATCCACCGCGTCACTCACCGCGACCATCCTGGTCGCAATCATGTTGCCGGGTTCCGGCCGGGACCCCAATCCGTTGACACGGCAACGACTAGAGCTGTCCGGTCGCATTGCGTTCGCTTCTGACCGTGATGGCAATTTCGAGATCTATGTCATGAATGCCGATGGCACAGCAACCACACGGTTGACAGAGAACTCGGAGAACGACTCCGAGCCCGCTTGGTCTCCAGACGGCGGACGCATTGCATTCACCTCTCACCGTGAAGGGAACTGGGACGTATACGTAATAAACGCTGACGGATCGGACCAGCGCAGGCTGACACGGAACGTCGCGTTCGATGGTACTCCCGTCTGGTCGCCTGACGGCGAGTCGATTGCATTCACCTCAGGTCGAGACGGAAAACAGGAAGTCTACTTGATGGATGCAGATGGCCGAAACCAACGAGGCCTAACCAAGAACCCCGAGGAGCACGATTCATATCCGGTATGGTCCCGCGATGGCAGGCTGATCGCATATCACTCGACACCTGATGAGGGTGTGCCACGAGAGATCTATGTAGTGACGGCTCTTGGTCACGATCAGCGCCGCCTCACCGACAACAACGCTCGGGACTGGCTCCCAGCGTGGTCGCCTGCGGGTGACGCAATAGCGTTCTGGTCGACTCGTGACGGCAGTTGGGAGTTGTATCTAATGAGTGATCGCGGTCTGGATCGGCGGAAACTCACCAACGATCCAATTCAATACTCCAGAGAACTCGGTGGTTACTCGATAAGTCGTCCCACATGGTCGCCGGACGGTCAGCTCATTGCATTTACCTCGAATACGGACGGGGACTACGACATCTACGTGATGAGAGCCGATGGAACGGGAGTACGTAGACTAACGACTGCTGCTGCCAATGACTGGGAGCCGGACTGGTCGTGGGATTAGACCCAAAGTGGCAGCATGGTGGTCAACGCTTCACAGTAGAGGAAGTACACAGAGTCTACGCTCGTGCGGGTCGCCGAACGGATGTCCTGCCGCCGGACAGATGCAACGGTAGCCGCCCGCGATGACAGCGAGCTATTCGACGATGTGATGGCGACGCTGTTGCTGGCGGTCTTCGTCGCCACGGGGGTACAGGCTGACGATCAGTGGTGAGAGTGATGGACAAAGGGACCGGGGTCGCTCGGCAACCGGAGAAAGCGGACTGCGCCGCGTCCCTTTTCAGCCGTCAGTTATCAACCGGCGGCGTGAGGACCGTCGTGACCATGCTGATGCCTGTGCAATATGCGCTTATCGACCAACATCGTTTCCAGCGGAGAACAGATCAATGTCGTACCATTTTTCGAGAGCCGGTGCCGCGTGTTTCGCTTGCTGCTTGCGGTGTGGGGTGTGGTCAACCTTGCTGTTTCTACCAGTTATTGCCTGCGGAGACGGAGACGGCAGCGGCGATGTGACGGGTACCGGTGGACCCATTGCGGCGGTTGCGGTCTCGCCAGCCAGCGTGACATTCGATGCGCTTGGCGGCTCGACTCAGTTGACAGCGACCGCCAGGGATGCCAGCGGGACCGTTGTGACTGGTGGCTCCTTCAACTGGACGTCGACGGACCTCCTGGTCGCCACGGTGAATAGCGGCACCGTGACCGCGGTGGCAAACGGGCAGGCGACGATCCGGGCGACCGCCGATGGCGTGAGCGGCGAAGCATCCGTCACGGTGCAGCAGGTGGCCGTCGCCGTGACTGTGAGCCCCACTTCCGCCACGCTCCTGCCCGGAGCAACGCTCCAACTGACCGCGGCGCCGGTGGATGCCAACGGCAACGGGGTGAGCGGACTCACCGTAACATGGACGACTTCGAACCAGGATATCGCAACCGTCGACGGCAGCGGTCTCGTAACTGCCGGATCCGTGTCGCTCGGACCGGTCACGATCACCGCCAATGCTGACGGGCAAGGCAGCGGTGAGGCGAACGTCGAGGTCGCCACCACTTTCGCTTCCGTGAGCGCCGGAGGGCAGCACACCTGCGCAATCAGCGGCAGTATGGCCTTCTGCTGGGGGGTCAACCTGAACGGAGAGCTCGGCCGTCCGGGATCAACTACCGATACCTGCGGCGGCATCGTCTGTCGCAAGACCCCAACGACGGTCGAGGGTGGTCTGTCTTTCGCGTCCGTGAG
>JBDGZZ010000159.1:0-9091 GCA_039588335.1 Gemmatimonadota bacterium | reverse complement strand
AGCGCTGCTCCCACGTTCGGGATGCCGCTTCCCACATCCAGAAAAGTCGTTCCTTCGGGCCGCGTAGCGGTGTTCATGAGCGCCTGCCTCAAGTCTATGGCACGGGCCGTCCTGCCCCGCTCCAGCATCGCCGACTGCAGCAGCGCCGCCGCTCCGGCAATCTGTGGTGCGGAGAAGCTGGTACCCGGCTGAATCTCATCGCCGGTGTGCCACAAGGGCACGTTGGAGAACGCCACTCCCGGAGCACACAAATCCGGTTTGGCCAGCTCGCCACCACGCGCGCTCCACCAGGCCACCACATCGTTCGGCGGCGCCGTTCCGGGGCGTGGCGGTTGCGCGTATACTCCGGGCATCAGTCCGCACACCGCAAGAGCGTACTCGGCCGACCCGGGGAAGCCAACGGTAGACAGCCCGGGACCATCGTTCCCAGCCGATATCACGAAGAGAACGTCGGGGTTCTCCAGTGCGAACTCATCGATGATGGAATCGATGGAGGCCGCACCTTCCAGTTCATTACCTACGCCGTAGCTCAGGTTCAGTACGAGGGGGAGTCTGTGTTGGCGCGCGAAATTCACAGCGTAATTCATCGCGCGCACGATGCTGCCGCTCACCGAGATACCGCCTCGTGCGTTGTTGGCGATCTTGAGCCCGAGAACATGAGCGCCCGGAGCCACACCGTCGAACCCTTCAACGCCGAACATGTTGTGTCCGGCAGCCACCCCGGCCACATGCGTTCCGTGACTCGAGTTGTCGAAGAAGAAATCGAGCGCAGGGCCGTCCCCGTCGCCGCCGAAATTCACTGCAATCGTCAATGGACCGGGGCCGATCGCGTCCGGGCTCGGTACATACGAGAAAGTCTCATGTGCCTCGGCGAAATCGCGTATCGGCACTTCATCATCAACCGCGCCATCGCCATCGGTATCCGTGACCGCAAACCAGCCACTGCTCGACTTGGCAACCACAACCGGGAACTCATCGCGGATGCTGCCGTTGCCGTTCACATCGGCTGCGGGGTTCGTTCCCAAGGGCAGCTCGCGAAAGATGCCGCCGTAATAAGGCGCCGCCGCCAGTCGTGCGATCCTGCCAAAGCCGGCGAGCTTCATCGACCCGACCACTATCGTGTCGTTGTCCGGCCGCGCAAGCTGATGCAGCGCGATTCTTCCCTCACCAGAGAAATCACGCAAGTCGAGTATCTTCTCGCCACCAGCGGATGTGCGGGCGAACCCGGGCAGGCCCGCATCGACCCCGCTGTCCAAGATCCCTATCACCACACCGCGTCCGTCCAGATCGGGGTAACTCGAGCGGAAAACATCCACACCCATGCTGCTGAGTGGCAGCAATCCGGCCAGCATGGCGATGCGCGGTGGTATGGCAGGCTTGCGCAACGATACGTTGGTACTCGAGCGTGGGGCTTCCCAACCCGACCCGCCGCCAGGCATGGAGTCCACCGGTTCCATGGTCTGGTCGCTTCCGCTCGAGCCCGCGCAAGCGAGCGAGACGAACACTCCGGCAGCTGCCGCGGCCCACGATCGAGCCCCTACTACAAGACTCATGTTATTGGGTATTCCAAGGGAGGTAGTACGAACGGGCCGATGTGAGGCCCACTATAGTTTCCGGTCACTCGCAGGGCAAACGCCAACATGCGTCTGGTATCCTCCGGGACCACGATGTTGTCGGCGTGCCCCATGGCGCCGGCGTGTTTCGCATCCAACTGATGCTCATAGCCCAATCGCATCTTCTCGACACGATCGCTCAGCTCGGGGTCGTCTACCCGGTCGCCGAATACCGCGGTCACGGCCGACTCACCTTCCATGACAGCCATGCGACCGGTGGGCCACGACAAAATGAAATCCGGATCGAAACCCTGACCCGCCATGGCGTAGTACCCGGCTCCGGACGCATGATTGACCGTCAACACCAGCTTGGGAACGACCGCTGTGGCCATTGCCTCCACGAAACGGGCACCGGCTCTGATGATTCCCGAGTGTTCCGCCTCGGGACCGACCATGAATCCGCTGACATCCTGCACGAACAACAGCGGGATGCGCTCGCGACTCGCGTTCTCGATGAAGTATGCTACCTTCTCGGCGCTTTCCGTGTATACGATACCACCGGCTTTCGGCGCCTCTCCGGGTTTCGCCTTTATCAATCCACGCTGATTGGCGATGATTGCCACCACGTAGCCTTCTATGGCACCGTGACCGCAGATCATCTCCTTTGCTATGTCAGCTTGGAACTCCTCTATCTCCCCTCCATCCAAGATGCAGCTCAACACATCGCGCATGTCGTACGCCATGCGGTGATTGTGCGGAAGGATGTCGTACAACTCAGCTGGGAGGCGTGACGGCGGCACCACGTCCTGGCGCTTGTGACCTGCACCGTCGGCGGAAGGCAGGCGTTTCACGTAGGACCTGATCTGATCGATGCACTCCTCGTCATTCTTGGAGCGATAATGCGCCACTGCGCTCGTCGCCGTGTGTGTGACGGCGCCACCCAGCATCTCGGCATCAACTCGCTGCCCGGTTGCCCCTTGCACCAGGTTTGCTCCACCGAGGCCCATGAACGACGTGCCCTCAACCATGAAGATCACGTCCGACAAGGCCGGCAGATACGCCCCGCCCGCAACACACTGCCCCATCACCGCACTTATCTGCGGCACATGCAGGTAGCGGCGCATTATCGAGTTGTAGTAGAAGATCCGGGCGGCTCCGTACTGCCCCGGGAAAACACCTTCCTGGTACGGTAGGTTCACTCCGGCCGAGTCGACGAGGTAGATGATCGGAATGTGCTGCCGCATCGCGATTTCCTGAGCTCGCAACATCTTCTTGATCGTCTCGGGCCACCAGGAACCCGCCTTGACCGTCGCATCGTTGGCGACGATCACTACTTCTCGCTCGCTCACAACACCCACGCCAGTGATAACGCCGGCGCCGGGTGCGTTGCCCTCGTAGCTGTCGTACGCCACAAGCAACCCGACCTCCAGCCACGGCGTGTCCGGATCCACCAACCCCCGAACACGTTCGCGCGCGGTGAGCTTCCCCTGATCGTGCTGGCGCTTGATCTTGTCCGCACCACCACCCAGCTCCAGGCGCTCGACAAGTTCCCGGTATTCTTGTGTGAGTTGGCGTAATCGGCCGGGGTTTGTTATTGCCGCCTCTTCCGTCACTCTTTTCGACCCTGGAACCACTCGGTTATGTACTCGACGATATCCGTAGTGGACGTTCCCGGTCCGAAGAGCCGCGCGACCCCCTGAACCTCCAGCTGCTCCATGTCGTCCTGGGGAATTATTCCTCCGCCAATGACCAAAATGTCGTCTCGCCCCTGATCCGACAGGAGCTGCTTGACCCGTGGGAACAGGGTCATATGGGCACCGGACAGTATGGACAGGCCGACAACGTCCACATCTTCCTGGATGGCGGCAGTAGAGATCATTTCGGGGGTTTGATGCAGGCCGGTATAAACGACCTCCATTCCCGCATCCCGCAGGCCCGCGGCAACTACTTTCGCACCGCGGTCGTGCCCGTCGAGCCCGGGTTTGCCGATCAGGATCCTGATCGGTCGCGAGGTACTCTTGGCTTGTTGCGTTGCGGCTACCATGGTGCCGTGAAGCTACCCAACTCCGTTCGTATAAACAAGTTACCCGTTCATGACTCGCCTCTGAACCGCAGCAGCGCGGCCAGCCCGTCCACGTCGTTTCGAGCCTGCTGGTCTTCGATCACGTCGACATGACCGCCCTGACGCAGCGCCTCCTCGATCGCTTCATCGACCACGTCCGGCAACCGCCCGACCTCTCCCTCGCTCTGACACCCGTTCTCTTCGGTGGTCAGGCGACCCGATTCGCAACGATAGCCTCCCTCGGTCACAGTGGGATCGACCAGCAGTGTGCGGACCTGCCCCATGGACAATGCCTTGAGCGTCTTCTCGAGACCGTTGACTGCCCAACCGGTGCCAAGCCCCTCCTTCAACTCGTGAACGTGTTCCGTCTCCCACTGCCGTTCGCTCTGCCGCCGCACCGTCAGAACCGACTCCCATACTTCGGAGTGCGTGGCCGACTTGGGATTGAGTTTCGCGGTCCCAAGCAGCGCCTTCCGAACATACGGGTGTAAGTGCGGCACGACTTCGGCGGCAACCGAGCCATTGCCCGCAAGGACCACACCCCGCACGTCCGAGCCGCGCGAGAGTTCGAACAGGCGATCGGCCACCTCAGCGTAGAGCCGATCCTTCTCTTCCCGAATGCGCCGTTGGTAATTGTGCTCGCCCGCACTGGCCAACGCCCCTCCCGTTACCGATCGCCCGCCATGAAACCTGCCGGCCCGCGTCGTCTCTCCCGGAGTCAGTCCGGACAACTCTTCGACGCCGAACGCCGTTACCCGGAAGAACCGTGCACCGGTCCTGCCGTACGCTGCACAAACAACCAGGCCGAATTCGTCGTCTAGAGCAGCCAGCTCGCGCACCAGTGGAGAACGGTCTATGGCAAGACGCGATCGGAACACGTTCGGCAACCGTACTGCCTCGAACAACCCGATCGGTTCACACGCAAAGACTGCAATCCCCCTACCCGTAGGAAGGTTGGTGGGGTCTTCCAGATACTCGCGCACCCGGTCGATGTCGCGACTGACAATCTCACGTTCTCCTCGCGAAATACCCTGTCTCTCGACCCAGGCCAGCCGTTCCTTGATGCGGTTCTTCAACTTGATTACGTACTTGCTACGGCTCCTGTCGCGCGGTTCCAACTTCAAATAGCACGACACTACCCAGTGCTCCGTTGTCCCAACGGCCGCTATTCGGTCCAACACCGCGTGCAGCGTTGGGGGATTGGTTCTTTCAGTCGTCGCTGTCATGCTTCTTTTGTCTCCAATGTATCCGGTCTAGAAGAACACCGGCTCGCGATACGCACCGTACACTTCCTCGAGTGCGTACCTGATTTCATAGAGTGTGCAATAGCTGCGGGCGCAATCGAGCATGAATGGGATCACGTTTTCTTCGCGCTCCGCCGCCTGCCGCAGATCGGTGAGGCATTCTTCGACACGGCTATCGTCCCGGCCCGCTCTCAGACCGGAGAGGCGATCCTTCTGCGTCGCATCCGCCGCGTCAGTCACCTTCAGTATTTCCAGCTCGTGACCGTCGTCGTCCATGAAGTCGTTGACCCCGACCACTACCCTGCGGTGTTGCTCGACCTCATGCTGAAACCGCAGCGCACTCAGCCCGATCTGGCGCTGGAACCAACCGGCCTCGATGCCCTTGACCACACCACCGACCTTGTGGATTTGATCGAATAGATCTTCCGCCTCCCGTTCCATGCGATCGGTCAGCGCTTCGACGTAGTACGATCCGCCCAGCGGATCGATCACGTTGGCCACACCGGTCTCGTGAGCCAGTATCTGCTGCGTTCGCAACGCCAGCTTGACGGCATCTTCGGTCGGCAAGGCGAGTGTTTCATCCAGAGAGTTAGTGTGCAACGATTGTGCCCCGGCCAGAGCCGCCGCCATTCCCTGGTAGGCGACGCGCACGACGTTGTTCATGGGCTGCTGGGCGGTCAGAGACACACCCGCCGTCTGGCAGTGGAATCGCATCATCTCGGAGCGCTGGCTCTTGGCAGCGTAACGCTCGCGCAGGTGGCGTGCCCAGATCCGCCGTGCCGCGCGCATCTTCGCTATTTCTTCGAAGAAGTCGTTGTGGACATCCCAGAAGAACGACAGCCGCGGAGCAAATTCATCTACGTCGAGCCCGGCCGCTATCCCGCGTTCCACGTACTCGAACCCGTTCGCCAGCGTAAACGCCAACTCCTGCGCCGCAGTGGCACCGGCCTCGCGAATGTGGTAGCCACTGATCGAGATCGTATTCCACAGCGGTGTGTGTTCCGCCGCCCACTCGAACATATCGACTATGATCTTGAGCGCCGGTTCGACCGGGAATACCCACGCATGCTGTGCTTGATACTCCTTCAGGATGTCATTCTGTACGGTTCCCCGAAGCTTGGAGATGTCGGCCCCCTGGCGCTCGGCGGCAGCCACATAGAAACAGAACAGCATGGCTGCCGGCCCGTTGATGGTCATCGACGTAGATACCGTCTCCATGGGGATGCCGTCGAACAACGTTTCCATGTCTGCCAACGACGAGATCGCCACTCCGCACTTGCCCACCTCTCCCTCGGCACGCGCACTGTCGGAGTCGTAACCCATCAGAGTGGGGAAATCGAACGCGACCGAGAGCCCCGTCTGGCCCCGTTCGAGCAAGAACTTGTAGCGCCGGTTGGTGTCTTCCGCCGTCCCGAAACCCGAGAACTGTCGCATGGTCCAGAGGCGGCCGCGATACATGGTGGGGTGGATGCCACGGGTATAGGGGTACGTACCCGGGTAGCCGAGTTGTGCACCCGAATCCGAGCCCTCGACGTTCGCCGCGGTGTACAGCGGGTCGACCTCGGCCGAACTCTGTGTCACAAAATCGATGTTGCGCTTGGCCCCTGCTTCGTAACTCTTGCGCCAAGCCTCGTAGGCCCGGTCATCCTTCATCGAAACCACCTTCTCTCGATCCGGCCACAATGGTTTGCGCCAGCCGGTATGGGCTTGTTTCCCCCCGCACTACGTCCTCGAGACCCTCGGCGAGAATCTGCTCTCCCCGGCCGTCGTGCCACGCCAACGCACTCATGGCCCTGTCGACCACCTCGCGAGTGTGCCGCTCCAACCGCTGGCGGCGCCGCACCAGTAGTTCCCCGCTTTCCTCGAGAAACGAGTGATGCGATTCGAGCAAGTCGATCAGCTCGTCGATCCCTTCACCCTTCACCGCCACCGTCGTCAGCGTCGCTGGCTTCCAGCCAACACGTTCGGACGTTTGCGCTTCAGCCGCTCGAGCCATCTGTCCCATGCTGTGGTGCGGTGCAATCTGCCGATAAGCGTTACCCTCGCGAAGCCCCAGCATGACGTCCACTTCCTGGATCAGCCGCTCGGCTCCCGGGCGGTCGGCCTTGTTCACTACAAAGAGGTCGGCGATCTCCATGACCCCCGCCTTGAGAACCTGGATGCCGTCTCCCGACTCAGGCACTAGCACCAGAACCGACGTGTCGGCACTGGCGGCTATGGCCAACTCGGACTGCCCTACCCCGACCGTCTCGATGAGAATCCGGTCGAACCCAAAGGCGTCGAGCACGTCACACACTTCACGCGTGGTGGTGGCCAATCCACCAACAGCGCCCCGTGCAGCCATCGACCGTATGTAGACTCCCGGGTCGAGCGTGACCGATTCCATTCTGATCCGGTCTCCCAGCAGCGCACCACCACTGAACGGACTCGTCGGATCGACGGCAACCACGGCGACCGTCTTTCCGCGTGTTCGATAACCCTGTATCAAGCGTTCGGCGAGTGTGGATTTGCCCGCGCCCGGCGGGCCGGTAAGGCCGATCCTATGTGCGGCTCCAACGCTCGGATGGAGTTCCGACAGCAGGGTTTCATAACCTTCGCGCCCGTTCTCGACCAACGAGATAGCCTTGGCCAGAACGGGAATCTTACGGTCTCTTATACCCTCTAACAGCCCGTCTCTCTCCACAGTTCAAAGTTCGCGAAACTGCGTGGGGAGCCGCAACCCGTCACACCCCTGGTAGCAGCAGCATCGCGGCCAGGCCAAGCAACAAAAAGAAGCCAACCACGTCGGTCAGAGCGGTCACAAACACGGAGCTGGCGACCGCAGGATCGAGCCCCAGCTTCTGGAGCATCAGCGGGATGAGCGCGCCGGCCGTCGTTGCCAGAACCAACGTTCCCCACATGGCGAGCGTGACCACCACCCCGAACTGCCAACCCAACCCGAACGGTACCGCTACGAGTCCGGTAACCGCGCCCACGGCCACACCATTCACTAGACCTACCAGGAACTCCTTTCCCACCACCTGTATCCCTTTCCCGGCTGGGGTCATGCCTACGGCAATACGGCGCACCGTGACGGCCAGGGCCTGGGTACCGGCGTTCCCACCCATCGCCGCAATGATCGGCATGATGGCTGCCAGCACGAGCAGACGCTCGATGGTGTCCCGGAAGATGTAGACGACCACCGCTGCCAGCGATGCCGTGAACATGTTCAGATAGAGCCACGGGAGCCTGTTTCGTACGGCCTGGTGCCACGTACCGGCCAGCTGCTCTTCCGGCGGGGCGCCACCGAACTTCAGGATGTCCTCTGTAGCCTCCGCTTCCACAACGTCCATCACGTCGTCGAACGTGATTCGACCCAGCAATTTGCCCCCGAGGCTCACGACCGGAATCGATGGCGTGTTATATCGGGCGATGAGCTGTGCCACCTCCTCCTGGTCGACATCCGGCGTCACTGTCGCCAGAGGTGGCTCCATGATTTCCTCTACCGGGGTTTCCGGCTTGGCAACCACCAGACGTTGGAGGGGAACGATACCGACGAGAACGTGCTCCTCGTTAACGCAGTAAATCTGGTAGAACTCCTCTACCTCCTCAGCCTGCTTGCGTATCTCGTCGATCGCTTCTGCCGCACTGGCAGTGTCGCGAACTGCCACCACCTCGGGGTTCATCCGGCCGCCGGCCGACTCCTCGTCGTACCGCAACAACCGTTCGATGTCGGCCCGCCCGGCGACCGATGCCAGGATTCGCGCCGCCTTATCTGTGGGCAGTTCGGATATCAGGTCGGCTGCATCATCTACATCGAGTTCTTCTACGATGTCTGCCGCTTGCTCCGGCTCCAGAGCGGCCAGGACTTCTTCCGGGTGCTCCTCCTCTTCCATTTCGGCCAAGGCATCGGACACGACTTCCGGCGGCAGCGCTTCCACCAACCTGATGCGCACGTCTTCTTCCAACGCCGCCAGCACGTCCGACAAATCGGAGGGATGGAGATGGCGCGAGCGTGCCAGAAAACGGACTACCTTCCCGTCTTCGGCCAGCTGCTGCAACTCCTCGTGCAGCCCGGTGTTCGCCTCTAGCCTCGTGTATCCTTCCATTCACCCGTATCCCTGAGCAGCGAATCGAGATCCAGCCCGCGTCTCTTGAGGGGACTGAGTTGATCGGTAGGACTGACTGCTCCCGCTGAGATTACTAGTTTCATTGCCTCTTCAACCGATATTTGGGCGTCGATAACCTTAATC
>JBDGZZ010000158.1:0-14353 GCA_039588335.1 Gemmatimonadota bacterium | reverse complement strand
AGGTAGACGAGCTCCGCACAGGTCGCTCGTGTCAGTTCGGCGACTTCTTGCTGGGCCCACTGGAGGTCGACCTCTTCCAGCCCTTCCTGCGCTCGCCAGCGGTCTCGCTCTGCGCCCAATGTCCACAGGCGCGGCAGCCGCCAGCGCACGCCCACCTCGAAGCGCTCGAGGGGATCCCCTGCCGTCCGCCGATTGAGCCGAAGTTCTGGATTGTCGAGCACTCCGGCGGAGCGCGATCGCGCCGCAACAATCGCCACCTGGCGTCGCTGAGCATTGACTTCGCGGCTACGCTCCAGCGCGCGTCGGACGGCCTCTTCTTCCGTCACGGTATCGCTCTCAACCGTTGCGTGTGCTGTCTCCCGCAAGTCGATCCGTGCGAGGGAATCGACCGGTCCCATGGAGTCAACGGCTCCAACGTAAGGCCGCGCCGGTGTTTCGATGGGAGCGTAGCGGTAGCACCCGACACCGGCAGCGAGCTGCGCGGCGACGATGAGCATGGACGTGCGTGTTAGCGCCCGAGCTGTTCGCATGATTGACCCCCTTCACTCCGCCGGATCGCCGCGGTCCTCACGGGCGTCGATGATCACCCGCTCGACGCCCTCGACATCCGACATCTCACGGAGCAGCGGTTCCAGAGTCCGGTCTCGCCGCAGCACAATATGGTAGCGGTATGAAAGGGTCTCGCCGAAACGCAGCGAGCGGGCCTCTACCAGCGAGCGGCGGCGCACGTGACGGTCCAGCACCTGGAGCGTCGTCCCCTCGGCTCCCTGGTACGCAGCCAGATCGAATCGCAGGAGGTGACCGGGGCCTTGGGATGTCAGCAGCACAAATGCCTGCAGCGCCAGCGCGGCGAGGCCCACCACCGCAGTGCCAAGAGCGGCGACCTGATAGGCGAACACTCCGGCGGCTATGCCTGCGGCAAGGGTGAAGAATACGAAAGTGATGTCGAGCGGACTTGCCAACCGTGTGCGGAAGCGGACAATCGCCAAGGCTCCCACCAGCGAGAACGCCCGGGCAATGTTGTTGCCGATCACCATCATCACCATGGCGCCAACACCCGCCAGCAGGACCAGCGCGACTAACATCGCGGGAGAGGCGATGCGGTCGGGGATCGAGATGCGGTATATCACCGCGACCGCGGCGCCACAGATCAGCGCTAGCATGAGCGCCTGGAAGATCTGGACCAGGTCCAGGTTCAGCGCCTGCCCGAAGGCAAGATCCAAGTCGATTTGGTTCACGCGCTCCATCCCATCTGCCGGATCGGCCTCGGCATGAGCTGGCTTAGCTCCTGTGGGCAACCCGCCCGCACCCCGCGGGCGACGCTGAGGCCGTACTTGGGCACGGGCAGCGCCCGCAGGCCCAACTCGCGGCAGATCTCGCGCATCCAGCCGGGTCGATCCTTGCTGTACTTGAGTTCCATCACCATCCAATCCTGCGGTATCAGCTCTACGTCGGGGGAGACGTACAGGCGCCGGCTGTCCGGCCGCACGGCGGCGGTGACCTCCCGGTCGAGGGTCAGCCGGACCCTGCCGTACCCGTCGCCGCGGCGGTCGATGTACGCCTCTCGGAAGTACTGCACCGCGGACACAGGCACCCGTCCGTCTTCGGCGAGGCGTAGGAAGTGAGCTGCAGCAAAGCGGCCACCTCCGTTCACGGCGCGCGCATGTTCGATCCAGGGGCGGTCGTGGGGGTGAGCCGCCCAGGTGTCGGCGTCGCAGACCCGCACCCGTTGTTTGACCACCCGCTCATCGATCTTGCGTTTGATCTCGAGGAACACCGGAGCCCGGTCTCCCGATCGGCCATAGGTCCGCACACGCAGTCGATTGCGCAGCCGGCGCTCGGAGAGGCGCTCGTGGTAGTCCAGCAGATCTCCCGTGTCCAGGTAGACGGTGTGATTGTAGTAACCCACGAGACCGTCCTCGCGGCCAGTCGCGTGCGGATCGGGCACTGCGCGGTCGCCGACAATGCGCAGCACCTCAGCGCGAGCCGACAGCGGCAGCGCGTACTTGAACTCGTGCCGGCCATAGTCCTGATAGCCGCTCACATTCCCACCCCCACGATCTGGCGCCACAGTGAACGGATCAACCCGGGGCTGCTGCCCTCGGCGTCGATGACGACACTCCCGGTCATTCCGGCGCGCAGCAAGTGCTCGGGATTGTCCACTCGAGCGCTGCCCCAGAAGATCTGTCGGCCGTTGAGGTTGATCGCGTTCTCACCGAGGCCTGCGATGGCGCCTTCGAAACGCTCTCCGCGGCACGCCGGCGTGCGGAACACAACCCTGGTGCCAACGTCGATTCGGTACCGCACTCCCTGAGGTATGGGGATCCGCAGGTAGACTGGGTCCAGGTCGTAGACCCTCAGGATGTTGGCCGAACCGCCCATCTCGAGGATCCCAGCGATCGGCGTGCGAATCACGTATGCTTCGGCCATCGTTTCCAGCTCCGCAAGCCCGGCGTCGAGCACGGCGATCTGCGCGTCTAGCACCTCCAGCGCTTCGGGCCGGGCGGCCCCGCGGACCACTGCCAGTTGAGCCCTGGCCAGTTCGACGTCGAGCCGCAGCGCCTCGTCCCTCAGCTCTGCCAGCTCCAGATCGGTATCGGATGCCAGACCCTCCTGATGAAGGGCGCGCGTGCGCTCCAGGGTGGCCTGCTCGCCGGCGCGTTGGGCCTCGGTAAGCTCGATGCGCCGCTCCGCTTCGGTGACCTCCTCGGGACGCCCACCAGCACGCAGTAGTGCCAGCTCGGCCACCAGCGCGTCCCGCTCGGCTCTCAACTCGTTCAGCTCCCGGACCAGCGCCGGACTCTCGATGACGGCCAACTGCTGCCCGGGGACCACGGCGGTGCCGGTGGTCAAGTCGGGGGCCAGCTCGAGTTCGACGAGCTCACCGCGATCGAACTGCACGTGCCGGTGCAAAACCGGGGATTGGTCCTGCGCGGGTAGGGCATCGAGGAGGTTCCAGGTGTACTCGCCCGGGTTGGGGGACATCAGCAAAAAGGTCCGGCCGGCTTCCACTACCGCCCGGTCCCGAATCCCGCCCCAACGGGGCAGGACTAGCGAAAGCAGCAACAACGCCGCAACCGCAGCTCCTCCGAGCGCTATCCTCCACCTTTCCGTATGTGCCATCATTTGCACTGTTGGGCCAGCGCTTCAGCCGTTGCTCGGCGCATCGAAAGATTCCCCACTATCGTTGCCGTCGAGATCTTGTCCCCGGACACGCCTTCCGTTTGGAGGTCCTGGGTGACGGGCTCGATCAAGATCAAGCTGCTGCCGTTCTGAGCCACGAGCCCGATGTCCGTGCCGTCGCCGCTCCGCACGTCATCAAATAACAGCTGTCGCTCGCGATTCAGCCGTTCGCTTCGCCCGAATCGAGCAGATGCAGACGGAGCCCCCGTTAAGCTACGGGCGGTCCAGCGGGGCGGCCAGAGTGGCCTGATCCTGCAAACCGTTTGCAGACCTGAAGGAAGTTGCAAAACGACGATTCCGAGTCGCGAATCGGCGATTTCCGCCACGCTGTGCAATGGATTGATCCCGCTGACACGCCGAGCTTATGTTAGCGTTGGGGCATGCCCGTTACCGCAAAGCTGTCCCGCGACTTCTACGACCGGTTCGGTGACAAGCTCGTTGACGAGCTGGTGGGACTGCTGAACGACATGGACGCGACCTTCAAGGCCGAGATGCGGGAGCAGAACGATCGCAACCTCGCGCTGTTCGACGCGAAGCTCGAGCAGCGACTCGCGGAGCTCAAGGCCGAACTAGTGAAGTGGATGTTCCTGTTCTGGCTCGGCACCGTCGCGACCATGCTCGGCCTCGGGAGGCTGCTCATCGGGGCCTGATCTCCGTCTTGCTCCCGACGGTCTTCGCCTCAAGCATCACTACCGAGCGCTACCGCGCACAGAGACACCGCTTGTCGAGTCGAGTCCTGTCTTGCCTGCCTGTAGTCCTTGCTCAGAACGCGTCAATACTTACGGATTCCGTACATCTGGGTGCTGCAATCGGGCGTTGCCACGGTGTACATTTGGTTCGACTGAGAAAGAGTGGAACAAGGTAGCTAATCACCGGCACGCGAACTGACTGACCACGGAGTGGGCAGATATGTCTGACCGGTCGTCACACGCTCGCAACCTCCGCGGTCTGTGCGGGGCCTGTTGGTCTTCTCTTGCGGCGTGTCTCTGCGTGGCGGTCGTGGCGGTGGCCTGCGACGATAGCTTCGAGCCGTTCGCGCCGAGTGAGCACGCCTTCTCAGTGTTCGGCTACCTCGATGCCTCGGCGGATACGCAGTGGATCCGCGTCATGCCCATCCGTCCTCTGAAGGTCACCTCGCAGGACGCGCTCGGGGCAACGGTGACACTCGAGCACCTTGGGACCGGCCGGATCATCGAGCTGCGGGATTCTCTCTTCACATTCTCGTCCTATGACGTCCACAACTTTTGGACGCTGGAGGATATCGAACCCGGGGCCGCCTACCGGTTTTCGGCGACGCGAGAGGGCAAGGAACCGGCGGAAGCGGTCGTGGAGATTCCTCGCGACTATGAGGTCGAGGTGGCGATCAATCAGGTTCGCGGTCGGTTTGCAACCGACTCGCTGCGGATTACCGGAGTGAAGCACCTGCCGTTCCTCACGACGGCCACCTACTTCAACGACGGTTGCGGGTCGAGTATGACCAGGACCCGGTACGCAGCGCGCTCGGCCGATGACGAGACTCAACTGATGGCGATCACGAAGCCGCAGGTCACTCCCGGCATAGGCTGCGGCCCGCTGTGGGTCGCGAACCGGGAACTATGGATCGTGGGGTCGGAGGCGGCGTGGCCGGCTGGCGGGTATTCTCTAGGCGCACTGGGCGAACCGGGCCGGACATCCAACGTCACGAATGCGGTGGGTTTCCTCGGAGGCGTTCTTACCAAGGTCATTCCCTACGAATACTGCGAGTTCCAGAGCGATGGGGCGCCGGTCCCGGACTACTGCTTGCTTCGCTATAACCCGGGAACGGCGACGGTGAGCGGCACTGTCAGCGAGACGCGTTGCCGCGACGGGCCGATTGACTCGGTCACGGTGCGACTCACGGAGATGGATAAGGACCCAGCGAGGATCAGAACCGTCCTCAGCAACGGAGCCGGGGAGTTCTTGATCGGAGCGCTGGAGCCTGGGATCCCACACTTCCTTTGGGTGCGTGCCCCTCCGATTCCCTCTGACTCGATATTTGACCTTCGCACCTTCAGTTATGTGTACACGGAGTGGGAGGATATCCACACCCTGCCCACCGACACCCTGACATTCACGCCCGGCCAGCAGGTGGAGTACGATATCGATCTTGAGCGGTTGACGCTGTGCGGTCAGCCGCCCCCGGGGGCACCATGACCACGTTCCGACTCGATGCCATCGCGGTCGCAGCTGCGCTGTGCTGCGTCCCGGTCACGGCCGCGGCTCAACAGGCAGCGATTCTGGGAATCGTGGCCGAGTCCGGTACGGGCCGTGCCCTGGAGAACGTGACGATCACGCTCGACACCGGCGGGCGAACTTCCTATCGCACCCTTACCGACCGGAACGGCTTTTACCAGATCCCAGGGATCAGTGCAGGCACGTACACGCTGCGGATCCGGCGAGTCGGCTACCGGGAACATGAGCAGATCATCACATTGGCAGCCGGTGCGCAACGGAGGGTGAGCGTTCGGCTGGAGCAGACCGCCGTGGCGCTCGAAGCTGTCGCGGTGACCGCGGAACAAGCCGCCGCCGCCATCCGCGAGCCGGAGCGCAAGGTCGTGACTCCCACGGATATTCGCATGGTGCCCGTACCCGGCGGGTCGGGCGACCTGGTTACGTACGTCCAGACCCTTCCCGGAGTGACCACCACCGGCGATCGGGGCGGACAACTCTTCGTGCGCGGTGGGACGCCGGCCGACAACCTGGTACTGGTGGACGGCATCCCGATTTACCGACCCTTCCATATCCTGGGCTTTTTCTCGGTGTTCCCCCAGGATCTGGTTTCCGGTGCCGACTTCTATCCCGGCGGTTTCGGTGCCCGGTATCAGGGCCGCACGGCTTCGGTGTTGGACGTCCGTCTCCGCGAGGGCAATCCGCTTGGCTTCCGCGCCATGGCATCGGTGAGCCCGTTCCTCACGGAGGCGCTCGCCGAGGGTTCGGTCGAAGGGGCGACGTTACTCGCCTCCGTGCGTCGCTCACTGGTCGAGGAAACGAGCGGCACGCTGCTGGGCGCCACGCAGCCGCTCACGTTCGAGAGCCAGCTCCTCAAAGTGACAACTACTCACCGGAGCGACGACCGCTGCTCCCTTCTCGCCCTGCGCAGTGCGGACCGAGGGC
Organism: Gemmatimonadota bacterium; assembly: GCA_039588335.1. Classification (GTDB taxonomy): domain Bacteria; phylum Gemmatimonadota; class Gemmatimonadetes; order Gemmatimonadales; family GWC2-71-9. Next base: position 8,038 of record JBDGZZ010000158.1, on the reverse strand, counting down.
GGCTCGATCCCGAAGACGAGGAGTCCCGGGTTGCGTGGAACAACCTGCTCTTCGGCGTGCGGTGCGTCACGCTCCGGCGCGGCCAACTGCTGGAGGCACACTGGGGTTACACCAGGTCCGGCGGTGACGCCGTGGCTCGCGGTTCATCGCGACTCCAATCGAGTGTGTGGCGAGTGCAGCACGACCTGCACGCGACTGGCCGGATCGGCTTGATACCGGTCGAGGCCGGTTATGAGATCTACCTCGAGGCCATGACCTACGACGTGTCGGAGCTGCTCAGTAGCGGAACGCAGGGGAGGGACGACGTCTGGGGCGTCAGCGTGTACGCCGAACCCACCGTGCCTGTCGGAAGCCGGATCGAGGTGAGGCCGGGTGTGGCCCTCATCGCCTCCCCGAAAGCCGCTGTGGAGCCGCGGCTCCGGGTACGATGGGAGCCCTTCGGCCCCTCGAACGGAGCGCTCCAAGGGTCGTTGGGCCTGTACCGCCAGTATGTCGTCGGCATGAGTGACATGCGTGACGTCAGCTCGGTGTTCGTCGCCTGGATGGAGGCGCCGGACCGCGAGCCCCTCGAGGCGCTTCAGGGGATGCTGGGCTGGCAACAACGCCTCGGCGGCGGTCTCAGTTGGTCGGTGGACGGATACTACAAGCGACTGATGGGAATCCCCGTAACGGTGTGGAGCGCGGTGGCAGAGTTCACCACCCGGCTCAGTCGCGCCGATGGAAAGACCTTGGGAGCCGACGTGAGGGTCGAGTACTCGAGCCCTCACTTCAGCGGCATCCTCAGCTACGGATACAGCCGGACGCTCTACGAAGCTTCACAGCAAGAGTTCAGCACCTGGTTCGGCGAGCCGGTGCAGAGCTACCATCCTCCGCACGACCGGCGCCATCAGATCAACGCCATTCTCAGCCTGGAGCTGGGGGACTTCACCGCCTCGGCGCGGTGGCAGTTCGGTTCGGGCTTTCCCTTCACTCGGCCCATCGGCTTCGACGAGGCCTTCGACTTCGCCAGGGAGCTGTACCAGGTCCAAAACACCCTCGGTACCTCGCGGCTCCTGCTCGACAGGCCCTTCACGGGGCGACTGCCCCCGGTGCACCGCCTCGACCTGTCGCTGAGGCGAGCGTTTGACGTGTCGTTCGGGCAGATCGTCGTGCAGGCCGGCGTGGTCAATGCATACGACCGGCAGAATATGTTCTACTACGACCTATTCACCGGACGAAGGCTGGATCAACTGCCTGTGGCGCCGTACGCGTCGGTGACGCTGCGCAGCAGGTGATGGCGGGCGCCGTTCGCCATCCTGCGGATCTCGGCCAGGAACCGTTTCTTCTATCAGAATGCCCCACGGTAGTCATGTGGAGGCTATGCTACGAACTTGCCACGCTCCCCTCGCAGATAGGCGACCCAGTAGACCCCGGCGACCAGGAGCGTCCCGCCGATGATGTTGCCCACGGTCACGCTCGTGAGGTTCTTGGCGGCTCCTGCCAGCGGCACGGCACCGAGTTCTCCCAACGCAACACCGTAGGGAAGAAAGAACCAATTGGCGATCGAGTGCTCGAAGCCCACCGTCACGAAAGCTGCGATGGGGAAGATGATTGCCATGATCTTGTCAGTCACGCTGCGGCCGCCCATCGCGAGCCATATGGCCAGGCAGACCAGCGCGTTGCAGAGTATACCCCGCGCAAACGCCTCACCGACTGTCAGTCCGGCCTTGGCCTGAGCGATGCCGAGTGCCGTCTCGCCCACCAAACCGTTGCCGACACCGGCGATGTCACCCCACACGACGAGGAGCACCGTTCCTAAGCAGCCGATCACGTTTCCGACATACACGAGCGCCCAGTTCCGTGTAACCTCCCGAATGCCAATGCGCCCGCTCGCCCATGCCATCGCCACGAGATTGTTGCCGGTGAAGAGTTCCGCTCCAGCCACAACGACGAGAATCAGTCCGAGGCAGAAGGACACCCCGCCGAGTAGGCGGTTGACGCCGAATCCGAACGCACCGTTAGTGATGACGACCGTGAAGAAGAGTGCTCCAAGTGAAATGAACGCGCCGGCCAGTACGGCAAGCACGAGGACTGTGAGCGTGTCGCTCCGCGCTTTGTCTACTCCCAGAGTCTCGATCTTTCGAGCGATCTCTCGGGGTGGACGAGCGTCCGCAAAGGACAGCCGTTGATCGATGGGCGTCATACACTTCTCCTGGTACACAGACTTTTACCTGTTCTCCGTTCACGGCCCATCACGGTAGCACCTTCGCCCACAACTCATCGAAGAAGTCCTCAACGACGGTCAACTCGGCTTCGCCCGAGTGCGAGCGCGGCGGAGAGGCGTTCGGTGATCTTGGCCATGTGGCGGGATGCTCCGGAGTTCGTCGCCACGAAGATGTAGCGCGGAAGCCGAGCGAGCTAGGGTGCTCAGCGGCTCTCGCGGAGCTGAGGGCCGAACGGGTGAAGCGGATGTTCCTGTTCTGGCTCGGCACCCTCGCGACCATGCTCGGCTTCGGGAGGTTGCTGCTCGGGGCCTAATCTCTGTGTCTGATCTATGTCGTGCCCGCGTTGATCATGTTGCGTGTTGCCGCCGATCGCACCAGCCGTTTCTCCAGGTCTTCCAAGGGTACTCCCTTCGTTTCCGGCATCACACGCGTCTCCCAAGACGAGGGGCATGAACACTGTAATCAGGGCGGCGAGAACCCAATGCGTCGAGCTCCCCAACGACTGGCCTTTGGCGCGCAGGTGATTGGGGAATATCTCCGAGATGAATACCCAGATGACCGTCCCTTGTCCTACAGCGTGGGCCGCGATGAATACGAAGAGAAAGATCGGCACTGCCATGCCGGTCCGGCCCAGAAAGAAAGCGGCCGCGACCGAGCTAAGCGACACGATGTAGCCGACCGATCCGATGTACATCAGCACTCGGCGACCCAACCGGTCGATGAGATAGAGGCCCAGCAGGGTGAAGATCAGGTTCGTGAGCCCGATCCCTACACTGCTGAGCAGTGCAGTGCTAGCTCCCAATCCGGCCTCCTCGAAGATGCGCGGCGCATAGTAGAGAAATGCGTTGATGCCCGATAACTGATTGAAGAAGGCAATCAGGAAGGCCAGGATCAAAGGAAAGCGGTACTTCGGTTGCAGCATTCTCTCGCGGCGCGCAGCTCCCTCGATGTCGTCCTGCATCGAGTCCAGCACGAGCGTGGCGTCCCGGCCGGGGTTGACCATTTCCAAGATCTTGCGGGCGCCCTCCCGGTCTCCCCGGTTGACCATCAGCCACCTTGGGCTGTTGGGCACACCCATTACCAGCAGCGTGTATATGAGCGCCGGTATGGCTTCCACCCCCATCATCCAACGCCACGCCTGTTCGCCCATGTTCTGCAGCAGGTAGTTCGATACGAAGGCGAGGAGAATCCCCGTGACGATGTTGAATTGATACAGCGCCACCAGCCGCCCGCGTCGCTCCGGGGGCGCGATCTCCGAGACGTAGGCCGGCGCGGCGATGGTGGACGCACCCACACCCAAACCACCGAGGAACCGGAAAGCCGAGAACACATAGGGATCGGAGGCGAAGGCCGATCCCAGCGCAGACACCAAGTACAGCACGCCGATCCAGAACAGCGTTCGCTTCCGCCCCAGCCCATCGGTGGGAACGTTTCCGAAGATGGCACCGACTACCGTGCCCCACAGAGCCATGGACATGACGACGAACCCGTGAAACAGGTCCGAGGTTGCCCATTGATCCTGCAGCTGTTGATCGGCGCCGGAGATGACCACGGTATCGAAGCCGAACAGGAAGCCCGCGAGTGCGACGGTAACGGACCAGAAGAGCAGCTTGTCCTTCATGGCCAAGCTCTGACGGTCGTCGGGGTGTGATTACCTGGGTTGTCCATGCCACTCGCAAGATGGAGTCGGAGGCCGTCTGCGGCCAGAGGCCCACTGGCTGCACCTTGATCGATCGCCGTGCGGGTGAAGCGATATGTAGGGATTATCTTGATTACAGCATTCCTCTGCTTCACTGTTACGGTCCATGCGCAGGTCGATTCATCTCTGGGGATGATCCGTGTGCGCCGCGTGGGAGGTAGTGACAACAAAAGGAAAGGACAATCACATGGCAGCTTTACCGACAGTCGGCGCCATCCGAGGGGAGTTGGCTCAAAACATCGACATCCGAGTCGTCGGCAGTAGCGTGGATATCGACGTGGGTGAGGAGTTTTCCGTCCAGATTGGCGTCCGGAACAACCTCAGTTATCTCGATGCACCGTTTCGGGGTGTGCGGCTTTGGGTCGAACCTGTGCCCGGGTTCACCGAGTTTGCGGACGGCGGTACGGGGCCAGTGAGCTTCGACCTGGGAGACGTGCAAGCTGGAGAAACGGCGAGTACGACGGTCCAGCTACGGGCGCTGGGGGCCTTGCCCTCGAGTTGGTGGTTCAATCCGGAAGAACCCGTTGTTCGAGCGAAGGTGCGGGCCAACTTCGACATCACGGATCTATTCAATAACATCTGGCAGAACGAGTACCTGAACGTCCAAATCAATCCCTGAAGCTACCGTTCGAATGCCGGTTTGAGCGTCCACAGCTGCAGCTTGGTGAGCTCGACGATCCGACTCATGTCGAGGTCCGTTCGGTGTACCGGCCAGTCTTTGAATCCCTCGATCCGACGGACGATCTCCTCCTCGTGAGCCTTGGGCCAGGGTTCGAATGGTGAGAGCGCGTATGACTCCGGCGCCTCATCCGCCGATAGGTCCAGGAACAGTTGGGAGAACAGAGCGAGCAGCGACCCCGTACCGATCTTGGCCCCCTCGACGTTTAGCCAGGGAGGGAGGCTGCCCTCTGTCGCGATGAATTCGTCTGCCTCTCCGGCGAGTGCCAAGGCCTGATCGCGGGACGCGCGGCCGATTCCCGGTTCCTCCATGGGTATCAGCATCGGTCCCAGCGGGCTTATCCGGTCTACCTTTCCAGGCAACCGGCCGCCCTGATGGTGTTCCCGGATCGAGCGGGCTAGCGCGGCGAATATCTCGGCCGGTGAGAACCGGTCGTGGATTACGGCCTGGCGTTCTGCCACTACCCGTCCGGCGGCTTCCTCCAGCGTTCTCCTCGGTAGGTCTGCCGGCTGATTGGAGAAACGTTCGACCAGTTCCCGGTAACCAACGATGCGGATGTCGTCGCGCTCCTCGAGATAGACCATCAGTCGACGGAAGTTCTTGCGGGCGGTCTCCATGCTCTCGAGGGGACGCAGCTCGGGGGTCCGCCATCCCGAGGAATCGGGATTGGCGCCGTAGTAGTAGTTGAAGTCCCAGAACTGGATCGAGCGCACCTTGGAGGGGTGGCCGCCGAAGAAGTTGAGGACATCGATACTCGCGGCGTCCTCAGGGAAGCGCTGCTTCAGCTCCTCGAACACGGGTTCGAACAACGAGTCGCGGAAATAGGTGTCGTCGAAGTAGCCGTATTCGCCGAAGAAGTTGAGGGTGTTGGCGAACCACGTCGCGTTGTGTCCGGGCAGTGAGAACGGCGAGTAGACATAACTCTTTCCCATCTCCCCCAGGGCCGTCACGAGCTGCGGTCCATACGAGCCACCGTGCCTGGCCAGCGCAGTAACGGGGACGCCGAAGATGCGTTCCAATTCTGCGATCCCTTCCCCTTCCTGCTCTTGCATCAAGATCACACCATCGTCCCAACCTGCCTGCTCCAGTTGTTCGGTCACCGTGGGATGGATCGATCCGCGGTTGGTGTGACTTCCGATATCATGCTGCGCCATGGCGGCGATAACATCGGTACGCCCGCGCCGTTCGAGCGATCGGGCCTTCTCGCCGATGACGAAGAAGGTCCCCTTCACTCCTAGCTCTGTCATGGTCTCGGCCTGCCAGAGGGGGATGTCGTCCATACCCTCCGAGGCCGGTGAGGTGTAGTCCTCCACGTCGAACACGACCGTTACCCAAGTAATTGGTTCCTCCTTGGTGCAGGAAACCGCCAATAAGAGGAAGAACGCGATCGCGAGCAGTCGGATGGTTCCGGGTCGTTCAGGTCTCGGTCTCGCTGTCATGATTAGCCGTCCTCGCCTTGCCTACCGCCGCTCCTCTGCGTCCTGTCAGGGCAAAGAATCTGCACAGCGTTTGGACAGACTGTGAAGGTGGCCGGTGTCATGCCGAATAGGTCGCCATCGACTTCGATGATTGTGGCCGGGTCGCTCTGCAGCTCGACCTTCTCGACCGGGAAGTATTGAGCGCCAGGCTCACGAGTGTGCGCGCCCGACGCCACCTTCGTTAGCGTCGTCGCCATGTTCAATCTCGATCGAGATGGCATGATCGAGACGTTGACCTGTCCGTCGTCAAAGCGGGCCCCAGGGGCCAGGCACATACTCCCTCCAGCCGTCCGCTCGACGTTTGCTACAATGACCACCACGACTCGTCCACTGTATTCCTGCTCTTCCCAGCGCACCGTCATGTGTGGAGCTCGATAGGCCAGTATCTGCAAGATGGTGCCTAGGTAGTACGCTCCCTTCGGTCCTAAATATCGTTTCATCCAGGGTCGTACCATGGGAATCGAGGAGAAGCCGACGTTCGCGGTCAGGAATGCATATCGGTTTGCACCGCGGCCCTCAACCTGACAGTCGATCCGAATGAGGTCGACTTTTCTCGCATGATCACCGTGCAGAGCATCCACGGCGTCTCCAATAGAAGAGATCCCCAAGTTGCGCGCGATGTCATTGCCTGTGCCAGCTGGAATGATGGCCAGCTTTGGGCGAGGATCCACGTGGTCCATGATTCCTGACATGATCTCCCCTACCGTGCCATCTCCCCCTATTGCCGTCAGGATGTCGTAGCCTCGAGCGGCAGCCGCAATCTTCCGCGCATGGCCTTGCCGCTCTGTGAAATGCACATCCTCAGAGTCGATCTGATTGGACCATTGCGATTGCACTTGTTCCCATACCTTGATTCCCGCTCCCCCATGGCCTGCGGGATTGATGACATAGAGGATATTGCTCAACGAATACTCACTCTCTGCAATCGTCTGCGCTGGCGCAGCACGTTGGACGCGATCTCTTGGCGGTGTTCGAGATGTTCGGCGTGATCCACGGTGGGAATCCCGCTACCGATCGTCCGCTCGATGGAGTAGCGGTCGGCGAGGGCGGTATTGAGGTGCTCCCAGAGGTCAGACATGTGCCCTGCTCACGGGCGGAATCACCTTTAAGCTATGAGTGGGATCGGTGTGTGGCCAGGATGGTTGATCTGCAAACCGTCTGCAGACGATCTGGACAGGATTGAGAGGGATTGCGCCTTCCACGTGATCCATTCTCTGCGTGCCGGTACCAGTGGTGCCCGTAGCGCCCGCGATTCCCGCGGGCCACATTCCCTGAGGGCGCTCCAAAGAGGACGGAATTTGCTCCAAAACCCGGGTGAACAGTGATATCGGAACGGTGATTGGCGTATCCGGGCAACAAAACGATCCCCGAGCGGTGATCGGTTTGAGTCTTTTGCCCATCGACGCCGTGCGCGAAGTACTCCGCTATGCTGCCGACGAGGCACCCAGATAGCAGCCTTCGTAGGCGACCAGCACCATGCGGCGGCAAACCTACACGTACCAGAGCTTATGACGCCCCGTATCCGGTACCCTCCTGGCCCGGTTCAACGCAGTATCCAGACACCATGATCTTCTCCACCTGGCCGACTATCACAAACCCTATTTCGGTCCCGATGGTGACACCAGTCAGGTCCGCCCCCTCACATTGCTCCAGCAGGTCGTCCAGCAACTGACTCGTAGTCTCTACCGGCAATGGCGAGAGCCATAAGAAGCTGAACTTCGACGCTTCTGCCGTGACCCGCTTACCAGGTTGATTCACGACAGTCGTCACAACGGGAAATGTTGCGCAACCTAATTGGGCCGCAAGCGCTACTAGCGCCGCTACTCTGAGCGCTATCTTCACCGCTACCTCCCTGACAAAGTTCCTCAGTGGCTGTACGCATGAAACGCGGTAGTGTTCCATGCGTGCCATACCGGTCCGGAGTAGGCCCAATTTGCCAGTCCCGCCCTGAAACGGCGCGCTCGGCCATCACGATAGG
>JBDGZZ010000157.1:0-9204 GCA_039588335.1 Gemmatimonadota bacterium | reverse complement strand
GGCACGTTGCCCGTCGCGAGCCCGCGTGGCAGCGGGTTGAGGGGCGACTGCCCAAGCGGTACGATAGTAGGATTAGCGATGACCGGCTGCCCATCCACCAGCCCGATCGTGCCAACGACACCGATGGTGTCACGCAACAACACACTGCTAATGACATTTGTTGCCCGTATCGCAGCCGACGTGTCGGCCAAGTGCACCGTGTTGTCTCCGAACGTGGTCAAATCGTTCAGGGCAACGCCCTCGACAAACACCACCGATCCCAGGGGCCTGGTACGGGCTTCGGCAATGGATATGATCGGCGCCACGACCTCTACATCCAGATCGGACCGCGGCTTCAACTGCCAATCACCTGAGGTGGTGGGAACCAGTACACCGGTGGACCTGAGATCAGCACCAGGCACGAGGAACGAGCCGAGATTGAACGCGATAGCCTGATCGAATACCACCTCGAGCGGACCGGTACCGTCGTCGACGGTAGCCACGATATCTCCGTTTACGATGGAAGTGTCGGTAATCCGAGCACTGTCGATCCGGACCAGGGCGGCATCGAGCACACCTCCATCGGCGCGCGCCACATCGTCGGTCGTGAGCGTGTCGGGGGCGGGCACCTCAGCCCGTGCGAGAACGAACGGATCCTGCCGATCCAAGTCTATCACGGCCTGCCCCGTACGACTGGCTATGGTTCCGCGCAGTCTGATGCTGTCGGCCGCGAACAACGGACCCAAACCGGAACGAACCGCACGCAGCGATCCGGCGGTGTCGGCAACGTGTATAGTGGAGTCGCCAAACGTCGTTACGTCATTCAGGGCAATCGCGTCGATGAACACATTGGTTCCTATCGGGAGTCCACGCGCTTCTGTCGTTGAGACCTTCGGGAAACTGATCGCGATGTCGACAGCGACCGTATCATCACGGGAGACATTTGTCGTTTGTGGATCGATCTCGGAAACGATCGTTGAGTCGCCAATCGTGCCCGTGTCCACTACGACTCGGTAGCTTCCGACGGGGACGTCAAAGAATGTGAACGTTCCGTCTTGATCCGAAGTCGCGGACTGAACGGTGTCCGCCGTTCCGCGCAGCACGAGGGCGACATCGACCGCGCCAAGCGGTGTGTCGCTCCCATCCTGGTCCCCAGTCCCATTGGCATCGAAGTACACGATGCCGGCCACGTTCCCTGATGCATCGATGGACGTAACCAGATCGGCACCGGCATTACCGCAGCTTAGCTGCGACACTGACAAGGCACCGAGCAGCCCAATAGCCAGCCAACGGTGGTGTCCCACTCCCCACTCCCCCCTATCTACTTTTTGTTCAGTCATAGTTCACTCTAGCGCCAAGTCGGACGGCCCTCCCTGTGGAGTAGCGAACGACTGGTTTTCCGAAATCGGGGTTCACGATCAACGGGACTGCTACGGTTCCCGTCACCGGATCTCTCGTTGTCGTTCCGTTGGGGTCGACCAGGAAAAGAGCCCTATCTAGTTGATCTATGTCCGAGTCGAGCAAGTTCAACCCATCTACCACGAGTTCGATGGGATACCCTGCCACGCGGATGGTGTTCACTGATAGTCGCAGGTCCAGAGTGCTGATCGAGGGTCCGCGACACGAGTTTCGTTCCGCGAACTGGCCTATCTGTGGCTGCAGGCAATCCCACTGACCAAGCAATTCTGCGACACCGGCAATCTGATCGTCCACAAATGCGGGATCATTGGTGAACGAACCTTCGCCATTCATGTCCTGCCCGTACCGGAATCCAGGAGTGAACGGCAACCCGGACTGTCCTCTGTAGAACGCACCTAGGCGTATCAATCCCAAGTCGAACTCAGCACCCAGAGTTAGTACGTGCGGGACGTCAAAGTCCGAGCGCCCGTCGGTCCAGTCAAGGGCTCTGAGGCTGTCGGGAAACGGAGTGAACTGGTACTCGGGTTCACTCCCGAGGGCAGACAGCCAGTTGTCTTGGGTCTGTGAGTACGTATAGCTGGCGAAGAAATGGAACCCCCTGCCCACGCGGCGCTGCAACGCAACCGAGATACCCCAATAGTCGGAAAAGCCGTCCGGATCCAGTGAACTGACCACGTCGAACGCTGCAAACCGGCGGTTCGAGCCCGGCTCGATACCCACGATCCCACCTACCTGCTTGGTGGCACCGTACATGTCACGTCCGAACTGATCCTGCCCCGACGGCAACGGAGTCAAGTTGAGATTGTGGCGTCGTGGTAAGTAGTCGGTGTGCCGATATGCACCTGAGATATCGAATGTCGTGCTCCTGCCCAGATCCGTCGCGAACCCGAGAGAAGTTCTAATGGTGCGGGGAGGCTTGTAGTCCGGGCCAAGAAGCGTCAACGTGGATCCGAGTACCGGCGCCGACGTCGAGTCCGGAGAATTCGGCCAACTGCTAAGTTGGTCGAACCCCCTCTGCGCGTTGATCCCGCGACTCGTTGTAACCACCTCCCCAAAGGTCCACGGCTCAACAGATCCATAATGCACCGTCCAGTCAGCCCGCACTTGGTAGGACGACCGTTCGACGGTCAATGCTGCCCTGGGGCTGAACTTGAAGATGGTCGTGCGGATCGAGTCGACCAACAGCCCAGTCAGGGTGAACCACTCCTCGTTCGCCCATATCTCGTCTTTTGGCAGCATTTCCCAATCGAGCCGGAACCCTCCGGTCACAGAGACTCCCGGTAGCGGGGACCAAGTATCCTGCAGGTAACCGCCGAACTCACTCGTGCTGAAGCTGGCCGTCGGAGAGGTGCTGAGGAACTGCGTGAAACGTCCGTTGAGGCTACCGAAATCATCCACGTTTCCGAACGAAAAACCCCCATCCCTCCATGGCGCGTATGTCTGGTTCAGCGAAGATATCCGGGCGGTTCCTCCCAGCTTCATTCTGTGACCTGGAATGCGAAAGTGCAGCACCTCGTTCGCCCAGAACGTGAACCGGCCTACCTTGCCAGGCATGACGGGATCGGTCCCAAGTGCAATAGGTCCGCCGGCAAGTGACGTCAACGGCAAATCACTCGCCGAGTAATCTCGTGTGCTGGAGATGACTCCAACCCTCAGTTCCAGGCCGAACAGGCGCGATATCATGGTGGCCAGAGATGCTCCGCCAGAAATATCGGAGCCATCCAGCGACACCGCGCTCGTCGGAATCCGATCACGACCTAACACCGGGTCGGTGGTCTCGAGCGAAGCACCTTCCGCCCGCACCATTAGAGCCGTGGTCTCTCCAAACTGCCAGTCAATCCTGCCGAAACCAGAATACAGGTTAGTTGATGTCAATCGCGGCTCGAGGTAGTCAGAGAGATCTACCCCAAACGAATCCGCCGCGACCGTGACGAAAGCCGTATCGAACCCAGTGGGCGCCCACGCTCGCGGAAGCGGGGTCTCGAGCCGACGCGCCTCGAATCCCACAACGAAATGGGACGTGTCCGTCACGATCGGTCCCGAAGCCACGATTCCGCCACGGGCTGAGTTGAATGACAGTCCACTGCCACTCAAGTAGTCGGTGCTGGAAGTGGATGCACCGACCCAATCAGCAAAGGCACCGAACTCGAGCTGCTTCGTTCCGCGGCGCGAGAATCCGCTGAGTGAGGCGCCGGGCATTCCGTGGTATTCGACGTCCACACCATTGGTCAGCAGTTGTGCCTGCTCGAACTCCGAAATGGCAAAACCTGCGGTGGGGAAGTTCTGGCGCGGTAGTCCCCCGTGCAGCGCGCTCTGGTACGGCGCTCCGTCTACCACGAACCCAGTGAACTGGCTCGGCAACCCTTCCGTTGCCAAAGAAACACTGGAGTTGCTGGCGAATCTCCCTACTTCCGACAACTCGCGGGTTCGGTACGGCAACCGGTTGACTTCGAGCCCGGTAAACAATCTGCCGCCGTCGCGCCCGCCGATCTTGAGGGCCGCGTTGCCAAACAGGTCCGTCTCCACGTCCATGACGGGAAGTGCCACGGGCATGAGAGCCACCGCGACCGTCACCCTCCGACCCTGGCCAACTGGGATTCCCTCCACCAGGACCGGTCGGTCTCCGAGTCGCTCCGCAAACAGCTCGTATTCACCGGGTTGAAGCAGGAGAAACTCGAATTGGCCCTCGCGGCCTGTTTCTGAGTCTCTTGTGATACCCGAGGCCACCTGGGTAAGGATGAGATGAACCCCGCTCAAGGGATTGCCGAGGCTGTCTGTGACCACTCCGGCCACGCTACCGGCAACTATGCTCTGAGCCGATGCAGAGGCCGCAAATGTCCCGACCGCCAGCGCCAATGAAAGGGCTCGCAGTAGTAGTTTGCTGCTCGTCAATGTCGTCCCCGTGTCCAGTGCACTCATAGGAAGGGTCAGTACCATTCGGAAAGGCTTCCAGTTAAGCCAAGCTGATGCGTCCCGGGAAATGCAAGGACGGAGCCGGGACCGAGGACCGCGGTTAGATGAGGCCCTCTGATCATAAGTTATTACAAGGCATTCACTTATGGGCCACAGTAGGGCCCGGGAGCCGATCAGTCCTTAAAGCATAATGGCTTGTGTGGTTCGCATGCAACATACACTATCGTTGGAGCGTCAGAGGTCGTAGAGGAAGTGCTTCAGCAACGGGCTCGCGCGAGACCGACAATCCGGGAGACTCGGTCGTGACAGGGCACACAAGTTGCCATTTCGTTCTTAGTTCAAGGAGAGTAACGGGCCAAAGTGACAAGACACTACTTCACAGTTGATGTAGAGGAATACTTCCAGGTCTCCGCCTTCGAACCGTTCGTGTCGCGGGACGAGTGGAGCAGTTTCGAAAGCCGGGTAGAGTCTTGCGTACACTACCTGCTGGACGCGCTCGCACACCATGACGCCAACGCCACATTCTTCGTACTTGGATGGATAGGAGAACGATACCATGACCTGGTGCGCCGGATGGCCCAAGAGGGTCACGAGGTGGCGTCTCACGGCTGGGATCACCGTCGGGTGACCGACCAGACGCCGGAGCAGTTTCGCGACTCAGTGAGGCGATCGAAGGCTAGCCTCGAGGCTCTGTCAGGAACACCGGTGACCGGATTCCGAGCCCCAAGCTACTCCATCGTTCGAGGCTCCGAGTGGGCACTGGATATCCTGCTCGAGGAGGGCTACGAGTACGACTCGAGTCTCTTCCCCGTGAACAGAAACGGATACGGATACAAGGGAGGAGACCGGTCTCCCCACTGGATAGAGCGCGACGGTGGACGACTGTTGGAGATCCCGCCCGCTACTCTGAGACGGTGGGGGTTGAATATTCCAGCGGCTGGCGGCGCCTACTTTCGGCTGTTCCCCTACGGACTGGTCCGTGCCGCGATCGCCCAGGCAGACCTGAACGACACGCCAGCCACGTTCTACATTCATCCGTGGGAACTCGACCCTGACCAACCCCGCCTCAGCGTTCCGCCGCTAACGAGATTACGGCACTACTCCGGAATAGGACGCATCAAGGCGCGGTTGGATCGTCTGCTCAGGGAGTTCCGCTTCACGTCGATCGCTCGAGGTATCGGTGCCAACGGAACCAGTTCCTGACGCAATGGACTCGCGCGTAGGACCATTCAGAGGAAAGCCGTCGGAGTGGGATGGCTTCGTTCGCTCTCGGCCGGGGTGGACGCACTTCCATCTGCACGGGTGGAAACGGGTTGTCGAGGACGTGTTTGGGCACGAGTGCTTCTATCTCGCTACTCGCGATACCGATGAGTCGTTGATGGGCGTCTTACCGTTGGTCAGGGTGAAGAGCAGAGTCTTCGGCCACTTCCTGGTCTCCATGCCGTTCGTCAACTATGGCGGACCATTGGGAACGCCGAACGCAATACAGGAACTTGCTGGCTACGCGACAGAATTGGCGACCGAAAGCGGCGCTGGTTTGTTGGAGTTGCGTAGCAGATCCGAACTAGGATTGCCGCTTGACGCCTCCCACCGCAAGGTCACGTTGTTACTGGACCTGCCATCGGCCGATCCCGACCAATTGTGGCAAAGCTTCAAGTCAAAGCTCAGGAGTCAGATTCGCCGACCGCAGAAAGAGGGAGTGGAGATCAGGTTCGGGTTGGACCAGGTGCACAGTTTCTTTCACGTGTTCTCCCGACACATGAGAGATCTCGGTACTCCCACGCAACCTCGGAGACTATTCGAGGCGCTGGCGGCCGCGTTTCCCGACAGCGTTTGGTTTGGCTGTGCCTACGTCGATGACAATGCCGTTGCGGCTGGTTGCGGTTTCGAGTGGGGTGGCGAATTCGAGATGACCTGGGCAGCATCTCTGGCAGAGTACAACCGGATAGCACCCAATATGCTGCTCTATTGGAGTTTCATGGAACGGGCCATCGAGCAGGGCCTGGATGCATTCAACTTCGGACGCTGCACACCCGGAAGCGGTACGCACCGATTCAAGCAACAGTGGGGATCGCGAGAGGAGCCGCTCTGGTGGTACCAGTACCATCGCGGTCGCGCGGCCTCTACACCGTCGCCTGACGACGCTCGCTACTCATGGGGTCCGCGAATCTGGAAACGGTTGCCCCTTTCGCTTGCGAACGTAGCCGGTCCAAGAATCGTTCGCTACATACCTTGATGTTCCGACGGCAGCTGCCCGTTTATTCTCCTCTCACGCTGGACAGCATCTTCGCTGGTTGGAGGGCCTTGGCAGGAGGCGGCCGTGCTGATACTGCGGCAATTCGCGACCTGATCGGTGAGAAGTACGGTGCCAAGCAGATTCTCCTTACAGATAGTGGCACGACGGCGCTCACACTTGCCATCCAAGCATTGTGTCAGATCCGATTCACGCCGCTCGTCGCCCTACCCGCCTACTGCTGCTACGACGTCGCCACGGCCGCTGACGGTGCCGATGTCGATGTGGTTCTCTACGATATCGATCCAACAACATTGGGCCCCGATGTGGACAGCCTGAGGAGGACGCTTGCACTTCGGCCCGGAGCCGTCGTCCTGGCCCACCTGTATGGTGTACCCATCGATCTACGGCCGGTGCTCCAGCTATGCGAACAACACGAAGTCCCAGTCATAGAGGACACGGCTCAGGGTCATGGTGCTCGATACGACAATCTGCCGTTGGGCTCGTTTGGCGACGTTTCAGTGCTGAGCTTCGGTAGAGGAAAAGGTGTCACCGGCGGTGCCGGTGGCGCTTTGCTGGCCATATCGGATAGCGGTGCAGACGTAGTCCGAGAAGCGGGACAAGCGACCGGTGGATCACCCCACGGTTTCAAACAACTGATCGGCGTAACAGCACAGTGGCTTCTCGCATCACCCACGATGTACGCGATTCCGGCATCGCTACCGTTCCTCCGGCTCGGTCAGACGATCTACCGGGAACCGACATCACCTACATGCATGACGCGGACTGCTATCGGAGTGCTGGCGCGTACGTGGGACATCTCGGAAGCCGAATCTGTCACTCGCAGGCTCAACGCAGAGCGAATCAGCGAGTACGTCGAGAGTAGCGACTACGCCAGCCCATTCGGCCCTCCGACTCAGGGTACACCGGGCTATCTGAGGTTGCCGGTCATCGCGTCGGATGGCACGGGATCCCAACTTGCTTCCACCCAGGCGCGAGCGCTCGGTGTGATGCCGGGGTACCCAACGACGTTGGCGGACCTGCCCCGCTTCACGCGACGGTGTCGCAACCAAGATGAGCGTCTAACGGGTTCGCGCACG
The DNA here is from genome assembly GCA_039588335.1 of Gemmatimonadota bacterium. Classification (GTDB taxonomy): domain Bacteria; phylum Gemmatimonadota; class Gemmatimonadetes; order Gemmatimonadales; family GWC2-71-9. Next base: position 1,560 of record JBDGZZ010000157.1, on the reverse strand, counting down.
CTGGCAGAGAGGCTCTTCACCTTCCCGACCCACAGCAGGCTCTCTTCCAACGACCTGTCTCGCATGCGAACCCTCCTGGCCGGCCCAGTCCGAGGTTAGGCAGCCCGACGTGAATCGCGCAAAGGCAGCTCGGTTGTTGGTGGTCTTTTCCCTCGTCACGATTGCCGGCCTCACCCTCTACCCGGATTCGAGCACGACTACGTCTAATTGGAACTGCATATTCTGCGGCACACGCGCGACTGCAGATCTGGTCCTTAATATCTTGCTGTTCGCTCCGCTCGGAGCAGGTTTCGGCATGTTACGAATCCGAGCGAAGAACGCGCTAATCTTGGCAGTCATGTTATCAGGGGCTGTCGAGGTAGCTCAGCTCGTCATTCCCGGACGCGACGCGAGCATAAGTGACCTGATCTCGAATGCCGCCGGTTGCTGGCTCGGTTACGCCCTCACACTCACCGCACCATACTGGATTGCAGCCAGAGACCCACTCGACCGTAGGCTATCTCTCGCTGCGTCTATCGTTGCTGCGATAGCCATCGTGGTGACCGGAACAATGTTGCAGCCTACATTCACCGAGCAAACATACTACGGCCAGTGGACACCCGACCTGGGGCATCTCGACTGGTATCACGGACAAGTGTTGGAAGCGACAGTTGGGTCGAGCCAGGTCCCGTCACAGAGGCTTGAGGATTCGGACACAATCCGGACTCTGTTGCGGACCGGAAGTCCCATTCACATTCGTGCCGTGGCCAGCCAGACAACCCGCCGACTGTCTTCCCTGTTCAGCATAGCCGACGCTGATGAGAACATGATTGTTCTGATCGGCCCGAGGATGGATAGACTGTTTTACATCTTTCGCGTGCGGGCCGAGTCGTTTCGTTTGGACCGCCCGGCACTGAGCATACCTGACGTGATGGACCTGTCGCCAGGCGACACGATCGAGATCAATGCGTCACGGATCGCGCGAGAGTACTGCGTGGTGGTGAACCAGAACACGCACTGCGGACTGGGGTTTACGGCGGGATCGGGCTGGACCTTGTGGTGGTATTCGGAAACCCTGCCACAGGAGTTGCACCGGATACTCAACATGGTCTGGTTGTGTGTGCTGCTGTTACCGTTCGGTCTCTGGATGCGGCTGAACTTGGAGTCAATGTTCGGTGCAACAATCGTCGCCTCTACCCTGCTGTGGGCGCCAGCGTTGACCGGGTTGTCGGATACACCGCTGAGCGAGTGGATGGGCAGTGCTGCTGGGGTAGTTGCAGGAATCTCGTTGGGCGTACTAGCAAGAAGGTTCTTTGGAAACGGGGAGCGGAGAGCGAGGAGCGGAAAGCGAAGTGGCCAGACTCAGCAGATCACCTTCCGACAACAGGGATGATCGGGCTAATCCGAATCGTCTGCTCCCTGCTCTCCACTCACCGCTCCCCGATCACTCCTCAACCGCGCCCACCAAGCGAGTCGCTCCTTCACAGTCTTCTCGAACCCTAGTTCCGTCGGCTCATACCAATTCGAATCGCGGAGCACGTCAGGCAGGTACTCCTGACCGGCAGCCAACCCACTTTCTTC
>JBDGZZ010000156.1:0-9235 GCA_039588335.1 Gemmatimonadota bacterium | reverse complement strand
AGACTCGTCAGTTCCTGCGATGCGTAACCGCACAGCGGATCCACGTCCAACTCGCGGTTCTCCGACGCCACCATTTCCAGCAAGATCTTGCGATGGGCTTCGAGCGAGTCGGTCTTGGTCTTGACTACCATGCCAGGCGATGCTTTGGTGGTGCATGAGGCTACAGGATTATTGCTTCCCTCCACCTCGACCACGCACAGGCGGCAACCACCGAACGGCTCGAGCCGCTCATCGTAGCAGAGCGTTGGAACGTTCTTCTGATAACGCTCTGCGATCTCATAAATCGTCTCGCCCGGCGTGAAGCTGACTTCCTCACCGTCCAACATCATCGCATGAGGTTCCTTGTCTGTCCGGCTCATGATCATCGTATCTGTCCTCGCCTTATCCGGGACTTCATCGCCGTACGTGCTGGGCGACGCGTTCAGGGAAGTATCTCATGAGACTCTCGGTAATGAGAGGCGCAGCCATACCCAGGCCGCAGGCGCTGATCGCTTTCATCGTCCTGCCTATGTCGCTCACTTCGTCGATCCACGATGTCAGGTCATTCGGTCCACTCTCGCCGGCAAGCCGCTCGGTCAGCCGCTCGGTGCCAATACGACAGGGAAAACACTTGCCACAAGATTCCTCAGCAAAGAACTCCATCGCCGAATGAGCCACCTTCACCATGTCCCTCGAATCGTCGAACACCATTACTCCACCGGCACCGAGGAAGGAGCCCCTGGCTCTGATGCTCGGTTCGTCCAGTGTAACGTGGAGATCATCTGCCGCTAGAAAACCGCCGGAAAGCCCGGCCATGGTCACAGCCTGGATAGCGCGCCCCTTCGGAGGTCCACCGGCCCATTCGTGAAGCAACACCTCCAGCGGTAGCCCCAACGGCACTTCGTAATTCCCAGGCATTTGTACGTCGCCCGACAGGCTGATGAGCTTCGTGCCCGCTTGTCCATTTTGTCCCAAGTCGCGATACCACTCTGCCCCGCGGCGCACTATCTGCGGAGCGGATGCCAAAGTCTCGACGTTGTTCACTGCAGTGGGAAGATCCTCGTATCCATGGGTGACTGGAAACGGCGGTCGGTTGCGTGGAAACGGGTGTTTACCTTCGAGGCTGTTGAGAAGAGACCCCTCTTCACCACATATGTACGCCCCCGCTCCACGACGCAGGTGAATGCGAAAGGAGAAGCCGGTGCCGAGAATGTCCTCACCGAGAAGCCCGGCCGCTTCGGCCTCGGCGATCGCCTGCGCCAGCACCGTGAAGGTATGCGGGTACTCGTATCGCAGGTATATAAACCCACGGACCGCACCGGTAGCGTAGCCCGCCAGCGCCATTCCCTCGATGACGGCATGCGGATCGTGATCCATGATCGCGCGGTCCTTGAAGCACCCCGGCTCACCTTCGTCTGCATTGCATACAACAGCCTTTGGGGCCCCGGGCGCTTCGGCCACCGCCTTCCACTTGACTCCGGTGGGAAAACCAGCCCCGCCACGCCCAGCGAGCTTGGAGTCAGTTATCAATCCGACGATCTGTGAAGGGGTGAGTTCCGTCGCCGCCTTCGTCAACGCCTCATACCCACCGGTCTTGCGATAACCAGGCAAGGTCGATCTGCCTGGTTCTCGAATGAACGCAAAGACGCACTCCTCCGTGTTACCAATATTCGGTGGCGGAATGGGAGACTGACGTTTTGCCAGGTTGTTGGCTGATGAGCCTACGAGAACGTCGTTGCCATCGAGGACTGGAACAGGCTCATCGCAGCGGCCTGCACAGGGCATCGCCGTTGCGCCGCTCTCTTTCAACTCGTTGAGGATCTCGACGCCGCCTTTCAGACAGCAGATGGGCCCGGTGCAAACGCGTGCTCTACTCTTCTGAGGCGACCTACGTGACAGGTGGTGATAGAACGTGACCGTACCGAACAAGTCCGCGAGAGGAATACGTAATGCCTTGGAGACTTCTCGCATGGCTTCTTCTGAAACGAACCCATCGCGCTCATGAAACGCATGCAGCATGGGTAGTAGCGGCGCCGGCAAGTCTCGCCACTGCTGAATAATGTCTTGGTTCGAGAAAACGGTCATCTCGCGAGCTCCAGCCTAAGGCATACCGACTGTGCCGTTCAGTTTGACGAACGCCGTGTCGAGCACGGCGCGCACAGGGGGTATTGCTACTTGATCATCGCATGGTCTGTCGTCATCAAGACGACGACAGAATTTGTCGGAAAACAGTCGTTTACGGAAGAGTAACGCTAGTCGGCCAGGTGATGTTCGCCGGCATAGATGTTGAGCGTGTCACCACGGGCGAACCCGACCAGCAAGAGGCCCAGAGATTCTGCCAATTCCACCGCAAGTGAAGATGGTGCTGACACTCCGATTACGCCACCGATGCCCACCACGGCTGCTTTCTGTACGATCTCGAAACTCTGTCTTCCGGACACGACTAGTATGCACGGTGGAAGAGGCCACTCTAACTTGGCTGCGGCACCGATCGCCTTGTCTACGGCATTGTGTCGACCCACGTCCTCACGTATCACGACAGGTTCGCCGGTCAGGGTGAATAGGCCCGCAGCGTGCAGTCCGCCTGTCACATCAAACGCCGGCTGGTGGACTCTCAACTCTTCGGTGAGTTGGCTGAGCACGCCACGCGGTACAGTAAACTCCTTACTGCGGGCTGCGACGAGCTGAACTGCTTCGATCGATGCCTTGCCACAAACCCCGCACGAACTGGATACAAACATGTTTCTCTGGAATCGAGCGGGATCGACATCTACACCGTCGCTGAACTGCACAGTCAGGCGCGAATCATCTATGAATTGGATAGAGCTAACCTCATGAGGTGCCAGCAAGATCCCTTCTGTCAACAGGAATCCCAGTACCAGGTCTCGGTCATCACCCGGTGTACGCATCGTGACCGCAAGGGAAGTTTCGCGTAGACGGATCTCGAGCGGTTCCTCGACCGCCACAGAATCAGTAAGGCGAGATTCTTGTGTTCCGCTCTGGCGGACTACGGGAACTTCGCGGGTTGAATCGGAGTGCATGAGATGTTTGCCGTCAGTGGATCGTCTTTGGCACTCGTTAGGGGCCAAGTTGCTCGCGGGCCTTGTGCCGGGCGAGCAGTCGTTCCGCAAAATCCAGCCTCTCCTCTACTTCGACAAGTCGATCCTGGGTATCTACGAGCTGACGTTCCGTCTCCTCGAGCCTGCGTTCGGTTTGTTCGAGTGCTTCTCCGAGTTCGGCACTGCCGGCCTCTGGAGGTCGCGAAATGCGGCGCGCAACGGCCTTTGCAATGGGGCCGCCGACTATCAGAATCGCGATGAATGTGAAGATGTCCATGAGGCCTATGTCCGCCTGACTGCCATGTGACTACCCGCCCTCCGAATACCAGCGCACGCTTCGCGCAATAGCCTCGTGCGGTGCTACTGACGGGTTCCACTTCAGCTGTTGGTGTGCGCGCTCCGAAGTAAATGGATTCTCCATTGCCAAAAAGCGGGCGGCTGCGCCGCCCATTGTGGGGTACTTGCCCGGTCTCAGCACGCGCTGTAGACCGTGGTATGCAAGTGCGAGCCCTTGGGCCACCGCGAGTGGCACCCGAACAAAGCGAACGCGCCGGCCCATCGCTGCGCCAACGGCCGACACAAAGTCACGCTGAGTTATCTCACCGTCGTTTGTAGTGTTGAAAGATCCCTCCACCTCAGGGTGTTCCAGAGCCGCCTGCACAGCCTCGGCCACATTGCCCGCATACACTACGGTCAGGACGTTGTCACCGCTTCCAATGACCGGTGCGATTCCGTACCTCAATGCACGTAGGACTCTTGGCATGAATGCGCGGTCACGCTCGCCATACACGACGCACGGCCGAATTGCCACGGCACGAATTCCCGCCTTCTTGACCTCCGTCCACTGTGCCTCCTCTGCCAGGCGCTTCGATCGGGCATAATAATCCGTCACCGCCAGCTCTCCTTGAGGAGAATCTTCGTCAATTGAGAGTGCGGTGGTGGTGGGGCGTCTGCCGTACACCGCTACGGAAGAAATGTGCACCAATCTGATTCCCAGATCTCCGGCGGTTCGGGCCGCGTACCGAGTTCCTTCCACATTGACTGTCTGGAACGTTCCCCACGACGCCTGCTGAGTTACTAGTGCGGCCGAGTGTACGATCGCGTCCGTATCACGGGCGTGCGACCACGACTGCTCGTCTTCCACAGTACCGTGAACGGCGCCGGCGCCGAGTGACTCGACCAGCCCCTGTCCGGAGGCGTCACGTACTAGCGCCCGTACCGAATGTCCGTTCGAACGGAGCAGCTTGATTACGTGGCTGCCGATGAGGCCGGTGCCGCCGGTTACGAAGACGTGCAACGCTAGTTTCTTCCCTCTAATCTCCCGCTTGCGTGCCTAGAATGCCAACAGAATTGCGCGCACCCCGAGAACAGTGCACAGGGTCACGACCACACCACCAGTGACGTTTCCTCGCCACCCGTTTACGTGTTCTCCAAGTCGACTGCGGTCGTTCATCGCGATGAGCAAGACAAAGGCGACAATAGGCAATACGAGGCCGTTGACGATTTGTGCCACAAAGATGAGCATGACGGGCCGTGTCCCGAGCAAGGCAGTGACCGTGCCAACCGCGACACAGCCGAGGCCGACTATTCGGGCGGTCGGGGCGCGCACGTTGCGACCACGGCCTGTCGTGTCAAGCACGGTATAGGCTGCCGCAAGCGGTGCCGTCACGGCGGACGACACGCCGGCCGCTGCGTAGCCAAGTGCAAAGGCGTGACTCGCCCACGGGCCCAACAGCGGCTCGAGCTGCGCAGCCATGTCGCCGGCCGACCGCACCTCCGCGCCGTTCAGGGCGGCGGAGGCGGTAACGACGACCGCAGCGGAGACTATGCCTCCAAGTCCAATGGCAAGAACCAGATCCAGTCTGACGGCCCGTAAGTCGTCTACGTGCGACCACCGCTCCCGCACTGCGGCGGCGTGAAGGAAGAGGTTGTATGGAACGATGGTCGTCCCGATCAGTGCCAGTGCCGTGAACTCAGCGTTGCGCGGTAGTCTGGGAACGAGTGAGCCGCCTAGAATGTCGGTGATATGCGGAGCGACCAGTATTGCCGTGGCGAGAAAAACCACTCCCATGATTGCCACGCACACAGCAAGAACGCGCTCGAGTATCCGGTACTGCCCAGTCCACAGCAGCAAGCCGGCTATGATGGCTCCGATCGCCAGCCAGGTTCGCAGCGGTATCCCTGTGACCGACTCCAGCCCCAGGGCGGCACCTGTGAGGTTACCTGCCTCGTAGGCCGCAGCACCACCTATCACGGCCAAGGCCGCCAGGCCCGCGAGTGAAATTCCGAGCCAAGCCGGCCCACCGACGTTACGCAGTGCCTGTCCCAGTCCCGACCCCGTCGCGAGCCCCAACCTCGCGCTCATTTCCTGGAGCACGATCGTGGCGATGGTCGCAAACAATAGCGCCCAGAGCAACGTAACGCCGTACTGAGCCCCCGCGAGCGTCGCCGTCGTTACCGTTCCCGGACCGATGAATGCAGCGGTTACTACTACACCGGGCCCGATTCCTCTCCATCTCTTCATTTGCCCAACTCGAATGGCAGGGTCACCGTCTCAGCCGAAACACCTCCCGCGCTCACAGTTACTCCCAGATCAACTTCACTTCGAATCATCCCGAGTCCTAAGTGGCCATGTTCCGGTCCAAACCACGCCGCGCTCGTCAGTCGACCTACAGTCCGATCGCCACGCTTCACTACAGGATCGGATGTGTCCGGCATGGTATCGAGCTTCAAGCCCAGCACTCGCTTGTTCGTATGGCCTCGATGGTGAAGCCGCGCTACGGTTTCTTGGCCGAGGTAGCATCCCTTGGTATAGGAGACGCCACCAAGCTCGTCGTAGCGGACTTCTTGTGGCAGCGTCTTGTCATCGATCTCGGCTCCAAGACGTGGCCAGCCGCCGAGAATGCGAGCCAGTTCCAAGACGTCGGGGGATGCAGCTGTCGCTCCAGCTGTAGACAGGCTCGAGACAGCGACATCGACGTCCCCGTCCGCGCAGTCAATCTGAAGAGAGAACGGGGCGATGCTGTTTGGCCGGGCAGTGGTTTGTGTCGTTTTCGCGTCCGCGTTGCCTTCTGAGGGCAGCGTGAATCCTGTTCGTGTAGCGACCTCTGTAGCGTTACGTCCGACGAGACGTAGGACTGCACGTTTTTCAGAGCGGTCGGTGACTGTGGCGAATTGGGGTGGAAGGGAGCGCTCCAAGACCAATAGCAGCGCCTCCTTGCCGAGGAGATCAGGATACAGTGTGAGCGATGCGTCGTTCCGGGCGAGCCACATGTCGCACACGATCATACCTTTCGTGGTCAAGAGAGCGCCATACTGGAAGGACGTATTACCACCTGTCTCTAGATCGTTTGTGACCAGACCCTGCATGCACTGAACTGCCCCCGGACCGGTCACCTCCACTACGGCGACCGGCGCGGCGGCAAACGCCGCGCCTTGCAGCACCGCGGAGGCTTCTTGGAGGGCGTTCGGCCTCGAGTCGGGGAGGAAGATACCCGCGACACCGGTTCCAGGTGATAGCTCAGCGCCCATAGTACCCGGCTAGTTGGTAGGAGCGATCGAGAATCTCGACTGGGTGCACAACTGGAATGCGTGATCCTGCGGCTGCCAGTCCGGCGCCGATCTGCATGATGCACCCCGGATTCCCGGTGGCCACCACATCGGGACTTGCCGTCAATAGTGCGTTGATCTTTGGGGTCAGCACGGCACGCGACAGTCCGGTCTCCGTCAACGAGTAGCTTCCCGCGCTGCCGCAGCACATTGCAGCTTCGACGTGGGAAACTCGCTCTATACCGGGTACTGAGTCGATGACCTCTAGTGGCGGATTTGCTATCCCCTGCGCGTGGAGCAGGTGGCATGGTGGATCGTAGGCTACGCGTAGTTGCACATGCTCACCTGGCACCGGTCCTCGTTCAGCCAATAGTTCCGAAACATCGCGTACTCGGCCCGCTAGCGAGCCAGCCTCTGATTCGAGTGGGTCGCCGGCGAGCAGGCGTCCGTAGTCCTTCAGCATGGCGCCACATCCGGCGCTGTTGACTGCAATGATGGCTTCGGGAAATGTTGCGAAAGCTCTGACGTTGCGTCGCGCGAGGTCCAGTGCCACCTCGTGCTGACCTGTATGCGAGTGTAGCGCTCCGCAGCATCCTTGGTGCGGGACGTGTACCATCCGGTATCCGTTTACGGCCAGAGTGCGCACCGTAGCTGCGTTCACGTGTGAGAAGAGACCTTCCATGATGCAGCCGGTGAGCAGCGCGGTAGGGGTTTCAGGAGCTGCGGATGTCGAGATCCTCTGGCTCCGCCGCGCCAGGCCTTTGGTAGCCCCCAACATTCCCATCAGGAACCCAAAACGCGATTTGCCGACCAACAACGCCGCTGCGGGCCGGGACATGCGGGCCATCCAAAGGAAGGCACGGCGCAAACGGCGGCCTCCCATGATGGCATTGACCGCTCGCGCAACGCGCGGTATCGGCCGCGATTGACTCAATACTGTTCGCGCAGTCTCGAGGGCGCTGCGGTAATCGACCCCCGAGGGACAGCTGGGTTCACAGGCCAGGCAGCCGAGACAACGATCTAGATGGTACGCCAACGTGGGTTCGTCGGCGGATAAACGTCCTCTGTCGATGCCCCGCATCAGCACGATTCTGCCTCTGGGGCTGTCGGCCTCGTCACCGGTTGCCCGGTAGGTAGGACAACCCTGTAGACAGAAACCACAGTGAACGCACGGATCTAGCCCGCGGAAACCGTTTCCGGTCACGAACCGTCGCCCAACGGAACCACTAGCGTTCCTTGATTGTCGAACGTCCGTCGCAGAGAGTGGATCAAACGTCCGACACCGTCCCGATAGGCACCAAAATGTCCCATCTCAGAACGTATGCCCCACGGTGCCCGCTCCAACGTGACGGGCATTTCGCGTTGTGCTGCGGTACCGCGAAGCAGACGCAAGCGATCCACCGTGGCGGTTCCACTCCAACGCACGACCCCGGAGAGCACGTTTACGCTGATCCAATCCTCGCAGTTCTCGTCCAGGTGATGGGCCACCATGTCGAGAGCGTCGTGCAGCGATGTCGGGAGGGTCCCTATCCTGATAGTGGTGGGAGCACGGGTTGCGCCGGCCAGGATTGCATGCCACAGCGCTGCAGCCTCACCGACTTCGGCGTTACGGAAAAGGAGCTGCCTTGCTACGTCGGTCACCGCCACCCGTTCTGCCTGTACCGCGACGTCCGATCCAAGTAGACGTATGGCGAGTAACCATTCGTCACGCTCGGCTGCGGCGGGAGAGACCAGTTCCAGAGCCGCACTCGTGATACCCGCCTCCAGTATCTGGCGTGCGGCGCCAAGCAGGGAATCGCGGTGGCCGGCGGCCAATATCGTAACGTCAGCCCGTGGCACTGCGCGGAGACGAAAATTGACCGACGTAATTACGCCAAATGCCCCGAAACTGCCTGCTGCGAGCTTAGTGAGGTCATACCCGGCGACGTTTTTCACTACTTTGCCGCCAACCTTCACCAGACGCCCGTCAGGCGTTACCAGAGTGAGGCCCAAGAGCTGGTCCCTGACATTACCGTAACCGGTCCTGAGCGGCCCAGCAGTGGCGCATGCGACGATCGATCCCACGGACCTGGCACTTCCGGGAGGGTCGAGGGTGACCCACGTACCTTCATTGGCGAGTGCTGTCTGGGCTTCTTCCCATGGCGTTCCCGCCTTGACGGCTGCTACCAGATCGGCCGGGTTCAGATCAGTTACCCCGGTCAACCTGCTGGTCGTGATCGCAATCTCCGCCGGTGCATCCGGGCGGATCCAGTTGCCGGTTCCCTCAATGCGTACATGCCAATTCTCGGACGCTGCCGTCCGGAGTATCAGGGCGCACTCTTCGTCGGTCGCCGGCGCCACACGAGTCGTCCCACCGGAGTCGACACCCGCCACGCCCTGCTCGCCGATGAGCGAGCGGATCCTGTCAGCGATCATCCGGCCTCCCGATGAGTCGCCTTTTCATTAGGGAGGACCGGTAGCACCTTGCCCGGGTTGCAGTGCTCTCGCGGATCAAATGCGCGTCTGACACCGCGCATCACTTCCAGCGAATCGGCGTTGAACACGAGGGGCATGTAGCGCAGTTTGTCTACCCCCACACCGTGCTCGCCGGTGATCGTGCCGCCGGCGTCGATACAGACCTGCATTATGGCCGCCGAGGCTCGGTCAAC
>JBDGZZ010000155.1:0-12317 GCA_039588335.1 Gemmatimonadota bacterium | reverse complement strand
AGTGGCGCGGCATCTCTCCCCGCAAACGAGGAGAGATGTTGTATCGGGCCGGCGAGTTGCTCGTTGAGAGACGCAACGACATCGCGCGGCTCGAGACACTGCAGAACGGAAAACCGCTGTTCGAGTCCAAGATCGATGTCGCGATGACGGCGGAGACACTCAAATACTACGCAGGCTGGGCCGACAAGCTCACCGGCGATGTACTCCCGGTTGGCGGTGGCGACCTCGTGTACTCGCAGCGGGAGCCGGTAGGTGTCGTAGGTGCGATAGTCCCCTGGAACTTCCCTATCAACCTGGCGAGCTGGAAAGTCGCTCCGGCGCTTGCTGCCGGTTGTACAGTAGTGCTCAAGCCGGCACCTGAAACTCCGCTCACGGCTCTCGCGCTCGCGGAGATCTTCGAGGAAGTCGGGTTACCGGGTGGCGCCCTCAACGTATTGCCCGGCGACGGACCGACGACAGGCGCCGCGCTAGTAAGGCACCCGTCGGTCGACAAGATCGCGTTCACCGGATCGACCGCTGTCGGCAAGCAGATAATGCGGGACGCCGCCGATACGGTAAAGCGAGTCACGCTCGAACTCGGTGGAAAGAGCCCCAATATCATCTTTGCTGACGCCGATCTCAAAGCCGCCGTGCGCGGTGCCCAGAACGGCATCTTCTACGGCAAGGGAGAGGTGTGTGCCGCAGGATCACGCCTGCTGGTCGAGAGTTCGGTTCACGATCAGGTAGTGGAAGAACTGGCCGCACGAGCCAAGAAGATGGTTCCCGGCGATCCTCTCCAGAAGGAAACCCGCCTCGGAGCGATCGCCTCGCGCAAGCAACTCGAAAAGGTGCTCTCGTATGTAGAGTCGGGAAAAACGGAGGCCACGCTGGTCGCGGGCGGCAATGCTGCCCAGGTCGACGGGAAGGGGTTCTTTGTGGAAGCCACCGTGTTCGACGACGCGCGTCCCGGCATGAAGATCGTCGACGAGGAGATCTTCGGCCCCGTGCTCTCGGTCATTTCGTTCGACGACGCCGACGAGTGCATCGAGCTAGCGAACCAAACCGACTACGGCCTGGCCGCGGGCATTTGGACTGCCGACATCAAAAAGGCTTTCAAGACTGCCCGTGCACTCAAGGCAGGCACCGTATGGATCAACACCTACAACCTCTACGACTCGGCGGCGCCGTTCGGAGGTTACAAGGCCAGCGGGTTCGGCCGTGATCTCGGACGTGAAGCCCTGGACGGATACACCGAAGTCAAGACGGTTTGGGTGGGGCTGAAGTGAGCAAGGGAAGCACGGGACAGTCGCGGATTGACGACGACGGTGAACAACTGTCATTTGCCGTGCCTGCCAGTCCGCGAAGACAAACGGGAGGGGTTGATATGAGGGATGCATATATATGCTCTGCCGTTCGGACGCCCGTTGGGCGTCACGGCGGCGCACTGGCAAACGTTAGGCCTGACGACCTCGCGTCCGTCGCGCTGAAGGCGGCTGTCGAACGTGTGAATTTGGATCCGGCACGACTGGACGACGTAATCCTCGGCTGCGCGAACGGCGCGGGCGAGGACAACAGAAACGTCGCCCGAATGGCTTCCTTGCTCGCGGGATTTCCTGTCGAGGTACCCGGTCAAACCGTGAATCGATTGTGCGGTTCCGGACTGCAAGCGGTTGCCAGTGCGGCCCACGCGATCAAGGCCGAAGAGGGCGATGTGTTTCTGGCAGGCGGAGTCGAAAGCATGACGCGTTCACCCTATGTGACGCTCAAACAACCTGCCGGATGGCACAGACGTCCCCCCGAAACCGCTGACTCGACCCTCGGCTGGCGCTTTGTCAATCCTCACATGCGAACCGAGTGGACGATCTCGCTCGGGGCTACCGCCGAGTTGGTGGCGAAGCAATACGGCATCACGAGAACCGAGCAGGACGAGTTCGCATGCCGTAGCCAGGAGCGCGCACAAAGGGCCCTCGAAGACGGAGTGTTCGACAACGAGATCGTTCCCGTGTCGGTGAAACATGCTGACGGTACCATCGTGGACTTCGCTCGAGACGAACACCCCCGCGCCGGGGTAACCGTCGAGAAACTGGCGAAACTCAAGCCGGCTTTCGTAAGCGAAGGCGGAACGGTGACCGCCGGCTCCGCCAGCGGCATCAACGACGGCGCGGCAGCGCTCCTGGTGATGGGAGGAACATCATCCGGGTTGGGCGGTGTGCAACCGCTGGCACGCATAGTCGGGACCGCTGTGGCAGGGGTTGACCCTTCCACGATGGGGATAGGACCCGTGCCTGCTACCCGCAAGGTCCTGGAGCGCACCGGACTCAGCATAACCGACATCGACCTGGTGGAACTCAATGAGGCCTTTGCCGCTCAGGCACTGGCCTGTATTCGTGAACTCAAGCTGGATCCCGACTGCGTGAATCTGTATGGCGGCGCGATTGCACTGGGACACCCGCTCGGATGTACCGGAGCGAAGATCCTGACGACACTGGTCCATTCACTCGAGCGAACCGGTGGCAAGTACGGATTGGCAACCATGTGCATCGGAGTCGGACAGGGAATCGCCATGGTGGTGGAACGCCTGTGAGCAACTACGAGAGCGTTCTCGTATCGAGCGCTGACGGTGTCGGACGGATCACGCTGAACCGGCCTGACAAGCTGAACGCCTTTGCCGGAACAATGCGCGAAGAGGTCGCGGCAGCAGTCAGGCAAATGGCCACAGACGATTCGACCAGAGTGCTCATCATCACGGGAGCGGGACGGGCATTCTGTGCGGGCGCCGACGTCGACTACATGAAGAAGCTGATAGAGGATGGCGACGTGGACTCGTTCAAGCTGCTGGTGGAGGCAGGACGCGAGGTCGTTACTGCGATTCGTGCCACCCCCAAGCCGGTGATCGCCCGCATAAACGGGCCCGCGGCCGGCGGCGGCGCGAACATGGCACTCGCGTGCGATTACCGGATCGCCTCGGAACGGGCCTCCATCGGACAGACTTTCAGCCGCATAGGGCTGCACCCCGACTGGGGCGGCACCTACTTGCTTCCCCGCCTGGTGGGACAGACCAAGGCCCTGGAACTCATGTTCTCAGGTGAAATGGTCGAGGCACAAGAAGCGCTGCGGCTCGGGATGTTTTGCGAAGTTGTACCGCACGATAGCCTCGCCGCAGAAACAGAGGCCTATGCGATGAGCCTGGTCCGGAAACCGCCTCTGGCACTGGCCCTGATCAAGCGTGCCGTCTATTGGAATGACGGGAAAGAACTCGCCGAGAGCCTCGACATGGAACTCGAGCACCAGCTGCGATGCTTCCAGAGCAAGGACGCCACCGAGGGGCTGCAGGCATTTCTAGATAAGCGAACTCCAACCTTCCACGGTCACTGAGGGGATTTCCATGCGCAAGGTCCACAACTGGGATGACTGGATCGATTATTTCAGTTTCTGGCAGGATTCGATAGGACTCGACCGTAAGGAGCTACGCGGTTTCGACTTCGGCATCAAGTTCGGCACCCCCGAAGTGGAGAGCATTGAGTTTGGCCACTACAAAGGTCAGAGAAAGTGGGCCACGATCATGCACATCCCGGACCAACGGATCCGCGATGCGTTGATGAACTTGATCGTGTATCAAGGAGACACGGAGTTCGCCTCAGTGGAACAGCAGCGCGGCCTGCTACTCAAGCCGCCGAGTGAGTATGACATGCAGGCCATCCTGCGCGTGATGTGCGAGGAGATGCGGCACGGCTGGCAGATGTCGTACCTCCTGTGCGAACACTTCGGTGACGAGGGCAAGCGCGAGGCACAGAAACTCCTCGAGCGCACAGCTGACGAGGGGCAACGCTTGCTCGGCAGCTTCAACGAGATTGTGTCGAACTGGCTCGACTTCTTCACCTACACGCAGTTCATCGACCGCGACGGAAAGTTCCAGCTCAAGATGCTCTCGACCTCGGCATTCGAACCCCTCGCTCGCTCGATGGGACCGATGCTGAAAGAGGAGAGCTTCCACCTGGGCACCGGCAACAACGGACTGCTACGCATCATCAAGGCGGGCCGCATTCCACCCGAGGCAATGCAGCGTTTCTTCAACAAATGGGTGCCAACCGCGTTCGACCTGTTTGGGACCGACAATTCCTCTTCGGCGCAATGGGCCTACGTGTGGGGGCTCAAGGGACGGTTCGACGAACGTGAGAATCCAGAAGACGCCGACAAAGGCGAGCTGAACGACTTGTCCCGTAACCTCTACCGCGAAGAGTGCGTGCGCCTAGTGGACCGGCTGAACAAGTCGATCTCCGACCGCGACCGCTGGCTGAAGATCCCGGACATCAAGTTCAATCGGAATATCGGCAGGTGGGCACATGAGCATTACGATGTCGACGGCAACGAGGTTAGCGCTGATAGATACGAGGCGTATCTAGCATCGGTCACACCCACGGAGGCCGACTACAAGCTGATCGACGACGTTACGAAGGATTCCGACTGGATCGAGCTGCGCACGACTCCGAATTGACCTGGGTCATAGCTCATCGCGGGGCGTCGGCCTACGAGGCAGAGAACTCTCTCGCCGCGTTCCGTGCAGCTATCAGACTCGGCGCAGATGGTGTCGAGCTAGACGTGCATGTCACGAAAGATGGAGCAACGGTGGTTCACCACGATCCGTCGGCGGGGTCGTTCCCCATCGCGGAAACCCGTTTCCGAGAGCTACGGGCCCACAAGCTTCCGAATGGTGAGACGATCCCCCTGCTGTCCGATGCACTGTCTACGCTCGGCACCGATGTCGAGGTGTTCGTAGAAGTAAAGGACCTTCCACCGGAGCACGACCGTTCCTTGCTGGACGTGCTGGACGCAGGACCGGCTCCAAACCACTATCACGTCCATTCGTTCGATCATCGAATCGTCAAGCGGCTCAAGACCGACCGTCCTTCCCTGCCCTGTGGAGTTCTCTCAACGTCGTACCCCGTGGACCCACTCGCACAGATGCACGATGCAGGTGCGACCGAGTTGTGGCAGGTGCAAGACATGCTGGACTCACAACTCATCGATGCGGTGCACCGTGCAGGTCACCGGATCTACACCTGGACCGTAGACGAACCCGACCTCATGCGCGAATTGATCGGTCTTGGAGTGGACGCCATCTGCACCAACCGGCCCGACGTGGCCCGGGAGATTCTCCAATGACGCGTGTCGCGGTTGTTGGGGCGGGAACCATGGGACACGGTATCGCCCAAGTAGCGGCAATGGCCGGCTACCGCACGTGCATCACCGACACCGATGCGGCCGCCCTCGAGCACGCTCTCGACAAGATCAGGCACAACCTGGATGGAGGCGTGAAACGCGGCAAGATCTCTCGAGAGACGGCCGACAAAGCACTCGACTCTATCGAAACCAGTCCGACGATGGCGGATGCGGTGGCTGGTGCCACGGTAGTGATCGAAGCGATAGTGGAAAATCTCGACGTCAAGAAAGATCTGTTTCGCCGCCTCGACACAATGACTGATCCGGAAACCGTCCTCGCCACCAATACTTCTTCACTGTCGGTTGGTGACATCGCCCGAGCCACAGCGCATCCCGAGAGAGTGCTCGGCATGCACTTCTTCAATCCCGTTCACATCTTGAAGCTCGTGGAGATCATAGTGCACGAGGGAACAGCGGAACATGCCGTGAACGTGGTGAACGGTCTGGCCAGCGACATGGGCAAGGAGCCAATCCACGTCCGTGACACACCCGGATTTGCGTCGTCCCGCCTCGGCGTGGTTCTGGGACTAGAGGCAATGAGAATGGTCGAGCAAGACGTGGCCTCGGCCCAGGACATCGACAAGGCCATGGAACTCGGGTACGGCCACCCGATGGGTCCGCTCAAAGTGACCGATCTGGTTGGGCTCGATGTCAGGCTGGCGATAGCTGAGTACTTGCATTCCCGGCTAGGTGAGGCACACTATCAGCCACCCGATATCCTGCGGCGCAAGGTGGACGCCGGAGAGTTGGGAAAGAAGACTGGGAAGGGATTCTACGACTGGCAGTGAGGATTCCAGGTGTCTGAAGAACTGAACGTCCTGGCCGACGTCAGCGGCCGAGTCGCAACACTCACCATCAACCGCCCCGATAAGCTCAACGCACTCAACGCCGCGACGAGAGCACAGCTGATCGAGGCGCTGGATGAGCTTGCCGGCAACGACCAGGTGCGTGTCGTGGTGATTACCGGCAAGGGAGCAAAGGCGTTCGTGGGCGGTGCGGACATCGGGGAATTCGAAGGCCGCTCGATGATGGACCAGTACGCGGTGATGAAACGGCGACGGGTGTTCGAGACACTGGAGTCGCTGCCCAAACCCACGATAGCAGCCATCAACGGATACTGCCTGGGAGCTGGATGCGAAGTCGCAATGGCGTGCGACATCCGCATCGCCGCCGCAAACGCCAAACTGGGTCAACCAGAAGTGAACCTGGGAATCATTCCCGGCGGAGGTGGGACACAACGGCTGCCCCGACTGGTTGGCATGGGCCGCGCGTTCAAGCTGTTGTACACTGGAGAGATCATTGCAGCCGATGCGGCACTGGAGATAGGGCTAGTGGATGAAGTCGTGCCGCAGACCGAACTGCAGCAACGCGTAACCCTCCTCGCGAGCCGGATCGCCGAGAAGAGTCCCGTAACACTCCGCATCATCAAAGAGGCCGTGCGAGCAAGTGCTCGTACGCCGCTCGATGAGGGAGTGCGGCTGGAAACAGCGTTGTTCGGCCTCGCCTTTTCGTCGGAGGACAAGGCCGAAGGCATAGCAGCGTTCCTCGAAAAGCGCCCCCCGGAGTTCAAGGGACGATGAGCGAAGCGCTTCCGGGCATTACGGACATCCACGTCCACATTCAACCGTGGCAACAGCTCAAGCCCGAAGTGGCCGACGTGATGCGGAAAGGGAAGGAACAGCACTGGGACCGGCTCATCTCCTTGATGGAAGACCCCGCTTCGCTGATCGAATTGCTCGACGAACGCGACATCTGGCGCGTGGGTTTGATCAACTACCCGAGTCCCGACCTCATGGGGTTCACCGACGACACCAACGAGTTTGCAGCCGAGTACGCCAGCGCCGCGCCCGATCGGTTGCTCCCTTTTGGCGGTGTACACCCGCGGTTCACGAAGGACCCTGAGGGACAGGTGGAAGAACTGCTGCAGCTCGGAATTCGCTGCCTCAAGATCCACCCGCCGCACCAACTGTTTCCGGCCAACGCACACCAGATGGGGATGGAGGCACTGGGACGCATCTACAGTCGGGCAGAGGACCGTGGACTACCGGTCATGATCCACACCGGTACTTCCATATTCCCCGGGGCGCGCTGCAAGTTTGGGCGACCCATGGAACTGGATGACGTGGCAATCGACTTCCCGGACCTGACCATCATCATGGCCCATGGAGGCAGACCGCTCTGGATGGACGAGGCATTCTTCGTCCTGCGCCGTCACGAGAACGTGTATCTCGAACTGTCGGGGATTCCGCCCAAGCGACTCCTCGAGTATTTCCCCCGTCTGGAAGAGATCGGCGACCGCGTCCTGTGGGGCACCGATTGGCCCAGCCCGGGCGTGAGAGATCTGAGAGAGAATCTGGATCAGTTTCTGGCACTCGACGTTTCGGACGCTCTCAAGCAAGGCGCCACCCGGTCGACTCCTCTGGCGGTGTTCCCGGACAGGTGATGCGACGCCTGCCGCTGGCGGCCGGACCGGTACTCTTTCTGGCGACGATGATCCTGTCTCCGTCGTTCGGCATGAGCGAAGCGGCGTGGCATGTGGCAGGACTGGCAAGCTGGATGGCCATTTGGTGGCTGAGTGCCGTCATTCCACTGGAAGCGACCGCGCTCCTGCCACTGGTCGTGCTACCACTGATCTCCGACCGGCCGCTGCGCGAAGTGGCCGCGCGATACGCCGATCCCATCATCTTCCTGTTTCTCGGCGGGTTCCTACTCGCGGCGACACTCGAACGTTGGGACCTGCATCGCCGCTTTGCACTCACGACAGTCCGCCGGGTAGGCACCTCGGCACCGCGGGTTCTCCTAGCGTTCATGATCGTTTCGGCCGTTGCGAGCATGTGGATCTCGAACACGGCCACCGCGGTCATGATGCTCCCGATTGCGTTGGCGTTGGTCGGAGCGGGGAGCGGGGAGCGGAATGGCGGACAGTTCCCAACAGCCCTCATGCTGGGTATCGCGTACGCGTGCTCCATCGGTGGAGTGGCGACGCTGATCGGTACTCCGCCGAACGCGATCTTTGCGGGTGCCGCGCAGGAACTCCTCGATGTAGAGATAACCTTCGCCGGTTGGCTGCTGGTGGGACTGTCGATCTCCATCCCGATGCTGGCGGTGTGCTGGCTGTGGCTGGTGCGACTGTTCGGGGTCCGTGGCGAAGTCACGGGGCTCGCTGCCACGCTCCAGGACGAAAAGTTCAGGTTTGGAAGGCTGTCGGGTGGGGAGCGTTTCGTACTCGCCGTCTTCGTGGTCACGGCTCTGGCCTGGGTCTTTCGGGCGCCGAAACAAGTCGGAGCGGTCAACATTCCCGGCCTGACCGACGTGCTTCCGGGGCTGTCAGATCCCATCATCGCGATCGCCGCCGCTCTGATCATGTTCGCCGTCCCACTGCGGCGATCTCGCTATCCCACTGCACTCGACTGGGAGTCGGCCCGCAAGGTACCCTGGGGAGTCCTGCTGCTCTTTGGCGGCGGTCTGGCTTTGGCAGCAGCGTTCGAAGCCAGTGGTCTCAGCGACTGGATTGGGGGGCAGCTGGCGGGCCTCGAGGGAGTGCCCCTCCCTCTCGTAATCCTGGCGACCGGCGCAGTGTTCGTCTTTCTCACGGAACTGACGAGCAACACCGCCACGGCCGCTCTGGGGATGCCGCTCATGGCGGGAGTGGCCCAAGGCCTCGGCCTGGCTGCGGTGCCACTGATGGCTGCCGCAGCTCTAGCGGCCTCGATGGCCTTCATGCTGCCCGTCGCGACACCGCCCAACGCCATTGTATTCGGCTCCGGAACCATTCGGTCCCGTGACATGGCGGCTGCCGGCTTCGGCCTCAATCTCATAGCCGTAGCTATAATTACTCTGGGCGTTTGGATATGGCTCTGAATCTGTGAAGGTGGATCTATCAGATGGATGACACGACAGCAATCGCGAACTTCAGGTTTCGGCGCCAGGCGGTAATGGCTGGTGGACTGCTGGAAAACGCGGGAATACCGTACGTGATCCAGTCAGCCGAGGGGAGCGGATTTGGTCCCCTGCCGGCGGGAGCGACGATTCTCGTGAAGCAGGCGGGGAAAGACGATTCTAGAGGAGGCTGGGGTGATCGGTGGGGATGGCGATGAGTCCTGAGCGACTCTTCGGGTTCTTGGGCGCTCTCTCCGGACTCCTGTCAGTAGCACTCGGCGCGTTCGGAGCCCATGGCCTGCGCCAGCGGATCGTTCCCGAGATGCTGGCGGTGTTCGAAACCGGAGTGAGGTACCAGGTGTATCATGCTCTGGGTCTGTTTGCCATAGCTTGGGCGATCGGTCGATGGGGAAGTACACAGTTCACATGGGCTGGGTGGCTCTTCGTGGCGGGCACCGTGGTTTTTTCGGGCAGCCTCTACACCCTGGCATTGACAGGGACTCGCTGGATCGGCGCGATCACTCCGGTCGGCGGCGTCTGCTTCCTGGCGGGCTGGGTGTGTCTGGCGTGGGGAATTGTGACTGGCAGGTAACACCATCACCGGCCGCCATCATCAAGCAACAAGGTTGAGACATGAAGCGATTGATCACACTTCTACTGCTGGTAGCTGCATCCAGCATCGCCTGCTCAGAAGATGACGTTCTATTCATCGGCAACTTCACGGCGGTACCTCCTGATACGACGTTCGCCGAGGTGGTGGAGCTGAGCGGGTCGGTGGTACGGGTACCGCCCCGCGAGTCCGCGATCTTGGTAGTGACGGTCACTGGGGGAGTAGTGCCTGCCGTGGACACGGCCAACCTCCACGACCTGTTCACCGTCAGCATCCCACTGAACACGGGCCAGGAGAATTTCCTGGAGGCGATCGCGACCGACAATCTGGGTGCCACCATGCCGACCCCGCTGACCTGGACCGTCGTTCACATTGACACGACTGGGCCGTTGGCCAACGAGACCGGCACTCGCTGACGTCCGAATTGCGGTGGTGTTACCGGAACACCGCCTGACGCGGGGCGAACGTGCGGTAGTAGATGCACACCGGTCCCCCTGGGCAGTCCAGCGCTGGATCAGGTCACTGCCTTACAACTTCGAGAGGTCCGGCCCGACCTTGCGATCGTTTCGGGGTGTCGTGCGGCACCGTACGGCCCACTGCCTCGAGGCAGCACTCGCTGCGGCCGCAATCATGGGGCAGCACGGTGTGCCTCCGCTGCTCCTGGACATGGAATCGCAGGACCTCCTGGACCATGTGGTATTCGCCTTTCGGCATAACGGTCGTTGGGGCTCTGTGGGCGGGTCCCGGGACATCGGTCTCTGGGGACGCCGACCAGCCTTCAGATCGGTCCGGGCCCTGGCGATGAGCTACTACGAACCGTACATCGATCTCGGCGCGAGAATCGAGGCGTACGCGCTGGTGGACCTGCGGCAGCTGGATCCGTATGACTGGAAGTTCTCGGTCCGCAACGTCTGGAGGGTTGAGCGTTGTTGATCGAGTTACCCCACACTCCTCTGGAGACCAGCGACAGGCGTTATATTCGGTTGCGAGAGCAGTACCGCGTTTACTTGCACAACCACAGCCCGCATGACACTCCGTTCAAGCAGGGCAAGAAACATTGGATGTGAGGTCCATGTACGATACGGTCTACTTCAACGGCGTCTACCTCCCCAAGGGCGAAGTCAGCATATCACCCGACGACCGCGGTTTCCTCTTCGCCGACGGCGTGTATGAGGTCATCATTGCCTATGGAGGTCGTTACTTCCGCAAGCACGACCACCTCGAGCGCCTGAGCCGCAGCCTCAAGGGGCTTCGCATAGCGGGATTCGAAGCGTCTTCACTCGACGCGGTGGTTGAAGAAATGTTGGAGCGCAACAGCGCCACTACCGCGGATGTCACGGTATACATCCAGATCACCCGGGGAGCAACGCAGCGGAAGCACTCGTTCCCCGACAGCCAAGTTCCGCCGACGGTGTACGCGCAACTCATGCCCTTCAATCGCAAGGTAGACATGGAGCGCGGCGAATCTGTGATCACTTTGCCCGATACGCGGTGGAGCCGCTGCGACATCAAATCGATTTCGCTACTACCCAACTGTTTGGCAAACCAACAGGCTCATGAAAAGGGCTGCATCGAGGCGATCTTCGTGAGAGACGGCGTTGTGCTCGAAGGCACGCACTCGTCGTTCTTCGCCGTGATCGATGGCGTAGCCCGGACCGCCCCGAAGAGCAACTACATACTGCCGAGCATAACCCGGCATACGGCCCTCGACATTTGCCGGCGGCAGGGAATCCCATGCAGCGAGGACACCATTCTGCTACAAGACATCGAAGACGCTGAGGAGATGTTCCTCGCGGGAACCACGACAGAGATAGCTCCTATAACTCAGTGCGACGGGAAACCCGTCGGTACCGGCCGCCCGGGCCCGTTCGTTCAGCGATTGGCCGAGCTATTTCGCCAGGAGACCGCGGCCGAAGCCACCGCAACCAGCGCGGCCGGATCGTCGTAGGGTCGAGAAGATGGTAGAACAGATACAATGCAAGATGTGCGGCGAGAGGTTGGAGATACTCTCGCGACCGCTCAGACGACTGCGGTGGAACCGACACTGGTTCAAGGGTTTCGCCAGTCTGTTCGGGCGGCCGCTACGCATTTGCTCCCATTGTGGAGCGATGTATTCCGCCGAGGGTGATCTCCTCGCCATGGGCGCGGTCCAGACCCAGGAAGAAGTGCGACTGGACTTGTATCGCCGGGACATGGCATACCTGCGGGACAGCTTCGGAGGGGTGATCGTAGCTTCTGAGATAGCCGCCATCTGGCTGTTCGCCGGCGCGGAAGCGGCAAACATAGCACTGGCTGTCCTCACAGCCTCGATCGGCGTGGGCGCATTCGTTCCGTTCGGCTTTTTTGGCCGCAAGGCGCGCACTGCCCGCAAGCAATTGAGACGCATGAAAGAAGCTAGAATGCAGGGTCAGATTCCCGCACGTTAGAACAGACAGAATAGAGAATATCGAACAGTAGAATAGAGAATGACGAACAAGAGAATGGCGAACAGTAGAACAGGGAATTTCGAACGCATAGAACAAGCAACGCAGAACAAACAACGAGTAACACCCAACTACCTAGTACGAGGTATCCAATGGTACGACTAAGGGCGGCATTGGTCGTCATAGCTCTCTGGGCACCCATATCA
>JBDGZZ010000154.1:0-9808 GCA_039588335.1 Gemmatimonadota bacterium | reverse complement strand
ATGAGGGGCGGGCCGATGTACTCGCTCGATTCGATGATGGTAGTATTGCCTTGGCGGAGGTGAGCGCGGGAGCTGGTTCGGTGCTAGTCTGGGCGTCGGGTCTGTCGAACTCCTGGAACGATCTTCCGGTCCAGCCTGTTTTCTTGCCAACCATGCACCAGCTTGTACGACATCTAGCGAACTACGCTCCCCAACGGCCCTGGTTGACGGCAGGACAAGTACTCGATCTGTCACAACACCTCAGTCAGTTGCCGAACGGATTGTCGCCGGTTGAGCTACGGGCTGGCTCAGAGGAAACAGTCGAGTTGATCATGGAGTCGCCGTCGGGAGAGAGGGAGGTACGGCGAGTAGGTAGCAGTGCCTCATACGTAACGCTCGACGAACAGGGATTCTACGAAGTTCGCAACCTGGCAGGCCGTGACGAGGTCGTGAGTGCGGTGGCCGTGAACGTGGACGCCGCGGAATCAGATCTCACCCGTCTGGATGCAGAGGAACTCGCCAGCGCGGTCACGTTTCGGGCCGGTGGCCAGGGAACGATGAATCTCGCGGCGACGCTCACACCGGTTGAAAAGGAACGCCGGCAGGGGCTATGGTGGTATCTCTTAGTAGCAGTCCTGCTCATTCTTGTGGCCGAAACGGCCATAGCGAACCGCGTGTCGCGCAGTAGCACTAGCTAGTAACTGGAACAGGAGAAGGCAGATGCGAATGCTGTTCGAGGCCTCGAGCCACGAAGATCTGATGGGGATCATTCGGTCCGTTAGACGTCGATGGCGGCTCCGCATCCTGTTCCGCGGGCTAGGAGTCGTGCTGAGTGTGGGGATCATCGCGTTCCTGGTATCCGCGTACGGGATGGACTATTTCCGATTCACTCCCACTGCCGTCTTGCTGTTTCAGATTGCCACGTACGCGACTCTGGTTGTTCTGACGATCCAGTTCTTGGTGATGCCGTTATCGCGGAAAGTCTCCGACGAGAAAGTGGCTCTGTATCTCGAGGAACACGAACCATCACTCCAGGGACACGTGACGAGCGGAGTCCAATTCGGTGCCGCCGTCGAGGACGCTGAGCGTCTGGGACAATCACCGGCCCTGGTCAGAAAACTGGTGCGACGGGCCATTGAGAGGTGTGTGACGGTCGAAGAAGGGCGACGTGTAGAGCGCAAGAAGCTGGCGGGTTCTTCGGGTTTCCTGGCAGGTGCCACACTCACCGGCTTGATCTTCCTCATCACGAGCCCCGGGTTTCTGCAGCATAGCGCCCCGTTCCTGTTGACACCGTGGAACCGGGATGCGACCGAAAACCCGTATTCCATCGACGTCACGCCCGGAAGCGTGACATTGGCCCGTGGGGCGGATATGAGGGTGACGGCGCGCCTCAACAACTTCACGTCGGATGAGGTCGACATCGCGGTCAAGCGCGGTGAAGAAGCGCGGTGGGAACGCTGGCCGATGACTGTGGACGACCAGACCGGCGAGTATCTGCTGCTGCTGTTCCAGCTGGACGAGCAGACAGAGTACTTCGTCGAGGCCAGCGGGGTTCGCTCGCCAATCTACCGTGTCGAGGTTGCCGACCTTCCGTACGTGGATCAGATCGACATGGAGTATCACTTCCCGGCGTATACGGGGCTCAGCCCTCAGCGCCACGAAAACGGTGGTGACATAGCAGCCCTTCAGGGCACGCGTGTGCTACTCGAGATCACGCCCACGATGGGAGTGGCCGCCGGAGCCATGGTGCTAGATGAAGGAGACACGGTTGCCCTGGAGATGCGAGAAGATGGTCTTCTCACCGGTACTGTCCGGGTGCATCAAGAGGGCTTCTACCGAATTCTCCTGGAGAGTTTTCAGGGCGACTTGGTCGTCGCATCACCCGACTACTTCATCGACGTCTTGATCGACCAGCCTCCTTCGGTTTCGATTTCCAAACCCGGCCGGGATGTCACTGTGACGTCGGTAGAAGAAGTTTTTGCAGAACTACAGGCGGAAGATGACTATGGTGTGGCTGGACTGCAGCTGATCTACTCGGTGAACGGAGAGCCGGAAGATACGCTGCAGCTCTTTGGCGGAGGCCAAACGAGGAAACAGGTCACTGCCAGTCACACGTTCTTCTTGGAAGAGCTCGAACTGGAACCGGGTGACTTCGTTTCCTACTACGCACGCGGTGTAGAGGCCAATCGGGGCGGCAATACGCAGGAAGGGATAACCGACATCTACTTCATGGAAGTCAGGCCCTTCGGCCGTGAATACCGCCAGGCGGAGCAACAGGGGGGACAGCAAGGTGGCCAGCAGGGCGGGGGAGATATGGGTAGTCTCTCCAGAAGCCAAAAGGACATCATTGCCGGCACATTCAGAATGGTGCGGGATAGCGCGCTTTATCCCGATGAAGACTTCAACGAAAACGTCCAGACTTTGGCTCTTGCCCAGGGAAGGCTGCGCGAGGAGGTGCAGACCCTGATAGACCGGATGAACACACGTGGAATCGTAGAGATGGACTCGGCGTTCAAGACCATCGCCGAGGAACTACCCAAGGCCATCGAATCCATGAGTGCGGCCGAGCGGCAGCTGGAAGTGCGAGATCCCGCTGAGGCTCTTCCACCGGAGAGAGCCGCGCTGCAACACCTCCAGCGTGCGGAGGCAGCATACAGGGAGGTCCAAGTGAGCCGCGGACAGCAGGGCGGTGGCGGGGGCAGGGGGCAACAGTCCGATGCTGAGGATCTCGCCGACCTGTTCGATCTGGAAATGGACAAGATGAGAAACCAATACGAACAGGTTCAGCGGGGCCAGCGGGAGCAGGCCGATGAGGAGTTGGACGAGATCACGCAGAAGCTGAGGGAACTAGCCCGCCGCCAGCAGCAGGAGAACGAGCGCATGCGGGCCCGTCAGCAAGATCTAGCTAACCAGGCAGGTGGGGGTGGGGAGTCCCAACGGCGTCTTGCTGATGAGGCGGAGGAATTGGCGAGGCAGCTGGAACGGCTTTCCCGCGAGCAGGCGCGCCCGGATCTCGAACAGACAGCTCGCAATCTGAGGGAAGCGGCGGAAGCCATGCGTCAGGCCGCTGCCAACGCACGGAACAACGGAGTAGGACAGGGAGTCGAGGCACTGGATGAACTACGTGAAGCGCGGCGGCTTCTGGACGAGAACAAGGCTGCAAGTCTGCGTCGCGACGTAGAGGACGCTCTTAGAAGGACTCAGCGGCTGGCTGCCGAACAGCAAGAGATGGAACAGGATGTAGAGGAACTCAGCTCCGATCCGCGAACCCGAGCCGAACAGATCCGTCGTCTGCAGGAACGAAAGGCTGCCATGGCCGACGAGGTCGCCGGAATAGAGGAGCAGCTGGAAAACTTGAGCCGGGAATCACAGAGCGAGCAAAAGGAGGCCGCCCGTGAACTCGAGGGGGCGGCCAGGTCGATTCGCGATAACCGATTGCGGGAGAAGGTCCTCTACTCTCGTGGTGTCATCCAACAGGGGTCGCCGGAATACGCGCGCAATCTCGAGGACCAGATTGGCTCAGACATCGAGGACCTGGAGCAACGCATCGAGCGGGGTATTGAGGCAATAGGTGAGTCGCGGGAGCAGCGTTTGGCCAGGTCGCTCGATCGCACCAGAGATGCAGTGAACGCCTTGGAATCCCTCAACGACCGCATGAGAGAGGGTGCGGAGAGTCAGCAGCAGGGGCAGCAGGGCGAACAGGGTCAACAACACGGACAACAAGGTCAACAGCAGGGCCAACAAGGCCAACAGCAGGGGCAGCAAGGTCAACAGCAGGGAGAAGCTCAGGGGTCAGGAGGCGGAGGAAATCGACTTCGCGCTGGGGACGCTCGTCAGTTCGAGCGGGACCTCCAAGAGCGCCTGAATGAGTTGTCGGAGTTGAGACGCGAACTGCAGCGGGATGGCGTGGACGTGGGCGGACTCGATCGTGTGATTGCCGGCCTCTCTGGCTTCGAGCGCCGCAGGGAGTTCGGTGATCCGCGGGGATTGGATGTCCTGGAAGCAGAGATCATACAGGGCCTGAAGGACTTCGAATACAACCTGCGCAGGGAACTGTTGGGAGATGAAGCCGATCGCCTGTTCCTGGCGGGGTCGGACGACGTACCTGAAGGTTATCGGGAGCTGGTGGAACAGTATTACCGAGAATTGTCCCGCAGGGGTGGCGGGGGGAACTGACGAGCGGAGTCTTTTCTCCCCCTACTTCCCCCGTAATGGCAGGGGAAAGTAGGGGGAGAATCCTATCCGTCCTTCTCTAACGCCTCCAGCACTTTCGCCGGGTGGTCCGCAGCCTTGGCGACTCTAGCCCAATGTTTTCTCACCTTGCCATCGGGCCCGATCCAGACCGTTGAACGGATCACTCCGGTGGTCTTCTTGCCATACATCATTTTCTCACCGTAGGCACCGTATTCGGTCATCACCTTCTCATCGGGATCGGAAAGCAGCGTGAACGGCAGGTTGTATTTGTCCTTGAACTTCTGATGGGATGCAGCGCCGTCTGGTGAGACTCCCATCACCACCGTGTCGTTTTCTTGGATCTTCTTCCAGAGATCACGAAATCCCTGAGCTTCCTTGATGCACCCCGGAGTGTCGTCCTTGGGGTAGAAGTATACGACCACATTCTTACCGCGGTGGCCGCTCAAGCTCACCTCGTTACCATCCTCGTCCTTCAGAGTGAAGTTCGGTGCTGCCTTTCCCTCTTCAACCGACATGAATCGTCCCTTTCTTGGAGTGGTCCACTAGAGTCGTCTGAGAACGCTCACTGAACATCACATGGTTGGCCGTTCACTCGTACGGTACTTGTCGAACCACGCGAGTATGTACGCAACCTTCGTGACGAGGTTGCTGGGCCGATTGGCTATGCCGTGCGGGGCGTCAGGTATCCGCACCAGGGCAGCATCGACTTTTTGGAGTTTGAGTGCTTGATAAAACTGTTCCGATTCGGAGATCGGCGTGCGGTGGTCAGCCTCGCCTGTGAGCAGCATGGTGGGAGTCGTCACGTTGCCGACCAGTGAGATCGGCGATCGCTCCATGTAGTGTTCCATGTTGTCCCATGGATATCCTGGGAACCAGTACTTGGTGAAGTTCGGATAGAAATCCGAAGTCAATACGAAGCTGTACCAGTTGATCACCGGTTTCTGTACGACCGCAGCACGGAAGCGATCGGTCTTGCCGACGGTCCAGCTGGACAGCACTCCACAGCCGCTGCCGCCTGTAATGAACAGATTCTCGTCGTCGACGTATCCCTGCTGGATCACGGCGTCGACACCCGACATCAGGTCATCGTAATCGTTGCCCGGATATGCGTGGTGAATGAGATTGCCGAACTCCTCGCCGTAGCTGGTGCTGCCACGCGGATTGGTGTAGAGCACCACGTAGCCCGCAGCCGCGTACAATTGAATCTCGGCGGTGAAACGGTCGCCGTAGTTGGAAAACGGTCCTCCGTGTATCTCCAGGATCAACGGGTATTTCTGACTGGGGTCAAAGTTTGGTGGCTTCACGATCCACCCGTGGATCTGTCGCCCATCGTGGGACGACTCATACCAGATCTCCTCGACTTCGCCCAGTTCCTTGTGTCCAAACAAGTCTTCGTTGAGGGCTGTTATGCGGGTGCCCTCTGTCGATCCGGTACGTCCGACAGCGATGTCCGCCGGATGGTCCGGACGTGACTCGGTATACGCCAAGCGACCGTTGTCCGAGACCGAGAACTGGCCACCTCCGTACGGACGTCCAATCGAGAGTCCTCCAACATCACCCACGAACGTTCGTACGTCACCGTCCAGGGACGCATATGCCAGCTTGGTATTTCCTTCGTCGGTGTACTGAAAGTAGATGCCGCGCCCATCGGAACTCCATGTCGGAGCCTGAATCGATCTGTCGAGGTCGTCGGCGAGCATTCTCCGGCTGCTGCCGTCCCGATTCATCACGTACAGATGTGTCACCTGGTAACCCTGCTCACGGTCGTCGAACCCTGTGTAGGCGATCAGGGAACCGTCGGGCGACATGGCGGGACTCCCATCGGGGCCTACCCGGTCAGTCAGAGCCGTGATCGCTCCATCGCTGACCGACACCTCGTATACCTCGGAATTGCCTAGGTCGTATTCCCAGTCGTCGCTCAAGTTGGCCGAGAAGATCAACGACTGGCCGTCAGGGGTCCAGTTCAGTGGGCCGCCGTAGTTGAACGATCCGCTCGTAATCTGGCGGGGTGTCCCGCCCTCAGCGGGGAGCACGAATAGGTGGCTAAAACCGCTCGGCAAGTATCCCGCTCCGTCCATTCTATAGATGACCCTGTCTATGTACCTGGCCGGCTTGGCCCACTCCGCACCCGGTGGCTTGGAGGGCATTTGCACCATCGGCTTGGCAGCCGCAGGAACCATCATCTCAAAGGCAATCCAGTTACCGTCAGGCGACCAGGTTATCGAACTCGGTGACATGGTGAGATTGGTGAGCTTTGCTGTCTGCCCGTCGTCCATGAAGCGAACGTATATCTGTGATGAGCCGTCGGCGCTCGATACGTAGAGGAGCTTCGAGCCGTCAGGTGACCAGCGTGGAGACGAATAGTTCGCATTGCCGGTGGTGAGTGGCCGGTGATCCGATCCGTCGTGATTGATGATCCAAAGGTTGGAGCGCCGGCGGTCGGTCATGATGTCCATGAAGTTGCGTGCGTAGACGATCCTGGTGCCGTCGGGAGAAATCTGTGGATCAGACGCGAGTTCGAGCTGAAACACGTCCGCCAGCTCAAACCGGTTTCCGGCTGTTTGGGCATCGGCAGCCTGGCCCGAGAACGACAGCGCAAGCACAATGCACAAGTAGTTCAACTTCTTCATGGAAGTGTCTCCTTACGATCTGTGGGGCCCTTCGAGAAGCCGAGGTGGATTCGTTTGAAGTGGCGTAACATACAGCCGTTACTCTGACAGGCAAGCGGTGGGCCAGTGTCCGATCAGATTCGATCAGTCCACCCGCTAACCGTGTCCGTTATCTCGTTCAGCACTTCTTCCGGTGTGCGGCCCGAGCGTTTCAGTACTTTGAAAGAGTGATCGCCACCTTCAACAACGTGCATGGTAGCGCTGTCACCTAGGTTTGTTACGATCGGTCGAAGCAAGTCCAGATTTGCGAGGCTATCTCGTGTACCTTGAACGAACAGCATCGGTATTCGGATGTCGCTCAGGTGCTCGGCGCGCTTCACGGCCGGTTTTTTCGGGGCGTGAAGCGGGTAACCGAGGAATGCCAATCCTCGCAGTTCCGGTGGAGGATCGTGCGCTGCCACGTGCGAGGTGATACGGCCTCCCATGGACTTGCCGCCTGCTATGATCGGAAGCCCATCCGCCGTGTCAATTGCGTTAGTCAGGGCCGCTCTAACCGTCGCTTCGAGGATCTTCGGTGGATCAGGTGACCGTCTACCTGCTTCCATGTATGGGAACTGGTAACGAAACGTCGCGATTCCCCGGTCGGCCAGCTCAGTTGCGATGCGTTCCATGAAGGGGTGCCTCATCCCGGCACCGGCGCCGTGACCCAGTACGTAAAGCAATCGCGCATTGTCGGGGCGCAGTAGGATGGCCGAAACGGGGCCACGGGCTCCCACCATCACCAGGGTTTGTGTTTCGCTCATCAGTGCTCCTTGAGGGAATACGGCCGATCGGTCAACCGCGGCCGTCTTACTGCTCCCCCGCAAGACTCGGCCATATCTCCTGCACCGTTTGGCTAGGCCCGCGACCCACGTAGACGAACAGGTCACGTTGCTCGGCGACCGCAAAGTGGTTCATCACGTGGGCAGCCGTCGTAACCGTATCGAAGAAGTCCGCCATGTCCTCGTATGAAAATCCGATTGAGATCACGACGTTGCCGGGCTTGTCTCCTGGTCCGAAGAACCAATACGTACCAACGTACGCGATCGCCTTGGGCAACCCCCGGCGCGGTCCGTAGAAATCGATTGCGCCGGCCTCACCGTAGTTGGAGCCCAACAGCACCGCCTGTTCTTGCTCGGCGGGATCGAGGCTGTGAAACACCTGTGCGACGGCATCTACCTGTGTTTCCCAACCCAACATGTCGGCGAAGTCCTGCGGCAGACGCTCGATGTTACCTATGTTCGTAGTGACCGCATCGTCAGAGCCCAGCCGTTCCAGGTATTTCACCATGGTTGGCGGTGCCAAGATGGGAAGGCTTAGTGGAAAGGTCAGGGCCGAATATCCCGCAACTGCTGCAACCACGCCCCAGCGTAGTACTGCAGACCAACGCGGCACCTTGAATCGCTCGAGCAGAACTGCACCCGCGGCGAAGAGCGCCGGATGAAGCGGACCGGCATAATACGGTTTGCCGTGCAGCACCATCAGTAACACTAATGCGGCCAGGCAGGTCCATCCCACGAGACGAAAGGAGTGCAGATTGCGGTGGAACTGGAGCGCGACCATACCGGTCAACGCAACAAAACCCTGCGGTCCCCATCGCAACTGTCCCACCATGAAGTCGACGGGGGTTACACGTGCCAGTTGCGCACCTCGCAGATCACCCATCTGATCGAGAACGGGAAAGCCCAGTTGAATCTGACCGACTATGCTGGGGCTCCCGATCACGAACGCGATCAACGCCGCATACCATGGCCACGGAGTGAGTAGATCACGGCGCCGCGCCGATACGACCAGGCCGATCAACGTCGCCAGCCCGAAGACCAGAATGCTGAACTTCGAGAGTAAACCGAACCCGCAGGCGACTCCGAACAGGATCCACCACCGGCGGTCACGTGTGTTGCCGAGTCTCACGAGTGCCACCAAGGCGGCCGTCCACCAAACCTGGTCGAACACCACCGGCTGAAAGAGATTACCCGCCCGCAGAAAGAGAATGTTGGCGAAGACGAAGAACCCGGCGAGAATCTGGGCCAGGCGACCACCGCCTAGTTCCTTGGCGATCACGGCGGCCAGGACTAGTAGCGAAGCACTGAACAGGGCAGGGAACAACCTCACTGCAAAGAGCGAATCACCGAGAATGCTGCGAGAGAACTCCGATATCAGTGCGATGAACGGCGGGAAATCCATGTGCCATAGCCGAAGATGTTCACCCATCGCCATGTAGAGGAACTCGTCGCGGTGGAACTCGTAGGGTCCGAACAGATTGATGCCAAAGTGAAGCGCCAGCTTAATGGCGACCAAGGCGACTATGATCCCCACGGCCAGCGGTACGCGGGGTGAATTCGAATGCGAATTGGGGACTGCGGGATCCTGGTTCATTGGAACTTTCATTTCAACTTCATCACCACGATATTCAGCCCCATGTCCAAATCTCTCTCGACTTCTAGCACTGCCGCTAGTGGGTCGATCTTCATCCGTTTCATCCGTGCAGGTACAGTCTTGATCGTGTGCTTGTGAATGTCGAGCTTCGCATTCACTTCGCGCCACTTGAGAGGAGTGCTGACAGGCGCTCCAGGAAGTGGTCTCACGCAGAACGGCGATACGAGGAGTCGTCCGTGACCGTTCTGGACGTAGTCGATGTACACCCTCCCCTCCCGCTTGCTAGGGATCCTCGCGATCGTTGCGATGTCGGGAAGCTCCGTCACTATGACGCGACCCAGAAGTTGACCCAGCGTGCGCGATTGTTCGTAGGTACAGCGACGGCCTAGCGGAACCAGCACGTGCAGCCCGGACGATCCGCTGGTCTTTACAAAGCTGGGAAGCTGGATTGCTTCGCACAGCTTACGAACGGCCCGTGCTATCGTCACAACGTCACGGAACGGGGCTTCCTTGGGGTCCAGATCGAGGATGCACCAGTCAGGTTGCTCGAGTGTGTCCACCCGACTCGACCAAATGTGCAAGGGGATGGTACCCAGATTGATGATGTAGAG
>JBDGZZ010000153.1:0-18815 GCA_039588335.1 Gemmatimonadota bacterium | reverse complement strand
AAACTACGCTCACCATAAAACGCCTAGGTAGAATGACGGAGCAATATCGCTCACGCACTTTGAACTCTGCACTCTGCACTTTGAACTTTGCACGTATCACCCCGTCGTCGGCGATCTAGAACCTGACCGACAACCCCAGCACGTGGCGGCTCTTGCTGAGCCCATCAAAACCTCCACGCATCGCATCGACCGACACCGGATCCCATCCTTCGCGATGCACGGACCTGCCTAGGAAGAATCCGGTTACGCCTCCTGCCGCTGCTCCAACCGCCACCCAGGCTGCGTCGGAGTCTCCGAGTTCCTTGACCATGAGTCCGAGGAAAGCGCCGCCTGCAAGGCCCACGACGGCTCCCACGGCGCCAAACGAGCCGGTACGCCGATAGATCTCGACCCGCGTGAGGAACTCCAGCGGAATCGCGAGCAACTCTCCGTCTACCGGATCGATGACGAGGTGGTCATCGGTTACCCTGCTTAGGGTGCCCTCCATCCAAGCGGGACCTCTAGTTGGCGGCATCGTAGACGCACGGACTTGCATGCCCGGAAACAGCAGTGGCGGTTGCTGAGCGGTGAGCTGTGGGCTCGATACCAACAACAGGACGGCAAAGAACGGCGTAACAGTACGCATGGCTGCCTCTGCGGGATCGGTACGGAATCGATTAGAAGGTAACAGAAAGGCCTCCGTGGAATCTGACGCTTCCGTCCAACAGCAACACGTCCATTCTGATCCGAGCCCAGCGTCCCTTGGCGATTAGCTGTGAGAACAACCACCCGGCTACAGCGCCTGCAGCCAGGCCAATGACGACGTCAGCCGTCACCGGAGAGCAGTCGGGGTTGTCTTCATATCCCAATTGACAGGAGACGGGTTCCGTTGTGAGCGCGGGAAACAGCACGGCACCGAGTGCGGCGCCGGCGGCCACACTGGCCCCGATCGCCAAATGATTGCGGCCGATACTCACGTCAATGCGTCCCACGTTTGATAGAGGCAGGGACAAGATGGGGTCCAAGCCTGCGTACTCGACCTGATTTAGCGTAATCGAATGTCGGGTCAATCGCACGAATTTGCCGTTGATCTCCCGGCCGGGGAGATCCAGGGACCACAATCGAACACGCACGCCGGCCGCCAACCCGGGTGTTCCCTGCGCCTCCACAAGTGTCACAACTGCGGAGCTGCAGATGAGCAGTGTGCTAGATAAGAGGGCCCATCTGTATGCTGAACGTGATAGCGGCTGAGTCCGCTCTGCCAGCGGGCACCAACGACCTTCAGTCAACTGCCTCTCTCAAGAAATCGTTGACCTTGCTGCCGGCGCGGTAGTGGCGCATGACGAATTCGGCCAGGTCGTTTCGCAGCGGCAAGCCGGGGTCTTCGTATTCGGCATAGTAGTAGAACTGCTTGTTGGCAATGAGAGGGTGCTTCTCAACGTCGGCTGCAAATTCTTTGGGCACCCGCTTGTTCTTCTCTCCGCGCAGCTCGCCGTACAGCTCAGTGAACTTCTTGCCGTGCAGGGCGCGTGACAATTTCTTGCCGTTGTCTTGAATGGCCTGACGGATCTTGTGGACGTCGTCCTTGTCGGGTTGATACATTCCGCCCCCGATGCTCACTCCCTTATGGTCGAGGCGAAAGAACAGGGCAGGGTAATGCATACCTTTTCTGCCTCCGCGCGATATCACAGCGGCCGCCCAGGTCTTGTAAGGCGTCTTGTCCTTTGAGAAGCGCGTGTCTCGGGCTAGCCGAAATATGGCGTCCTTGGGCTCGATAGCGACGTTCGGATCGACCGCCGCAACCCGGTGGATCATCTCACCTACGAACTCGTTGAACGGTTCCTTGACGTGCTCCTCGTACGCCGTCTTGTTGGCATGGTACCACTCTCGCTTGTTGTTGCGCGATAGCTGCCTGAAGAAAGTGGTGAATCCAGAGGTGAAGTAGGCCATCCCATGCCTCCGTGAGTCAGCTCCCGTCAGTTGACTGATGTTGAGTTGCCATCTGAGTCGCGAGAGTTCTTGCGATTCGTTTCTTGTGACGACTGCTCAGCTTGTGGGAACCGGACATGACGTCATGGGAGCAGGCGACGATCCGGTTCAGTTGCTCTTCGTACATCCGAACGATCAACTCCAAGACAAACCTGCGGTCTGTGCTCAAGGTTCTGTAAAGCGGTTGAAACCCGGCCCGGCCGAGGCACGCAAGTCGTTTGGCTCGATCGATGAGAGTGCGTACTAGCAAGCGAACGGGCGGACTAGTGCCCTGCGCTGCCAGGTCACTCGATAACATGGCTTCCGTCACCCCATGCGCTGCCATGTCGTCGGCTGCCAGGTACAGTAGGCCACACTCTCCGGCTGCCAGGTCCTCCGGGAGATCCCGCAGAATGTGTGCGATGTATGCGAAAAGTCCGAGGTTGTGACCACAGCCCCTGAGATCGAAACCGGTTGGGGGGTAGTACGCGCTCCGGTCGCGGTGGCGTTCGGCCGTTATGAGGTAGAGATAGAGAGTGGTGGGCGATACCGTTGCTCCCCGAGCGTAATCAACGAACTCGATGTACGTCGCAAACCGGTCGCGCACCAAGTCCTGCTGCATGGCCGAAAAGAAGTCGTCCCATAGTTCCGGCGGTACTGGGAAGCGGTTCACGGCCGCCGTGAAGGCGACGGTTAGTTCTTCGGAGTCTGGATGGTCTGTGGCCGCCTGCCCCCACGGAGGCGGAGATTTGCCAGCCAGGCAAGCAGAGACGACAGCGTGCCATGCCTGCAGGATGTCAGACTCACGGTGCCTCTTTTCGGATGATAGAGGAGTGCTCACTGCGAGTTCATCCACCCGATCGTCAACGATTCGCATCACGGCGTACATGGCACAGAACGCTTCGTACCGATCCCGATCCTGGAAGTAACAACTCGTACGATAGAGATTGTTGCGGTCCCGGGCCGCGACACGTTCTGCGACCGAGTACGGGCCGTTCAGGGAGCCCGGTTTCCAAACAGGTGCTGGTGCTTGGATTCGCTCCGAGACGGTGGCTCCAGCAATTACCATGGCAACTACAGCCAGGTCACATCAGGAAACCGCATCTTCCGAAGCAATTCCTGAAACCGATTGTCTTCGCGCAGTGAATCCCACATCGGGTCTACGTTCAGAAACGGCATCCATGCCGCTCGCTCGTCGTACGCCTTTTCCAACCAATCTAGCGCCTCTGCAAATCGGGCCGACCATGTATGCACGAGCGCGAAGGAACGCGGGGACACATATCTTGCAGCAGCAATCGAGTCCATTTCTGCAAGTGTCAAGTCGACGTCGGTGGTCTTCCCCGCCGCACCCAGCGTACAGCCGAGCAGTGCCAGGTAATTGGGGTTGCGCCCGGAACTATCGGCTGCCCTCTCCATTACTTCGACGGCTTCATCGACATTGCCCAACTGCAATTGCGACAGGCCAAGCCATATGCGGGCGGGAAGGAAGCTGGCGTCCAGTTCCAGCGTGTTCAGGGCCTGGTCCGCTGCTCTCTCGAAGTCCCTTCCCCAGAAGTGCTGCAGTGCTACGTGAGTTCTGGCACTCAGTGAAACTGGATCGAGCTCCAAGGCTGCAGTCGCCTTCTGTAGGGCTTCATCGTGCCGTCCCATTGCGGCGAGGTGCATCCCGTGCTTGAGGCAGGGCTTGTCCTGCAGCCCGGCGAGATCACTGGCCCGGTCGAATTCAGTGTCGGCAGCCCGCCAGTTCCATTCGTGCCAACAGTACACCGCGCCGAGCGTTGCGTGGGCGTCAGGGAGCCGGCGATCGATCTCCAACGCGCGCAGCGCGGCCGATTTGGCCAACCGGAACATGTCCTCGGGAACGAGGTCCTGTTCTATTCCCAGCGCCCAGTACGCGTCGGCCAGCCCGGCGTGGGCCA
The DNA here is from genome assembly GCA_039588335.1 of Gemmatimonadota bacterium. Classification (GTDB taxonomy): domain Bacteria; phylum Gemmatimonadota; class Gemmatimonadetes; order Gemmatimonadales; family GWC2-71-9. The sequence continues at coordinate 14,949 of JBDGZZ010000153.1, read as the reverse complement.
GTGCAAAGTAGGGATCTCTCTCGATGGCCTGCTGGAAACACTGCAGTGCCTTCCGGCCAGCATCGAGCGTGAACTTGTTCCAGAGGTAAACCCCCTGTTTGTAAAGAGCGTAAGCTTCCAGGTCGTCGGTAGGGGCACGACGGATGGTGTCCTGGACGTCCGGGGACAGCGTGGCCCGCAATGCGTTCGCTATTTTGCCCGCAACGTCGCTCTGGATCTCGAAGATGTCCGTGAGGTCACGGTCGTATGTCTCGGCCCAGACGTGCGCATCTGCGTCGACGTCGATCAGTTGTGAAGTGATACGCACTCTGTTACCTGCGCGTCGTACGCTTCCCTCCAGCACCGCAGCAACACCGAGTTCCCTCCCTATCTCTTTCACGTTCTTTGTGCTGTGTTTGTAGTGCATTGCTGATGTACGAGAAGTGACGCTCAGGTCGGGAACCTGTGAGAGACTGGCAATGATGTCGTCAGTGATACCGTCACTGAAGTACTCATTGTCCGGATCTGTGCTCATGTTCGCGAACGGCAGGACTACTATCGACTTGCCAGGTGCGGCCTGATGTGCCGTGGTGCGTGTTTGACCCGTGACCATGGGATGGTGCGCTTGGAGAATTGCATCGGAAAAGTCCGAGACGGAGCTGTAACGGTCGTCGGGAGACCGGGCGAGTGCCCTTCGTAAGATCGGCTCGAACCCGCGGGGAAGCGTTCTCGCGAACTTGATCGTTTCCGTACCGGCTTCCTCATCGACCGAGCGGACCCAAAAACGCTTGCCGGTCAGAATCTCGTGTAGTACGCACGCGAGACTGTAGGTGTCGGCCCTGCCATCGACGTGACGTACACCCGAGGCTTGTTCCGGGCTCATGTACGCGGGAGTTCCGATCGCAAGGCCCGTTTCAGTCAGCTGATCGGGTCCCACGGCGCTTATCGCCCGGGCGATTCCGAAGTCGGTGACGACGGCATGTCCCGCTTCGAGCAGTATGTTCTCGGGTTTGATGTCGCGGTGCACGATTCTCACGCCATGCGCATAAGCGAGTGCCTCGGCAACTTCATAGACGATCTTCACCGCCTCGTCCAGCGGCACCTTTCCCTGCCTTAGCCTTTTGCGGAGGGACTCGCCCGTCACCAGGGGCATCACGTAGTAGAGGAGTCCCTCGACTTCGCCGGCAGCAAAGACGGGAACGATGTGTGGATGGGTGAGCTGAGATACTATCTCGATCTCGCGCAGGAACCGCTCGCGGCCTATTCCCTCGCCCAGAGCCGGGTCCAGGACCTTGATCGCGACTTGCCGAGCCGGGTGGCGCTCTGCCGCCAAATAGACGGTTGCCATGCCGCCACGGCCGATCGGGCGCTCGATCCTGTAACGGCTTGCGATCGCGCTCGCAAAATCCTCCGGCAGAGACGAAACTGGAGTCACTAGTCAATCACCTTGCTTATCGGCTCAGGCCATGGAGAAGGTTCGTCACGGCCTATGTGGAACCAGGTAACCCTTTTTTATACGCGGATTGTCGCCTTATCGCCAGGGCACCTGGGACCCGTGTTGCTCCGCCTTCTTCCCCTTCTATCCGCGGCCCCACTACCAGACTCCCGCTGCAAACTTGAACACATACGTCAACCAGTCGATGTCGGTGAACCCCGAAGCAGAATACTGAGCGAGTCGTTGGAGCGTAATCTCCTGATCCGTACTCCAATGGACTGCACCCGGAACGGAGCCGAAATCACAAGTCGACAGTTGCGCGGTCGGCTGAGTTGTCTGAGCGATGAGAGGCGATGCAGTAAGAAACGACGTCCCGACCATCGGCGATAGTGTAGCTCCGAGGACTGTGGGGATGGGAATCTGATGACGTGGCATGGTATGATTGCTCGCCTTCGGGTTGTGGACGGGGCCTATCGGGAGCGGGTGTCAAGATGGGGAACCCGTCGACCCTTGGAAGGAAGGGTAAAGGGTGATGGGTCTTGCATAGATTAGACAGCTGAGGCTAGGGTTGGGGGCAAATGGTAATTAAGAACAACGTAGCTGACGTATACCGCGAGCGATCTGAACGTTTCAGGCGCGAACTGGATCGACAGGCACAACGTCTGGACCGGATCGCGCACGGCAGGCTCGCGACGTTCCTGGCCGTAGTCGCATTGCTACCAGCCAGCGAAGTAAGCGGGAGTTTGCGTGGGTTCATGATCTTGGCTGCCATCGCGTTCTTCCTTGGGTTCATCGCGCTCGTGGTCGTGCATCGCCGTACGGCCCAGCGTGTGCGCCACCACGGGGAACTTCAGAAAATCAACGTCGAGGCGGTGGCGAGGCTCAGACGGGATTGGGGAGGCCTGCCGGAGCAGCGGGCGGAATCGCCGTCCGAGGATCATCCCTACGCCGAGGATCTGAACCTGTTCGGCCCCGCGTCGTTGTATCAACTAGTCTGCGCGGCGGTCACTCCGCTAGGACAGGGCACCCTCTTCGGATGGCTGCTCCAGCCCGCTGACCCCGACGTGATTGCGCAGCGTCAAGAGGCGGTCGCCGACCTAGCGGAGCAAATCGACCTGAGAGACGAGCTCGCCGCCCGCGGGAGGTTGATGGGCCAGGTCAATCCACACGTAGTGGATCGATTCCTTACCTGGTCGGTGGCTGACCGTTGGATATTGAACAGACCGTGGATGATCGCGGCAGGGTGGTTTCTGCCGATTGCGACAGCTGTCTTACTCGTATTACACGTGATCGGAGTGCTTGCGTATCCGTTTTGGGCGATCTCGTTCATTTGTGGCTTGTTGCTCATGTGGCGGACGGGCGAGAAGATTGAGCAAATCTTCGAGGCCGCGTCGTCCGGTGAGACCGCCCTGAGGCGGTTCTCGGGAGTGTTCGAGGCAGTCTCTGCCGGTTCTTTCAAGGCACCTCATCTCGTTCGAATTCAAAGGGTCTTCGCGGCAGATGACGTACCGGCGCACAAGCAGATGCGACGGTTGGATCGAATCCTGGCATGTTCCGACGTGCGGTTGTCTGGCATGCTCCACTTCGTGGTCCAATCCACTACGTTCTGGGACTTTCATGTATTGGCTACGCTCGAACGTTGGCGGGAAGCCAATCGGCAGTATGTAGGGTCATGGTTCTCCGCTTATGCCCATCCACACTGGGTTTATCCCGAACTGACGGGTGATGGGACTGCCGAGTTAAGCGCGGCTGGATTGGGTCATCCACTGCTCAGGCCGGAACGGTGTGTGACCAATGACGTCCACATTGGCCCGCCCGGAAAGTTCTTGCTGGTTACAGGTTCGAACATGTCGGGCAAGAGCACTCTGCTTCGCGCCATCGGCGTGAACGTTGTTCTCGCCCAGGCCGGTGGGCCGGTGTGCGCCTCCCGCCTGCGACTACCACGCTCGAGGGTGTTTACCAGCATGCACGTCCGAGACTCGTTGGAGCAGGGAGTTTCTCAGTTCATGGCGGCTCTGAAAAGACTCAAGCTCATCGTCGACGCCGCACGCCGTACCGAGTCCGAGGATGTCACTTTCATCTACTTGCTGGACGAGATTCTTCAGGGGACCAATGCGGCCGAACGTCAAACCGCCGTCCGCAGGATCGTCAGGGAGCTGTTGGGGGAGGGTGCGGTGGGCGCAATCAGCACCCACGACCTCACGCTTGCCGACACCGACGATCTCGAGGGCGCCGCCGACCCCGTGTACTTTCGGGAGACCATCGAGCGGGCCACACACGGTCCCACTCTTTCGTTCGACTACAAGTTGCGACCGGGGGTCGCTACGTCGACGAACGCATTACGGCTGATGGAGATCGTGGGATTGTGAATTGACCTGTATGAGCAGCTTGGAGTGATCTGAACATGAGAAACACAAACCTGAAGTGGTTACCTACGATGGTCGTTGGGCTGTCCATGATGTCATGCGCGCCGACAGAATCGACCGCCGATCCGAACGCTCGGTACCTGAGCGAACGGTACGAAAAGCACGAATACCGCATACCGATGAGAGACGGCGTCGAGTTGTTCACCGCGGTCTACGTTCCGAAAGACGATTCACGGAGCTACCCGTTTCTGGTGAAGCGCACACCCTATTCGGTCAGTCCGTACGGAGAGGACCAGTTCCCCGATTGGCTCGGTCCCGTGGGCTCCAATCGATTTGCCGATGAAGGTTACATCTTTGTGTATCAGGATGTGCGGGGCCGATTCATGTCCGAAGGTGTATTCCGCAACATGACGCCACACAACGCGGAGAAAGATGGCGCCGAGGACGTGGACGAGAGCAGTGACATGTACGACACTGTTGAGTGGCTGTTAGCGAACGTTCAACCCAACAATGGCCGTGCCGGTATCTGGGGCATCTCGTATCCGGGCTTCTACGTCGCAGCCAGCATCATCAACACCCATCCGGCGATTAAGGCGGCTTCACCGCAGGCTGCAATCGGGGATTGGTTCGTGGGTGACGATTTCCATCACAAGGGAGCGTTCTATCTACACGATGCGTTTGGTTTCTTCCCGCAGTTCAGGAGTAACAGACCCGAACCCACCACCTTGCCGGGCCCCACGTTCGATTTTGGCACGGATAACGCGTATGAGTTCTTCTTGGGCCTTGGGCCGCTGAGGAATGCCAACGGACTCTACTTCCACAATGAAGTTGCGTTCTGGGACTCGATGATGACCCACGGATCTTACGACGAATTCTGGCAATCGCGCAACATCATTCCACACATGGACGGCGTAACAGCGGCAGTAATGAATGTGGCGGGCTTGTATGATGCCGAAGATCCGCACGGCCCGATTGAGATCTATGAGTCAATCGAGCGACAGAACCCCGGTATCGAGAACGTGCTCGTGGCTGGCCCCTGGTTCCACGGCGGCTGGGTGCGGGCATCTGGGGACAGGTTGGGCAACGTGTCGTTCGAGGTGGAAACCGGTGAGTATTACCGAGAGAACGTGGACATCGCGTTCTTCAACCACTACCTGAAGGACAAGGGCGATTCGGACTTGCCCGAGGCGCTGGTGTTTGCCAGTGGGTCCAACGAGTGGCACCGCTTCGGTGAGTGGCCACCGCCGAATTTGGTGGCCACTTCGCTCTATTTCAATGAAGGCAGGGCGCTCACGTTCGAACCGCCAAGCGGGTCCGGTAACGGTGGTGACTCCTATGTGAGCGACCCGGCTAATCCAGTACCGTATACACAGGAAGTCACGATTAGCCGCACGCGTGAGTACATGGTCGAGGACCAGCGATTCGTCGCCGGGCGGAGTGACGTCTTGGTGTACGAAACCGAAGTATTGACGGAAGATGTCACGCTGGTCGGTCCGGTTACAGCCGACCTGTTTGTGTCGACAACGGGTACCGACGCCGATTTCGTGGTCAAGCTGATTGACGTGTATCCTGACGATGCACCGGATGTAGACGAGCCATACTTGGATGTCCCAATGGGCGGTTATCAGATGATGGTGCGGGGTGAGGTAATGCGGGCCAAGTTCCGAAACGGCTACGAGGAACCGCAACCACTGGTGCCGGGAGAGGTTACGCGAGTAACGTTTGAAACACCTGAGATCTTCCACACTTTCAAGGCTGGACATCGGGTCATGGTGCAGGTGCAGAGTTCATGGTTCCCGTTGGTGGACATGAATCCACAGACGTTCGTAGATATCTACAGTGCATCGGTAGGGGACTTCCAGGAGGCAACCCATACCATACACAGGGTTGCGGGAGCGGCTTCTCGGTTGACTGCAGGGCGACTACCCGAAAACAACTAGGACGGTCGAGCCTCGTCTGGCTCCGGATGCGCCTGACTCCGCGTCAATCAGCCGCCGTCAGCGTTGATCAGCGTCAGCTCCTCCTTGTGCCCGAAGCCTCTGGTATTGTCGATCCACCTGATCCAGGTTGGCCGCAGTACGAAGAACCGGGCGTCTGCCAGTGGGCCTTGCAGTTCGAGTGGCGCTTCCGAGTCGCTGTCGGCGAGCAACCCCTGCAAGAAGGCGAAGCGGCTCGCGAAGACCTGAGCGGCTCGGGCAACTTCTTGCTCCTCTGTTGCCACGTACGCGGAGCCCTCGAGCTGTAGACCCCTGATCTCCCGCCAAGGCTGGCCGTCAACTTGAATGGTGGCCGCGACTCTCGGATCCCTTGTAAGGTCCTCGCTATGACGACTGCCCGGGCTCGATAGAAAGTAGAGCTCGAGTTCCTCTCCCACGGCATAGAACAACGCCGCTGCGTGCGGCTCGCCACTCGGTCCATTTGTAGCGAGAGTCATGGTGTCGTGGCGTTCGAGAAAGTCCCGCAGGCGGGAGCGCAGCTCAGTCATCTTCGAGTGGATCGGGCGGGCCCTGCCATCGTTCGACCAGGTCGTTCTCGAGTTCTATGTCCAGCAGGTCCAGCACTCGGTTCACCGTGTGATCGACTATGTCCTGGATCGTTCGTGGACGATGGTAGAAGGCGGGCACCGGTGGTAGCACCACGGCACCCATTTCTGTGACTTGGGTCATGAGACGAAGGTGACCCAAGTGCAACGGTGTTTCCCTGACCACCAGCACTAATCTGCGACGATCCTTGAGTGCTACGTCCGCGGAGCGAAGCAGCAAGTTATCAGCGTACGAGTTGGCTATGCCCGACAGTGTCTTCATCGAGCACGGTGCCACAACCATGCCCGTGGTCTTGTAGGAACCTGAGGAGATGGCCGCAGCGATGTCCTTCGGTCGGTACAGATAGTCAGCTAGCGCTTCGACCGCCTCCATACTGTAGTCGGTTTCGAGGGCCATCGTGCGTTTGGCTGCTCCCGACATGACCAAATGAGTCTCAACATTCGATACGTCACGGAGGATTTCCAGCAGACGAATACCGTAGACGATACCACTCGATCCAGATATCCCGACAATGATCCTCTTGACAGCCATCCTCTAGCCGCTCCTCGAATTGTGTGGTTTACGTTGCTGTGAGGGCACCCAAGGCGGCGGTCACGTGCGGTACTCGCGTGTGAGCAACTCCATTATGGCTTCCGCCTCACGAGGTTCGAGGTCGTCGACCTTGTCTCGAACTTCTGCCAAGATCTTCCGTGCCTGGTCGGAACCCTCCAGCTCTCGAGCGAGGCGGTGTACCCTAAACGCGTGGTGGATACCACCACAGCCGTTAGCAAACAGTAGAATGGCAGCTGACACGGGTTCTACTTCCGCCAATACGGTGAGCAAGACAGGCAAGATCTTTCTGGCTCGGTCGTATCTCCCTTTGTGACTTGAAGCCTCGCGCCGGACTTTATCTAGTCGTTCGTCCTGTACCTGGAGCCGTTTCCCTCGCATGAGCTGGTGCCACTGCTCCAAGGCGAGTTGCCTGTGATTGCGCGCCGTTCGAGAGGTGCCGATGTGCTCGTCTGATACGATGAGCCGGTCGTTCTGCACGGAATGCTTGTAAGCTGCCGGGTCGTCGCCTAAGCCGTAGTACTTGGCTTCCTCGGAGCTTTCATCGTCGGCTGCCAGATAGAATCCGCATACGATCTCTGTGTCCTTCTCTGGGCGGTTGATCGTGACGCATGGAATGACGAGATACTCGGTAGGTGATTTTGGCCTATAGTCCTGTATGTCCATGATCACCTTGCGGGCCTGGACGCGGGCGCACACGATCGCGGCGTAGAGAGCGCGATACGTGGGATCGACGCGCGTCTCGTCGAGTAGTGCGTCTATACGATTTGGCCCCTCCGACACGAGCACCTCAGCCATGCGCTCGGCGTAGGGTGACTTCACACCACTGAGCAGTCCGTGGATTGCCCCGCAGCAATGCGACTCCTTGTCGTATCGCTTCAGGACGCCGTAGGTTAGCTCACGCTGGCTTTCTAATACTCCAACGTGTGAGTTCACTTTGATGACCAACAGTTTGCGTCTGTCGGGTGGGGCTGCTCCAGCATAATTCTGCTCGGCAATGCGGACGGCTCCCCAATCGTAACGGCCACCCAGGTTGGCGATCCGGAACGCTGACTGCTGGGCAAACTTGAGCGGAGGGAGCATGAAGTTGACGAACCCCCGTTGGAACGCACTGACACACTCGTGCTCCGCCTCGTCGGCGCAAGTGATGTGCATGGCACCAACAGCCGAAGGACTACGCTCAACTGCCGACAGATGAATGGTCTGGCACACGCCTTCCAGCGAACGCTCGGCACCCACCAGGTTCTTCAATTGGTCCATTAGTCCCCGTGCCCTCCGCCCTGGTCTGCACCCGGCAGAGATCCTGCGTGCATCTATCTCAGCCGGGAATCAGCTGCGGTCTGCTACTTTGCCCTGAGCAATCTCGCTGCCCGGGCGTATTGATTGGGCTTCACCCATAGGATCATGCCGTAACGGCCCTTGCCGGCGGCGACGGCGTCCGCGGCAGTGATACCGATCTTGGCGGCGGCCAGCTTGCTGATGTGCTTGTGTGCCGCGCCGACCTGGTCGGAGCCCGTGATCAGAAATCCTTTCTTCACCTTGCTCAAGCGCCAGTCGTTCTTTCGCGCCACCCGCCGAAGCGCAACCATGTCGTCGGGTATGAAGTCGAGCTGGGCCTTCCCCTTGCCGATCGGGAACCCCGAATAAGCAAGAAGATTGACACCGGCTTCGCGAAGTTCGCTCAGCACCGCGTCGCCCTGTCCCGCCCGGTTCGGTACTTTTGTGTAACAATAGTTGACTTTCCTCACTCGGTCGGCCATCGGTCACCTCCTGGTAGGTTCGCTGCGAGCGGCCTTGCAGTGCCACGGCCGTCGAGCACTAAGATGGTGCTTCGTCCGCGACGACGCGAGTGCGGGGCCGCCATGGTGAGGCTGGAATCTTGGAGAATCCGGCATGGAAGGCACGAAACAAGGGCCAGTCCAAGGGTATACAGGCGTTTCGGTGATCTCTTCTAGGCTGCGGCCACCGGAATAGATCGGAGATGTAGAGAGGAGGGGCCGTTGACCAGCGTGGAGAGCTCGGGTATATGTTCGCAGTTGGATGCTTGGTATCGGGAGCCGGATCGGCCTGCTCCTTGAAACTAGTTCATTGAGGTGCATAGGTAATGAAGAAGAAACTACTGTTGGCGGGTGTGTCAGCATTGGTGATGCCGTTCGTGGGATGTGGTAGCGACGATAATGTGACCGACGTCCCGGGCACGGGCGAAATCGTCACGGAGACGCGCGAGGTTTCGGATTTCGACGCCGTGGTGCTGACGGGACCGGGCAAAATGATCATCGAGCACACCGGCACTGAGACACTTACGATCACCGGAGAGGATAACATCGTTTCGTCGATTGCTATCGACGTGGTAGCCGGCGAGTTACGGATCGAGTTGCCTCCATCGTTCTTTCCCTCCACACCGATCCTTTACGAACTGACCGTCAGCGAGCTGGTACAGATTCGAGGAGTGGGCGTATCTGCCATCGAAGTCGATGGCATTAGGGCAGACACCCTGACGATCCTGGCAAATGCGAGCCGCATCGATGCCGAGGGTGTGGCTGATGTGCAGGACATCCGAATCTTGGGTGGCGGTTATTACCAGGCTCCCGGAGTCGACAGCCGCATCGTTATTGCCGAGGTGACCGATATCGGCTTGACCTGGGTTCAGGTGAGTGATACGCTGTGGGCCACGGTGAAGAACGCGGGAACGGTGGAGTACAGCGGCGATCCGGTTGTCTTCCAAGACGTGTCGGAGAACGGCTCGGTCAGGGAGCGCTAGGTGTCAGCCGGCCAGTTCGTGTCTAACATTCGAGTGGCCTATTACCCCTGTGACGTTTAGCACTCCGCGGATTGTCGATCCTCATGGCCTCAATCCGCGGAGCACGGTGCGCCACGGTTACTCTGAAGTCCTCATCCCGGCCACAGCCATCCAAATATCCCAGCGGTGAACAGGGCGTATACCAAGCCGTCAAAAGTCGACTTGAGTGTGATGCTCCACGCGTGCTTGTACCAAATCGAGTTTTGCCACAAGGCCACGGCGTATCCGATAAAGGCGGTACATCCGGCGAAACGAAATACCTCGCGGTAGTCGGCGCCCGGACCTATTCCAGCACGACTGGTTACATAGGCGGCAAAGACTCCGACGATGACGCAATAGATAAACCACTGCGCTAAGCTCTTACCCATTGACGGCTGACCGTTTGGCACCACCGTCATGAACGCGACCGGTCCCTTGTTGAGCTTCTCAGTGAATGCCGGTGTGCCCATGTTCTTGGGGCTTCCGGCACACGGTATCACGTAATCGCCGGGCGGTATGTTGAACGGGCGGAGCGCGTCCATCACCTCGTCTTCTGCCGGCACCTTGCCGAAGTCGTTGTGGTGATATGCCAATAACATGTGGATGATGGAACTCAGCACGAACACGGCCACCGCCGACAACAGAATCGGAAGCCATAGCGACGCTAGCGAAACCATGGGTACCTCCTGGTGAGAGATCCGTAGCGCAGCGACAATACCTCACCGGAGCTGGGAACGCTAGGGGGGGAGCAGGGAGCGGTGAGCGGGCTTTAGGTAACCGAGTGACGTGTGAGGCTCTGACCTACGCTGGAACCATCCGCTCCCCACTCCCTGCTCCCTGCTCCACCACCTCCATTGCGGATACGGCATTGATTCCCGTAAAGTGTTTGATCTGGTGGCGGCACGAGAACCCGGGCGCGACGACCGTTGTGTCCGGTCCTAGCTCGCGGACTGCAGGGAAGAGTTTTCGTTCGCCGACCGCCCGCGAAATCGAGTAATGCTCCCGTTCATACCCGAACGACCCTGCCATACCGCAGCACCCGCTGTCCGCATCGACTACTTGGCAGCCAGGGAGCCGTGATAGCAGCTGCAAGGCGGGATCGATGCCGACTAGTGTTTTTTGATGACAGTGTCCGTGTAGCAAGATCTTCTTCGGCCCGCCCGCTATCTCGGCTGACTTGCCACTTGAGGCTGCGAAGGCAGCGTTTGCCCACTCCTCAAACGTCATGCAAGCGGCCGCAACGAGTTCGGCTCCTTCACGCAACTCGCCGCGTAGCAGCATCGGGTGGTCGTCACGCACCGCTGAGTAACATACTGGCTCGCAGAACACGACCGGAACCTCGGCTTGAGCCAATGGCAACAGGGTCTCCACCGTTGCAGCGGCCTGCTCGCGGGCCCGATCTAGGAACCCCTTGGAGATCAGGGGCCGGCCACAGCAAACACGAGGAGGTACCACCACACGTGCGCCGAGTTTCTCCATCAACAGAACCGTAGCGATGCCGTGCTGTGGTTCGTAGTAGTTGGTGAACGTGTCGGCGAACACTGCGACCTGTGTTTGCCTTTGTCCGTCGCCGTCATGTCGCGCCGCTGCCTGCTTCTTCCACCAAGCCATGAACGTGCTGCGAGAGAATGCCGGCAACTCCCTTCGTCGGTCGATCTGCAAGGTCACGTCATTGACCCAGCGCGACAGCCGGTTGTTGGAGATCCAGTTCGATACCGGAGCGAAACGACTTCCCCAGATTGCTACTCGTTCTGTGGAGGCAAGCACTCGGGACCGCAGGGAAGCGCCATGTTTGTTGTTGTACTGATGGAGGAACTCGCTCTTCATGCGGGCCATGTCGACGCCGGTCGGGCATTCAGACTTGCACGATTTACACTCGAGACACAGATCCAGCACAGGGTAGAGCGCTGGGTCAGCCAACCCCTCAGGCCCCAGTTGGCCCGAGATGGCAAGCCGTAGTGCGTTTGCCCTGCCGCGGGTGTTGTCGGCCTCGTCCCGCGTCGCCATGTACGACGGACACATCGATCCGGTGAGTGTCTTGCGGCAGGCAGCTACTCCACAACACTGTTCGGCCGCCCGCGAAATACCACCGAAGTCCGAGAAGTCGAACAGTGTATCGACTTCGTTGGTGGCGTATTCGGGGCCGAACCTGAGGTTGCTCGTCATAGAAGCAGCATGGACGACCTTGCCGGGGTTGAACACGCCGGCTTCGTCAAACGTTCGCTTGATCTCACAGAAAGCATTGTAGATGATCGGGCCAAACATCTTGCGTTGAAACGGCGACCGTACGAGGCCGTCACCATGCTCAGCCGACAATGCACCACCGAACTCGAGTACCAAGTCTGATATCTGCTCGGTGATTCGTTCGAACTTCTCGACCCCATCGACGGTCTTCATGTTGACTGCGGGTCGAATGTGGAGCAGCCCAACTGATGCGTGGGCATAGAAGCTCGCCTGTGTCTGGTTTTCATCCAGGATCGCGGTGAAGCGATCGATGTACTCGGTTAGATGTTGAGGGGCCACTGCCGGCCTGGCGCAGTTTCCAGATCCGGGCCTGACCGTCTGAATCCGGCGCGCGGTGGACGTGATGGCTCAAGCCGCGCCCGCGAAGATCTGCCTCCAGTCGATCGATTCGCTCAGGCAGTTCGTCTCTGGACTCACCAATGAACTCCACGATCAGCACCGCACCCGGGTCACCTACAATGAAGTCGCGCAGCGGTTCGAACTCGAGCTTCCCCCGTGTCATCTCCAACAGGGTTCGGTCCATCAGTTCCACGGCGGAAGGGTCGTGCTGGAGGATCACAGGAGTCGCTTGCATCGCTTCCCGCAGGGTCTCGAACTGCGCCACGCTCAGTACCTTGGCCTTCGGAAATCCTACGAGCCGTAGCTTGGCCTTGAGTACCAATCCCAGCGTTCCCTCGGAGCCAACCATCATCTTGCACAGGTCGAAGGTGCCGTTTGACTCCACGAATCGGTCGAGATTGTAACCACCGACCCGCCGCAAGATCTTGGGGTAGCGCCGATCGATCTCTTCGGCATGGTCTGCCGCCAGTTGTTGTACAGTGCTGTAACAGCGGCCTTCGAGGTCATCTTGCTCACACTTCCGGTCGACATCAGCAGAGTCCAACTGGCGCATCGTCACCGCACTGCCATCAGCCAGCAGAACTTCCAGTTCCAGTACGTAGTCGATAGTCGATCCGTAGATGATCGAGCGCGTTCCGGACGAGTTGTTGGCGATCATCCCGCCGATGGTTGCACGGCTGGCGGTGGATAGGTCGATGGGTAACTGGAGGCCGTGTGGCTCTAACTGAGTATTGAGTTCATCGACGACGATCCCGGGCTCGACGGTGACTGTTGCACCATTTGGGTCGACTTCCAGGACTCGCCGCATGTACTTCGAGAAGTCGATCTGTACACCGGCGCCTACGGCTTGGCCGCCTTGGGAAGTTCCGCCGCCGCGCGCCGTGATAGAGACCCCGTGCTCACGACAGATGCGTAGGGTCTCGATTACGTCACGGTCCGATCGTGGGATTACCACTCCGGCTGGAAGGATCTGATAGACACTGCCGTCGGTCGAGTAGATCGCCCGCGATACCTTGTCGAACCGGACCTCACCCTCCACTGTGGCTTCCAGGGCGCGCCGCAACGACCTCATTTCTTCGTCTGCCGTGCCAACGCCTGCAGCGTTACTATCTGGCGGCACCGCTACCTCTTTGGCTCGATGAACTCCTCATAAGGCGGATGTACGTGGACCGGCTCCAGATCCGTGTCGAGGTGTAGGCGAAGCGAAAACACGCGGCCCCGAGCATAGGATTCACGTAACAACACCCTCGCCCGCTCCAGCTCTCCAAGCTGAGCGGCAATGCACGCCTGCCAGTATATGTCGCGTCCAAAGTCGTGAGGGCCTGCCATCCCCACTAGTTGATCACTTGTTCTCAGCGCTTCTTCCCTGTCGCCCAGCCTCGCTGCCAGAGTACCGAGGTAGCCTTGGACATTGACATCGTGTGGCAGTTCCGCCGCTAGCTCTTCGAACAGCGATCGTGCCTCGTCCCATCGCTCCGCAGAGTACAAAGTCTGAGCCAGTCCCACCCTGTAAGGAATCGATTCCTTGTCATAGGCTGGACGGCTGTCAAACCAGTCAAGGTGCCGCGCCGTCACCCGGCGCGAGGCTGCCCGGTACCCGTGTGCACGGAGTTCCCCTGCCACAATGCCCATTACGTGCCCGGTAGTGATTCCCCCTTCTATCGGAAGACGCAGGCTCTCACCAACGAGTCGGTCCACTTCATCGATACGCCCGAGTGCTGCAAGTGCCCGCACTTCATTGGAGAGCATCAGCATCCGGTCGGGATAGAGCTCGCGGGCGCGTCTGGCCTCCGTCAGCTCCTGCTGGTGATCACCCACCGCGTGGTACGCCTCCATTAGCGTAGTCCACTTGAAGTAGTTGAAGCCAAATTCCGGCCAATCGGTTACGGGCCTCAGCGCCTCGATCGCCTCGTACGGGCGATTGAACCTGAACGCCTCCACCCCCAGGTCCGCCAACACACCCCGTGCCCGTGCCGCGTCCAATGCGGCCGCGCGATCCCCGCGGAGCCCGGCGAGCTGCCAGTCTAAGGTCGCTCGCTGGTACGGGCTGAATTGGGACCGGAAGGGGATCAGCAGCTGCGCATTGGAATCTGCCGCGCTCCACTCCCCCAGGTTCCCGTGTGCAAAGACGAGGAAGAAGCGGGGATCTGTAAACGTCGAGTCCAGCTCGAGTGCACGATAGAAGTATTCCGTTGCCTCTCTCATTCGGGGCGGGAAATCGTAGAACGTACGATGGCCTTCCAGGTAGGTTCGGTATGCTTCCAATGTCGGGAGCCGGCTGACAGCCGTGGAAGGAAACAGCCGACGGTCCAGCGCCGCAGCAACGGTGGCGACAGCGCGCCCGCGCAGTGAATCGAGCACACCTCCTGGGTGTGAGATAGGTCCCGTAACCGGAATCATGGCTCGCACCAGCCTGTCCGTGCTAGCATCGATTACCTGCGTCTGAAACTCGAGTGAGTCACCACGGCGGTAGTACGCGCCAGCTACGACGGTTCTGGCCCCAGTCGCCTCAGCCGCTACCTGGGCTGCGCTCACCTCCGACAAGCCTTCGATCCCCGCGATGCTGGGACCTGGCTCCACTCCGGTCGCGGTCGGCACCACCTCGATTACCTCTATTTCCTGCAGTCCCTGGGTGATCCAATCCGCCGCCATGCTACCCAACAGGGCCAGCGCCGTGTCTCCGGTACGGTTCGCAAGCGGTAGGACGACGACCCG
>JBDGZZ010000152.1:0-9330 GCA_039588335.1 Gemmatimonadota bacterium | reverse complement strand
CCGGAGATGAAAGCCCGGGCTGAAGAGTTCCATCGCCTGATGAGCCGGCGCCGATCTGTCAGGCTGATCTCCACCGAACCCGTGCCACGCGAGTGCGTGGAATACGCGGTCCGGACTGCGGCAACTGCCCCATCAGGTGCGCATCGTCAGCCCTGGCGGTTCGTGATCGTGGACGACGCTGAACTGAAACGAAGGATTCGGGTGGCTGCTGAAGGCGAAGAGAGAGAGAACTACGAGAGCCGGTTCCCGGAGGACTGGCTTGAGGCACTCGCGGCCTTGGGCACCGACTGGCACAAGCCATTCCTGGAAGAATCTCCATACTTGGTGGTGGTCTTCAAGGAATCCTACGGTGTGCATCCAAGCGGAGAGAAGGTCACGAACTATTACGTGAATGAGAGCGTAGGAATAGCCTGCGGGATCTTCATTGCTGCACTACACCAGATGGGTCTGGCCACGCTCACGCACACTCCGAGTCCAATGGGGTTCCTGTCGCGCTTGCTGAAACGGCCCGCCAACGAGAAGCCGTATATACTGTTCCCGGTTGGGTACCCGGCGGGCGATGCAACCGTACCGGATTTGAAACGCAAACCGCTCGAGGAGGTCGTGCAGTGGAACGATGGCGCTGGCGAATGAGGCCCGTTTCCTTCGGACTGGCAGTTATCTCCATGGCGTGTACGGGTGGCGGACAACCAAGCGCCGGAGACCCGGCCGACAGGCTGGCCGTGGAACAACGGTTGGAAGTCTACTACCGGGACTTCAGCGCCCGGGAATGGAACGCCTTTGCCAGCCATTTCTGGCCCGGAGCAGACATCACCACCGTTTGGCAGCCGCCGGGGGAGGAATCCGACCGGGTAGTTGCGACGACGATCGAGGAGTTCGTCCTGCAGGCCCCTCAGGGGCCGGGCAGCCGTGAGGTGTTCGAAGAGTGGATGATCGAGGCCGACATAAGGGTGCAGGACGACCTGGCCCAGGCGTGGGTGAGGTACGGTGCACGGTTCGGAGATCCCGGCGACATCGATGAATGGGAAGGGATAGACGCCATCACCCTTCTCAAACACGACGAAACCTGGAAGATTGTGTCTCTCGTATTCACCAGTGACGATTCTGAAAGGGAATAGCATGCTGGACGGAATCAGGTCTTTCTTCAACCGGAACCTCGAAATGCCCGAGCAGCAAGACGAAGCACCCGAGGCCGCTCCAGCATACGATCCGATCCAGGTAGCGGCATGCGCTCTATTGCTGGAGCTCGCCTATGCTGACGACGAATTCACCGAGGATGAGCGCGCCCACATAGAGGTTGCGCTCGGTCGACACTTCGACATCGACTCCGACATGGTCAACCAACTGATGCAACTGGCTGACGAAGAACGAAGGAAGTCTGTCGACCTCTATCAGTTTACCCGCCTCATTGCCGAGCGGTACGATCTGGGTCAGAAGATGGTCCTCGCAGAGGTGATGTGGGGTGTGGTATACGCCGACGGGGAACTCGCGAAGCACGAGAGCTATCTGATGCGAAAGGTCTCCAACTTGCTGGGACTCAAGCCCGGATACCTAGCCGAAGCGCGCAAGAAGGCCACCGGAGAAGGAGTGTAGTCGGGAATGGCGGGCGACCTTCGCCACAGACTGCTGGACCATCTGAGACAAACCAGGCTATTCGATCTGCCCGGTACTGCTCTCCTTGCAGTGAGTGGCGGTCCGGATTCGGTGGCGCTGCTGGATCTCGTGGTTGCGGTAGCTGGTGAGTTCGATCTGGAGATCGCCGTAGCGCACGTGGACCACGGTATCTCACCTGAGGCCAGCGCGGTGGCGCCACGGGTGGCCGCGCTGGCCCAACGGTACTCCCTGCAATGTCATACGGAGAAGCTCGCTCTCGGTCCGGGTACTTCGGAAACGGAGGCGCGTGCAGCGCGATATGGAGCGCTGCGTAGCGTCCAGAACGAGATTGGAGCTCGGTACCTGGTGACCGCGCACCACGCGGATGATCAGGTGGAAACCGTGCTCTATAGGTTCCTGCGGGGTACCGGCATCTACGGCCTATCGGGAATCCCGTTCCGGGGTCCCGATGGGTTGGTTCGACCCCTGTTGCCGTTTGCCCGTGAAGAGCTGGAGCGGTGGTTGGAGAGCCGGCAGTCGGCTGACCCGGAGTTGCAGGGCCTGACGTTCGAGGATCCCGCCAACGTCGATCCGCGCCATGACCGAAGCTGGATCCGGACAGAAATACTGCCACGCTTGAAGGAGCGATTTGGGACCGATCTAGCCGCGAATCTGCTCGACACCACGCGTGATGCCGCTCGAAACCGGGCCGCGTGGGCCGATCTGTTGCGGGCACTGCCCGATCTGGATTTCAAGGCCGGACATACCCACGTCGAGGTTGCTCGGGCTCCGCTTCAGAGGTATGATAAAGCGTTATCGGAAGGGCTTTTGCGCGCGCTGGCCCGGGAGGTGGGATGTGTCCTGGGACCCCGGCGCGCGGTGCTTCTTCATGCCTTTGCAAAAGGCAGTTCGAGCGGGCGCCGCATGGAGCTGGGGTCGGGCTGGGAGGCGGAGCTCGCCTTCGACCGGCTGCGTGTTGTTTCGGGGAGCGTGGGCGGTGGTGCGACGCACGAATCGGAACCGGCGGTTTGGGGAGAGCGCGAATCGGGGTGCGTCAGGTGGTGTGGCTGGGAGTTCACCTGGTCCAGGGCAGAGGTGGGTCAGATGAGCCGTGGCTCGTTCACTACCTGGGCGAAACCGGGGATGGGTGAGGTAAGGCTCCCCCGAGCAGGAGATCGGTTGGTCCCGTTAGGTGGTGTCGGGAGACGCAAGGTCCGGCGACTCTTGATGGAGGCCCGGATTCCTGCACGAGAGAGGCACCTGTATCCGGTTGTAGTGCAGGGTAGCGACGTTATCTGGATACCAGGTATCTGCCGGTCAGCGGGTTCGGTCCCGCGGGCTGGAGAGACGGCGGTGAGACTGGATGCCCGAACAACAGACCGTGATTGACCCGGCTGCGGCCAGAGAGCTGGAGGAAGTGGTCTTCGACGAGGAGACCATTCGCAGCCGTGTGGTGGAACTCGGACAGGAAATTGGGGAATACTACCAGACGGGTGACCTGATCCTGGTGGGACTACTCAAGGGAAGCTTCATGTTCCTGGCTGACCTGGTTCGTTGTATACGGCGGCCGCACGAACTGGACTTTCTGGTGGCGGCCTCTTACGGATCGAGCAAGGAGTCGAGTGGGCAGGTTGAGCTACGCTACGATCCCGAAACCGAGTTGGTGGATAAGCACGTTCTGTTAGTAGA
The DNA here is from genome assembly GCA_039588335.1 of Gemmatimonadota bacterium. Taxonomy (GTDB): domain Bacteria; phylum Gemmatimonadota; class Gemmatimonadetes; order Gemmatimonadales; family GWC2-71-9. The sequence continues at coordinate 6,048 of JBDGZZ010000152.1, read as the reverse complement.
GGATATCATAGATTCCGGAGCTACGTTGGATCGGTTGGTCGGCATCTTGAAGACGAGAAAGCCCGCGAGTCTGGAGATATGTACGCTGTTGCACAAGCGCATGGCAAAGGCCGTAGTGTCGGAACCCCGTTTCGTAGGGTTTGACGCTCCGGCAAAATTCCTGGTGGGTTACGGACTCGACTTTGCAGAGCAGTTTCGGCACCTGCCGTACATCGCGAGCTTGAAGGAGTAGGATGGCTGAACGACTGCCGCCGAAAAAACTCGGCTGGGGAATGATGAGCAAGAACTTGATGTTCTGGATTCTCATCATCCTCGTGTCCCTGGTCTTCTATCAGACTCTGGGACCGAAACGGGACGAGCACGTGGAAATTCCCTACTCGACCTTCAGGGACGAGTTGGAGGAGAACAACGTGGCGCGGGTCGAGATCACTAGTGGCAAACTGGTCGAGGGCGATTTCAAACAGGTTGTTCCGTACCAGAGCCGCGACGTGACGAAGTTCCATACGGTCCTGCCCATTCAGGATTCGGAGTTGCTGCTGGAGCGTCTCGAGGAGAAGAACGTCACAGTAGGTGCCAAGGAGCCAAAGCAGGGCCTCGGAACCGTCTTCCTGCAATTTCTACCGTGGGTAATTCTGATCGGCTTGTGGATCTTCTTCTTCCGCCAGGTCCAGCAGGGCGGCAACCGGGCGTTCTCGTTCGGTAAGTCGAAGGCCAAGCTGCTGACCGGAGACACGCCGAAGGTCACGTTCCAGGACGTAGCCGGCGCCGATGAGGCGAAGGTCGAGCTAGAGGAAGTCATCGAGTTTCTGAAGGATCCCCAGAAGTTCCAGCGCTTGGGTGGAAGGCTTCCAAAGGGCGTACTGCTAGTTGGTCCTCCGGGAACCGGAAAGACGCTGCTCGCTAGGGCAGTAGCCGGGGAGGCCGGACGGCCGTTCTTCTCGATGTCCGGGTCAGACTTCGTGGAAATGTTCGTCGGCGTCGGTGCGTCACGCGTACGTGATCTATTTGAGCAGGGCAAAGCCCACGCGCCGTGCATCATCTTCATAGATGAGATAGACGCCGTGGGTCGGCACCGGGGCGCGGGGCTAGGCGGTGGTCACGATGAGCGAGAGCAGACTCTGAATCAGCTGTTGGTCGAAATGGATGGATTCGAATCGAATGAGGGTGTGATTCTCCTGGCGGCCACCAACCGCCCCGACGTACTCGATCCAGCACTCCTGCGACCGGGGAGATTCGACCGGCAGATAGTGGTCGACATGCCGGACGTGCGTGGCAGGGAGATGATCCTCAAAGTGCATGTGCGCAAAATCCCTCTGGGCGGCGACGTGAGGTTGGAGGTGATTGCGCGGGCCACACCAGGCCTGGCCGGAGCAGACTTGGCTAACATCGTGAACGAGTCGGCCCTGCTAGCCGCGCGGCGCGACAAGTCTGCAGTCGATATGGAAGACTTCGAGGACGCCAAGGACAAGGTGATGTTGGGCGTCGAGAGGAAGAGCATGGTGCTATCCGACGAGGAGAGGAAGCTCACCGCCTATCACGAAGCGGGGCACGCTTTGGTGAGCATCAGGGTGCCTGGACTCGATCCGGTGCACAAGGTGAGCATCGTGCCGCGAGGCCGGGCACTGGGGCTCACGTTCTCACTGCCCGAGGAAGACCGGCACAATTACACCAAGGAATACATCCACGGTCGACTTGCCATGGCGTACGGTGGGCGGGTTGCCGAGGAGTTGATATTCGGTCGCGAGAAGGTCACGACCGGGGCAGCGCAGGACATTCATCAGGCCACCGAGATGGCCCGCCGCATGGTAGCACAGTTTGGAATGAGCGACGTGGTCGGCCCTGTTGCCGTGGGCGACCAGGAGCACCAGATCTTTCTTGGGCGCGAGTTCGCCCAGCATCGCGACGTGTCTGAAAAGACAGCGGAACTGGTGGACCAAGAGATCAAACGGATTCTGGGGGACGCCTACGAACGCGCCGAGGAAATCCTCAAGGGTGATATCGACACTCTGCACCGCATGGCTGAGGTCCTGCTCGAGCGAGAGACCATCGACCGGGAGGAATTCGAGTTGATCGCCGAGGGCAAGGAGTTGCCCTCGCGCCCGGCCGAACTGCCGAGTGATACGGAAGAACCCACCCAGTCGTCCGAAGGAGAGTCTCCCGCTTCCGACAGGGGGCCCGTTCTCGGCACTCCCCCTGCAGAACCGGCCGGGGCGTGAATCTCACCCCGCTCGCATCGCGCTGTCCGGACGTGGTCCGGCACGCGCTGGTGCGGCGGGGCATGGATGAGGCCCGGGCGGCCGCTGCTGCCACGGGTCTCGACCCGGTCACACTTCTCTTCGATTCTCTCTCCACCGAGGAACTCGACTCGTTGGTCCTCGCAGCCCGCAAGCAGGGAGTCGAATGCCTGTCCGGGGCCGACTGGGCCCTTCTGGCCGGCTCGATGTGGGGTCTGGCCAGCCTGACGCGCTCGGGTGCCGACATCCTGCCCAGGGCCGCCATCGAGGATATCGGTCGGTACCTGCGAGGGCTGGCGGAGAGGCCCGAGCGTTGGATTATGGCACGGGGGTCGATCGATCTCTGCAGCCCAGTGGTGGTGGGAATCCTAAACGTCACTCCCGACTCATTCAGCGACGGCGGCCAATTCCTGGAGCCAGAAGCCGCTCTGCGGCATGCGGATGATTTGTTGGAGGCAGGTGCCCGAATGCTGGATGTCGGTGCAGAGTCGACAAGGCCAGGTCGGACGCAGGCGGTGGCTGCGGAGGAAGAGTGGGGTCGGCTGGAACCCGTTTTGGACGGCTTGGCCCGGCGGTATCCGGAGATCCCGGTGTCGATCGACACAGTGAAGGCTGAGACGGCCGAACTTGCCCTCACTGCCGGGGCCTGGGCGGTGAACGACGTTTCGGGACTCCGTATGGATCCGCGCATCGCAGACGTGTGTGCGAAACACGGTGCCGGCCTCATATTGATGCACTCCCGAGGCACGCTGTCTGATATGGCAACCTACGACCATGCCCACTACGAGGATGTCGCCGCCGAGACGACTTTCGAGCTGGACCGGTCAGTGGACTGTGCCACGAGTCGCGGATTGGGCCGTGACCACATAGTCCTGGATCCGGGACTTGGGTTTTCGAAGCGGCCGGAACAGAATTACCAGATTCTGAATCGACTCAGAACTGTGGCAGCCCTTGGTTTTCCCGTCATGATAGGACCGTCCCGGAAGCGGTTTCTCGGAGCCGCTACGGGAACGGAAGTCGGGGAGCGGGATGTTGCCACTGCAGCGGCGTGCGCGGCGGCGTACATGGAAGGTGCCGGTCTGTTCAGGGTCCACGCCGTTCGGCCAGTGCGTGAAGCACTCGACGTGGCCAGCGCGATCAGGCGGATGTGATGCCCTTCGATCGGTTCCCGTTCCTGATTCCGGGTCTGGGCGACGTTATCGAGATTCTATTCGTCGCGTTCGTCATCTACCGGCTCCTGCTTTTCCTCGCCGGCACGCGAGCTCTGCAAATCTTGCTCGGCCTCTTATCGCTGGTGTTAGTCTATTTCATAGCGGTGATTTTCAAGTTGGATATGATCGCCACTCTGTTGGGGCTCATTTTTACCTATGGTGCTTTCGCGGCGGTCGTAGTCTTTCAGCCGGAACTGCGACAGGCGCTGGCGGGTCTCGGAAGGTCCCGAGCGATTCGCTTCCTCACCAATACGGACCAACATGCGGTTGCTGACGAAGTGGCAGACGCGGTTAGTCGCCTTGCCAGAAACGGAACAGGAGCCATCATTGCGGTTGAGGGAGAGGCTTCTCTCAACGACTACGTGGAGACCGGGACCGAGATGCAGGCCAACGTTTCGGCGGACCTCCTGGCGACGGTATTCACCCCGTACTCCCCGCTTCACGACGGTGCCGTAATTATTAGAGGCAACCAGATCGTGGCAGCAGGCTGCGTTCTTCCCTTGACCCAGTTCCCGGTCACGGATAAGTCGCTCGGCACCAGGCACCGGGCGGCGCTAGGCCTCTCGGAAGAGACCGACGCCGTCGTAATTGTGGTGTCGGAAGAGACCTCCAAGATCTCGATTGCGACTCGCGGGCTGTTGCGCCGGGGTGTGACGTCTGATCAGGTCCAGGAGTCCTTGGCCGGTCGCGCCAGACCGGCACTTGCGCTGTCGGACGCGTCAGGTAAGGCTTCTCCAGCCTAGATTCGGCCAGCAAAAGCAAGATCATGATAGAGAAGACGACAACCGAGCTACAGGACGACTCTGGCCGGCTACCGTACAAGGCGGCCGTTGCTGTGTTTGTGGCGATCTTGGCCGGGTACGTTTGGACGTTAGCGCCCACCGTGACTTTCTGGGACGCCGGTGAGTTCATTGCCACGTCCAAGATTCTTGGCATCCCGCATCCGCCGGGGACACCTCTGTTCACGCTCATAGCCAACGTCTGGGCGACGCTGGTTCCGATTGGCGAGTACGCGTACCGCACCAATCTGATGACTGCCACATTCAGCGCGGCAGCAGCTGCGTTGATCTTCCTGTTTGTGGTGCAGGTGTTGCGCGGCCGGTCGGATGACGCTGCCGGACGTGATTCCGTGTTCGTGTACGGTGGCGCATTGGCCGCGGCGCTGGTGTCGGCCTTCGTCTTCACGGTGTGGCAGAACTCGAATGAGACCGAGGTCTACATGGTGGCGGCGTTGAGTATCGCAGCCACCACATGGCTTGCATGGCTGTGGCGGGAAAACCGCGGCAAGCCTCGAGCGCCACACATCCTGCTACTCATCGTGTTCTTCGCCGCGATCTCTCTTGGAAACCACCTACTTGCCTTGCTGGTGGGTCCGGCTGTGATCTGGTTCATGGCACACGTTCTCAAGAAGGAACCGCTTCCCCGTGAGGAGGACAGACGGGTCGAATGGGGACAGTGGGCCGTGCTCGTAGGTGTGTGGGCGCTGCTCATCGGTACGGGTCTGGGAAATACAGTGCTGCTGGCCGTAGGCTTCGTCGCCTTTCTCGCGGCTGCGGCCTATGCTGCGTCAGTTGGGGGGCTGAAGTTTGCGATCAGTGTGCTTGCAATCGCCGTAGTGGGTGCATCGACCTATCTCTTCCTGTATTTCCGCGCCAATGTCGGTCCTTTCATCAACGAGGCCGATCCATCGACCTGGACGAGCCTCTGGGAGGTGATTCAGCGTAAGCAGTATCCACCAAGGTCTCCCTGGGACGATCCAACGCAGTTGTCGGGAGCGGGTAACCCAGGGCGGTCGTTCGCTCTCATCCTGCTGCAGATCCAGAACTACCTACAGTACTTCGATTGGCAGTGGGCCAACGGTTTGGCCGCAACGACTCCAGTAGGGCTCACACCGCGGATTCCGTTCACGATCCTGTTCGTCTCACTCGGCATGTTCGGCGCATCGGTATTGTGGGAACGTGATCGGTCGGCCTTCTGGCTGCTAGTGGTCCTCTTCGTGATTACTGGGCCGGGTCTGATGGGCTACATGAACTTCAAGCCGGGGTACTCTTTGGGTTGGGACCGGTTTCCGTCGATTGAAATGCACGAGGTTCGGGAACGCGACTATTTTTTCACCGTATCGTTCCAGATATGGGGTGTGCTGGCCGGCATTGGACTCGCCGGTCTTTACCGGAAGCTCCGTGCGGCTTGGGATCCCGAAGGGAAGAAAGTAGACCGGGTAGCCGTCGTGCCTGTTGCCGTGTTCGCGTTGGCGTTGTTTCCGCTCGTACTCAACTTCAGCGCTGCTAGTCGCAGACACGGTCCGGAAGCACGGCTCGCTAGTGACTTCTCGTACAACGTACTGCAGTCCGCCGAGCCATACGGTATCGTGTTCACGAATGGCGACAACGACACATTCCCGTTGTGGTATATGCAGGAAGTCGCCGGAGTCCGCCGTGATGTGTCGGTGGTCAATCTCTCGCTGGGAAATACCGACTGGTACTTGAGGCAGCTGAGGGACAATCCGGTGCGGCCCTTCGAACCTGAGCAGGCGCCGTGGTTCGCACACCTGGCGCCGGACACTGTCCCACCGCGGCTTCACACCATGACTGATGAAGAGATCG
>JBDGZZ010000151.1:0-11841 GCA_039588335.1 Gemmatimonadota bacterium | reverse complement strand
GGGGTGGATGTGGACTTTGTGGACGAGCCGTTCGATGCGTCACTACAGGTGGTAGACGAAGTTGCGTTGCCGGGTGGTCGAGTTGATGGTAGTGGGAACACATTCGTCATCTCGGCTGCATACAACGACGCTTTCAAGGTGGCCAACCAGTTGTGGAACGACGGTGCGTCTATCAGACGTGCGGAGACCGCCTTTGTCGGGGCAAACGGTGACTGGTTCGGTGCTGGAACGTGGATCATCGGCGGCGTTCTCCGAGACCGTATGGAGGCTCTGGCTGGTCAGTACGGCTTGGTGATTGTGGCAATGAACGGCGCTCCACGAGTAGCAACTGTCGAGGTGCGTAGGCCTCGCATTGCCGTGTACCAGCCGTGGGGTTCCAATATGGACGAAGGGTGGACTCGATGGTTGCTGGATGATTACGGCTTCGAGTACACTACGCTACATGCACAAGATTTGAGGGCGGCGAGTGGCGCTGAAGGTGACTTCGATATCGCACAGGACGCTCGCTCTGACTGGCCCTCCTTTGTTGCCGTGAATACACCCGAGAGCGTGGAGCGAACGCCCCTGGTGGATCGGTTTGACGTGATTCTGTTCGCTCATCAGAGCGCCACCAGTATTGTTGAGGGAAGCAACTCGCGGACGACACCGCCCGTCTACAGAGGCGGAATCGGTGAGGACGGGCTGAATGCCGTTCGCGCGTTCGTGGATGCAGGAGGAACGGCCGTGTCATTGGGCAACGCAACGGGGCTCTTCATCGAGCATTGGCCGATTCCGGTGAAGAATGCAGCTGAGGGGCTGAGCAACGACGAGCTACTGATCCCGGGAACGATCGTGAACATCGAGACCGATCCGACGCACTCACTCACATGGGGCATGCCGCAGGAGTCGCGGGGGTATTTCATTCGAAGCCCGTTCTTCACACTCACTGAAGGTTTCGCCAGTCAGACTGCTACTGTGGCAGTCCGGTATCCAAACACCGACGTACGTGCGTCGGGATGGCTTAGGGGAGAAGATCATCTTTCAGGTCGCGCAGCAGCTGTGCAATTGGACTTCGCACCAATGGTGGCCGGAGGTACAGGTGGTAGAATCGTGCTCCTCGGCTTACGGCCGCAACATCGTGTGCAGACGCACGCGACGTTCAAGGTTTTATTCAACGCACTCGTACGTGGTGACGCCGTGACGCAGGCGACGAGTACGGGAGGGTGGTAAGCCGGACAACACTTCGGTAACGGGAGTCCCGGGTTCCTGTGCCGGGACTCCCGTGAACTTGGATCTAGTGCCTCGGAACGATCACACCCTGTAGGCCGCTCGCAGCCAGAGTACTGTTGAACCCAGCCACGTCGACTGACATCAACTGATCGAACTGGGTCCGGTGCGTTTGCAGTTCTCCTTCGATCTCCTGCTTCACCTCCAGCTGCTGGTCTGTGGGAGCGAAGTCGCTCAGCGAGATCTTGCCGGCGAGATAGTTGATCTGCCGGCCCAGCATACCGGGCCAGCGGATGGCGTCCTGACCACGGCCTGTCAGCTTCATCTGGTACAACTTCTCTTCCAGCGCGATGAGCTTTGTATCCAATTCCTCGGAGGCTTGTTTGACCGACGCGGCATCATCGTTGTCTTCGAGCACGCCGTTCAGCGCGTAGAGTTGACTGCGAATGAGCTCGATCGTGTTCACCATTTCGACCACTTGGTCGAGGTCATGCCGCAAGGCGAGGACCACCTGGGTCTGGGAAGCGATGTCGGCCTCCGTGCCATACGAGTTGGGGTCCTTCAGAACTGATAGAGGTTGGGTGAATTGCTCGTCGCCAACCGTCAGCCTCACAGTGTACGTACCGGGCGGGACCATCACAGACATCCGTCCCAAGCCGGGAGCGGACCGCCAGCCTTCGTCACCGACTTTAACCCAGGGCGCGTACCGTGGGCTCGTTCGTAGTTTCGGTTCGATAGATGCATCGAAGCGAAGATTCCACCACACACGGTTGATACCTGCGTCCGTACCTACCTCGTCGAGCGTGCGGACGGTTTCGCCACTGCTGTCCAGAATCTCGATCTCAACACTGTCTTGCTCTGACGAAAGGTAGTAGTTGATCGAGGCCCCGTACGGTGGATTCTGTCCGGCGGTGGGATCCTGGAACGAAGCATATGGAGGCACCGTGTTCTTGAATCGATAGGCAGGTCGGGGCTCGAACAGGTGTGCGTCGTTTCCAGCAATACTGCTCGTTAGTTGCTGCAGAGGTGTGAGGTCATCGAGAATCCAAAACCCACGTCCATATGTGCCCACCACGAGGTCATTGAAGTGTTCTTGAATCACCATCCAATACACCGGCGCGTGTGGGAGATTGGTCTGAAGGGGTTGCCAGTTGTCTCCATCATCGAACGAGACGTAGAGTGCGTTCTCTATGCCCAGGTACAAGAGACCCTGCCGCACCGGATCCTCGCGTATGCAGTTCGCGTAACTGAGAGGACTCACCGGAATCCCGTTCGTGATTCGCTCCCAAGATCTTCCGTAGTTGTTCGTTCTGTAGACCCAGGGATCGCGGTTGTTGGCTTGATGGCCGTCCACTGCCAGGTACGCGGTGGCTGTATCGTAGCGGGAAGGCTCTATGTTGCTTACCGTGCCCCACGGCGGCAGGTCGGGAATATTGTCGGTCACGTTGGTCCAGGTTTCTCCGCCATCCTGAGTGACGTGTACCAAGCCGTCGTTCGTGCCGGCCCAAATCAGTCCCGGCTTTAGGCGTGACTCGGAGATCGCAAACACGACACCGGCGTATTCGACGCCAATATTGTCGGGAGTCAAGCCGCCGGACAAACCTTGCTTGCCTTCGTCGTTCAACGTGAGATCGGGGCTCATCACCTGCCAACTCTGCCCACCGTCCGTGGTTACGTGTACGTGTTGACTGCCGGTGTACACCTTGTTGTGGTCGTGCGGTGAGATGGTGAGCGGTGGGTCCCATACGAAGCGGTACTTGAGATCGCCGGCGGGCCAACCAGTCGTGGTGCGTGGCCATACTTCGACGTCGCGCACTTGGCGCGACGCGAGATCCATTCGGGTCACGATCCCTCCGCCGGCACCCGACCCGGAGGCACTCGACCAGATTATGTTGGGATCTTCCGGATCTGGCGTTGCCCAGCCACTCTCGCCTCCACCAACGTCGTGCCAGTCACCGCGCGGTATGTTGCCCACGGATCCCAGAAATCCACTGTAGAAGGTGCGACTTGGACCGCGAGCGGATTGGCCGTCCTGCCGGTTTCCGTATACATAATAGGGGATTCTCGTATCGACTGTTACGTGGTACATCTGCGCAATGGGCAGCTCGATTCGGCGCCAAGTCGCCCCGCGGTTGAGCGTTATGTCCAAGCCCCCGTCGTTTGCGACGGCCATCCGGTCGGGGGCTAGTGGATCGATCCAGATATCGTGATTGTCACCCCAAGGGCTCGCTCTGCCTTGTGAGTCGATCGTGGTAACACCGCCGTCCAGCGTGCGGCTGAATGAAGCAGACAAGAAGAAGGCCTCGTGCTCGTTGTCCGGGGCCACTTCCACCCGTGAGTAGTAGTGGGTCCTGCCGGCTAGTTGTCGATCGTGGCTCACTAGCGTCCAGTTCTCGCCGCCATCGTCCGACCGCCACAGCTCGCCACTCTCGGTATCCTGATCGTGCCACGGGACACCGTCGCCTGTCTCGATCAACGCGTAGATGCGATTCGAGTTCGTTGGTGCGATGGCGAGCGCGACTTTGCCGAACGGAAGTTCGGGAAGGCCATTGCCGGTAATGCGCGTCCACGTGTCGCCACCGTCGCGGGATGTAAAGATGCCGCTGCCTGGTCCACCGCTCTCCCTTCCCCAGGTGTGGATCTCCAGCTGCCATGTACCGGCGAATAGGATGCGTGGGTTGTTCGGATCCATGACGAGGCTCGAGGCGCCTGTATTCTCGTCCACGAATAGCACATGCTCCCAGGTGGCTCCACCATCTCTCGTTCTGAATATGCCGCGCTCCTGCTGAGGACCGTAGCTGTGACCCTGCGCCGCAACAAACACCTTGTTGGGATTCCGTGGATCTATCACGATGCGGCTGATGCGACCGGTTGCCTCGAGTCCCATCAGTTGCCACGCCTTGCCGGCATCGGTGGACTTGTAAACACCGGCACCAATTGAGACGTGGCTTCTGATGCTTGCCTCTCCCGTTCCCACCCAGATCACATTGTGATCCGACGGTGCGATAGCTAGCGCACCGATCGATGCGACCGGCTGATCGTCGAAGATCGGCTCCCAGTAAGTCCCGCCGTCAGTCGTCTTCCAAATCCCGCCTGAAGCGGCACCTGCGTAGTAGATGCGTGTATTGCCAGGGATCCCGACCACAGCAGTTGTTCGGTTGCCTTCGGGTCCGATGTAGCGGTACTTCAGTTGTTCGTAACGACCGGGATCGAGCTCTTGCGCCCGAAGTGCTTGAACGGATGGGAGTGAGAGGGCTGCAAGGGTAGCCACAATCGGAAAGGAACTCGCAAACCGCGACATGGTCGGCCTCCGCGGATCTCGGTTTTAGCGAGAAGGTGCAGGCTTGTGACAATCTTCACAAGTGCTCGCTCTGGCTCTCGGGGAGCACAGGCTGTATTGTTGACTCGCTACGCATTTTCGGAGTCGCCCAATTGGCTGTTTCTAGACTGTCACCAGACGGATTGTTGCAATCGTCGGACCTGCGAGTGAGAACTCGGCGCGTGCGGCTACTGGTAATCTGTGCTTCTCTCTGGCTTCCCACGACTTCTCTGCTCAAAGCACAGCAAGCCGCCAGCTCATCGAGCCGGACTGACTATGTTGCGGGGGGAAGGGACGGTCAGCAAGAGGGTAGCGAACTCGTCTGGGTCGTGAAGAGCAACAGGGGCACCATCGCGGTCATCGATCCAGCCACCGACAGCATTATCGACCTGATCGACCCACGCTGGGGTGTCACGGGAGATGCCATCGCAATCGGTGATGGAGCAGTGTGGGTCAGTTACCTGTCTAGTTGGGTACACCGGATCGACCCGGTCACGCGCGAGGTGGTGGCAACGGTAGAGACGCAGACCTACAACGGCGGCATTGCCGTCGGGAGTGCATCTGTGTGGGTGGGCAACGGTGACGATAGCCGGTTGACACGTATTGCCCCGGGCACGAACCAAGTCGCTGGCAGCGTCACGACTGAGTACATGGTGTATGATGTGGCGATGACGGACAACTCAGTGTGGGCAGCGACTACTCAGGGTCAGATCGAGCGGTTTGCGCCGAATGCTTCCGCTGTCGCCGACATAATAAAGACTGATGGGGAGCCGAACTCGCTTGCTGGCGATGGCGGGACACTCTGGGCTTCGGACTTGATCTTCGGTCGTGTTCTGCGAGTAGGGCCAGGAGGCGGCGTAGAGCCAATTGATGTGGGTGTTACTAGCATGGAGGGACCGGGGCTTGCCGTGGGGTTTGGCTCGGTATGGGTCGGAACCGGCGACAACAACATGGTCATCCGGATTGACGCTGCATCGAGTGAGATCCTAGCCATGATCGAGTTGGAGGGATGGGTCGAGGATGTCGCAGTTGGTGCCGGCTCAGTGTGGGTTGCGCTGCCAGAGGATGCTCGTGTCGTGCGCATCGATCCGGCGACGAACGAAGTGACGGCGCGCATTCGGGTGACAGGATTTCCGAACGCGATAGCCGTGGGTCATTGAATATCACAGAACAGCAGCTGAACGGACACTAAGGGCAGATAGGAGAATCCAGGTCATGAGTAGCAGACAATCGAAGTTCGCACTGCCAAGTGCCTTGGCCGTTGTGGCGGTATGCATGGCACCCGTGCAGGTGACCGGCACCATGGAGACACCGTCGCTCACCGGCGGCGCTGCTGCAGTTTCCCCAGTGTGGATCGAGTACACGGTGAGCGGCGATGCCGAGTTACAGGCCCGTGAGGAAGACGTCGTGATGTGCAGCGAGACCGAAGACGGTTTCAAAGCACACACGCTCGGTGACTGGATCATCACGCTCGAGGCTGATGGCAACGGTCCCGGTGTGCACGCGGTTCGCTTCACGGTCGCAGTTCCTGACAGCATCACCACGCTGCACGACGACAACTTTCGCACGGACGATCGTTTCTACGGCGACGGCACCATGACGGTCGAATCTGCCGGCAAGGACGACTTTGGCTTTGACTTGATAACAGCCGGGTTCTCGGGTATCGATCTACAATCAGAGGCCGAACATACGATCAGCGTGAAGGGAAAATTGGGTTGTCAGGTACTCTAAGGCGACAACCGCTCAATGACTGACTGAGCTAACTAGATGAGGGGAGAACATCAATGCAGACCAAACGATTGAGCACACTACTAACCATGATGGCTCTGACAATGCCGTCGCTGGCCGCTGCACAGCAGTTCGAGGGAGTCATCAAACAACGAACGATCTCGGTAGAGAGATACGCGCTCGAAGACAAGGGTTTTGACATGTCGGAAGCGATATTCGACGTGCCGACTGAGCGCATAATGGCCCTTCGCGAGGAGCTGGAAGCCGACGGTGTGATGACGGTTGAGGAAACCAACGTGTACATCAAGGGCAGCCTGATTCGCACCGACATGGAAACCGAGGAGGGTCCTGCCTATGCGACGATGGACCTGGAGAAAGGGATCATCCGGATGTTCCAGCCCACTGAGAGAACGTACATCGAGTGGACCAAGGAAGACATGGAGCGAATGAAGTCGATGATGCCTGACATGGGCGGTACTTCGGAACAACCCGAACCGCGTGAAACAGGCTTGTCGAAATCGATCAATGGCATGAAGTGCGTCGCATACGATGTCGATGCCGACGATGGAGTGACGCGGGTGTGGGTATCCAAGGACAACGCACAGTTGGTGGAGGCCTTTGCCGGTTTGATGGAGAGCGTCAACTCGATGGCCATGGACGAGGAAGAGACGGATGCGTCGACACTGGTCGCCAAGCATGGGTTCCCGGTACTGATGCTGCGACTCGGTTACGACATGTACGAAATAGAGGAGACGCTGTCCGTGGACCGGCAGTCCGTTTCCGACGACCTGTTCACACCGCCCGCCGGTTACAAGAAGATGACGATGGCGGACATGATGAAGGGTTACAACTAGCTGACGACCTAATCGTCGTGGACCCGGATTGTGAGGTCCGACGGCGAATGGCATGACAGGGGAGGGGAGAGATGGAAGACGAGAGCAGAACACACACGGAAGGTGAGCAATCGGATGCCGGGTCCGCGGGCGACAAGGCGGACCTTGGTAAGCGATTCGTGGCCGCCGCGATCGACGGGGGCATAGGAATAGTGATCGGCCTGATTCCAGCGGTTGGCGGACTCGCCGCTGCGGCCTATTGGGCAGTACGGGATGGCATGGAGTTCGAGTTCATGCATCACCGGTCGGTTGGAAAGCACCTCATGAAGCTCCGCCCGGTAACGCTGGACGGTTCGCCGATGGACATCACCGCTTCCGTAAGGCGCAACTGGATGTTTGCGCTGGGCGGCATCGTGGAACTGCTATGGTGGATTCCGTTCATCGGATGGCTGTTCGTCATTCCCGTTGCCCTGGCGGCCTTTGCGATCGGCGTCCTCGAGTTGTACCTGGTTATCACCGATCCGGAAGGCCGCAGGCTGGGTGACAAGATCGCCAACACCATGGTGATCGAGGTGGAGGACTGAGGCTAGGACGAATGTCGGACATTGAACAGGGAATGTAGAATGTCGAAATAACTTCAGAGTTCACCATTCTTTATTCGTAATTCGATATTCTATTTGACCGAACTTACAACATGTGAGGAGTGTCGTTCCATGCCCCATCCCGTTGTTCACTGGGAACTATGGTCAGAGGATCCTGGGAAGTGCGCCGATTTCTACGCCAACGCGTTCGACTGGAACATCAATCACGTAGAGGAAATCAATTACCGGTTGGTGGACACCGGTGGCGAAGGTGGGATCAACGGCGGGATCATGCAGCCGCAGCAGGGTCCCTGGCCGGGAAACATGGCCTTTTACATCAACGTTGACGACCTCGCAGAGATCAGGCAGCGAATCAAGGATGCCGGCGGCAAGATCGTGGTGGAAGAGCAGGAAGTGCCCAACGTCGGGACGTTCTGTCTGTTCCAGGACCCGGATGGGCGGGTGCTGGGGTGCTGGAAGCAGCTGCCACAGCCGGAGTGAACCTTCACGGTTTCAGGCCGCCAGCCCCACAGCCGATAACCGGTTGTGGGGCTAACTGTTACAACCAAATCCTTTGGTGCCCGCCGCTGATTCACCCCACCCCCCCGACCCTCGAGAATGCCCGTCTGGAATGCCTCAACTAGCGGATCGCGTGCGACTTTCTCGTAAGCAAGTGGCATGGTTTCGACTGTGCCGCTCTGGGTTGGTGACTCCGTTCGAGTCGGCGGAGGCAGCCGCCGAGGATTTGATCGGTATCCAGGCACAATTCCCTTCCCCTGCAGCCCTTGCGTTATGGAACCGTACCAATGGATTGAGTCTGGAGAACCTCAACGACCTTCTCTTCGGCAAACGTGTGCTGATCAAGCTATGGGGACAGAGGAATACACTGCATCTCTACCCTAGTCATGATTGGCCAGTGCTACACTCTGCCATGCAAGTGACCAAGTCATGGCTCGAACAACGAATGGAGAAAGAGGGACGCGATCTCGGAAGACTGACCGAAGCTACGGAAAGTGTCGCCCAGCGCATGCGCCATGGCGGAGTACTTAGTTGGAAGGGCATGATGGCCATGGTGCCGGATCTGTATGAATGGATGCCACAGGGCTACGGATTTGCCATGGACCTCGTCCGGAGAGGACTTGCTTGTCACGCCGCCCCAGTGGGAAGTGAGGCACGGTTTGCACATCGCGAGGTCTGGCTGCCAAGTCTAGACTGGAAACCCCCGTCACCTGAGATGGCTAACCTAGAGTTAGCTCGGCGGTACCTGCATGCCTACGGCCCTGCTACCACACACGACTTGGCCTACTGGCGGGGCGTGTCGATTCCGAGCGCCAGCCGATGGATCGCAGCGTTGCGGACTGAGTTGACTGAGGTCGAACTGGACGGTGAATCCCATTACGTGTTGTCCACCGACTTGGAAGACGTGACAGCAAAGCCACCGGCCGTAGACACCTGGCCGATTCGCTTGTTGTATCGTTTCGACCCTCTGTTATTGGGACTGAGGAGCAAGACCTGGTTGGTTGCAGACGACTACTACAAGAGAGTCTGGCGACCCGGAGGACATGTGGAAGGAGTGCTGCTTGCCCCTTCTCCGCTCTCGCCAAGTCCGTACGGGGTGACCTCGAGCGGCAAGCATCAGGGGTAGCAGACTTCTTCGACCTACCTCTCCTCAGATGTAACATCCAGCAATGATCTTGACCTGTCCCTCTGTCCGTTCGGGCGACGCAATGCGTTGCCCCTGCCATCTCCGCTTCTATTATCTGCCCGATGTCAGTTCCACGGAGCGAACTTCGTCAGCTCCCAGAAACCGGTCGTCTTCATTGACGTACCAACGTCGGTGTCGAGGTATCCGAACGCCACCTGACTCGATCAGTCCCTCCAGTACAATGTACTCGCCGTCATTGGCCGACTCGTCATGGTAGAATCTACAGCCGACGAGGGACGCCGAATCGGGGTCGAAGTAGAAATACCAGGTATCGCCGCCAACATCGGGGTCGTACGAGATGCCACATCGTTGCCCTCGAAGGTCGTGGAGGTTGGCGTTGGATCGATGATGGTGCCAGGATCGCGTAGTTTCATGGGTAGACCGGCTAGGAAGCTGAAGTAGTCGCGCCAGAACATTCCCTCTTCGCGACTGAGGCGCATCCTGTCCATCACCTCGGGTTCGAGGTCTGTGTTACCGTCGACGGTTGCAGTCCATTGCGATCCTTGCGTTCGGTATTCCAACTCCGATCCGCGGTACTGTCCGCTGAGCTCAAAAATCCCCTCCTCACGACGCAAGTGCAACCGAACCGATGTCCGTTCCGATCCGTCTGCTCCAGTGCCGAACCACTCGATGCGAAAGTCGCTGTTGTCCCACACGCCGTTCGGATCGTGGTAGGTGATTGCGCGCGATAGCAAAGAATCGCCCGCTGTGCCAAGCGCCGATTGTGACGGCGCTTGATCTGTACGATCCGCGGCTGATTCACATGCCGTCGCTGTCGCCGCGACACAAGCGACCAGGCATAGACTGCGGACTCGTCGGCTAGCGTATCTCGGTTGCATTCCAGTCCTCTACCTTACGTCGCTGAAATTCGGTTATGCCCAACGCACCTACCATCCAATCGGCAATGCGCGGAAACAACTCGCCCAATCCGAGTAGCGGGCGCACCGGTCGCGAGTTGACAATCATCTCTGGACGGTTGTGGGTGATCACCCGTACGAGTGACTTGGCCACCTGTTCCGGCGTGCACGATCCAAGGGCCATGGGGGGATCGATCCCGAATTTGGCAAACATGCCGACACCGGTCACATACCCTGGGCAGATAACGGACACACCTATACCGGTCCCCTTTAGTTCTTGCCTCAACGCGTTGCTCCACTGAATCAGACCGGCTTTGGTGCCGCAGTAAACTGCGTCGTACGGGGCTCCGCGCTTACCGCCAACGGACGAAACGTTGACTATGCGCCCGTGACCTGCTTCCAGCATTTGTGGTAGCACCATTCTGGCGAGGTGCATCGGCGCCGTGAGGTTGACCTCGACGGTCTGCTCGATCGTGGTGTCGTCGATCTCCAGGAACGCACCCTCAGACTCGATGCCAGCATTGTTCACCAGTATGTCGATCCCGCCGAGTGCGGTCGTTGCATGCTCGATCAATGTCACGCGTTCGGCTGCCAGCGACAGATCGGCACGTAAGGCCACGGATTGGATACCAAGTTTCCTGATTGATTCTGCCAAATCCTCCAGCGGTTCCGATGTTCGAGCGGTGACCGCAACGTTCGCTCCATTGGCGGCTAGAGCCCGGGCCATGTACGGTCCAAGGCCACGTGAGGATCCGGTGACGAGAGCGTTGGCGTTACGGATATGCTTCATTCGTAGGTGCCCGTGGCTAATTGAGCTCGACGTTGTGCTGGACTCGTAATGGCCGAAGGTAACGTGTCGAGCCAACCGGAACCAACTCGACAGGCAATCGATGGGTTCACGGATGTCGTACGCCTACTCGGCAACATCTTCTACTTGGATGGCCTGACCGTTTGACTTCTTCCTAGGTCACTGCCTGCAGGTCGGTGAGTGTTTGTGACAATGTTCACAAGCTCGGGGCTGGTTGTTAGCGGCCATAGGGGGTATTGTTGGTACGCTATGGGGCGCCTGCCTTGATCTGCCGTCGAGTGACTCTAGCACAGGCCAGCGGTTTCCCAAGATATAACCCAGGACCAGACGATTCAGGCTGTGAACCTTTTGGCTGGTGTCCTGCGCCTCTTGAACGTTGGGGAGAGGTGGGGATTGGTCCCGTACACAACATACAGACTCGATTGCTTGGTAGTGGGTATCCCGACCTAGGAGGTCCGATGGGAACAGCGGGGAAGATCAACGTCGATATCGATGTTTTGCGTGAAGCCATTCAAGAAGAGTACAGAGCGGTTGCATGCACTCCCGGTCAAGGTTTTCACTTTCACACGGGAAGACCCCTTGCCCAGCGACTTGGATATC
Source organism: Gemmatimonadota bacterium (assembly GCA_039588335.1). Lineage (GTDB taxonomy): Bacteria > Gemmatimonadota > Gemmatimonadetes > Gemmatimonadales > GWC2-71-9. Next base: position 204 of record JBDGZZ010000151.1, on the reverse strand, counting down.
AAAGCGAGTGGCTTGAGGGTGTTCCGGAAGGTTCGATAGAGTCGTTTGCTGGAACAGGCAATCCATTCGCCCTCGGGGTGTTGCGTGAGGGGGAGCGGGTAGTCGACATCGGGAGTGGCGCGGGCATCGACAGCTTGATTGCTGCGCAAATGGTGGGAGCATCGGGCCAGGTAATTGGTGTGGACATGACTGCTGAGATGTTGG
>JBDGZZ010000150.1:0-18286 GCA_039588335.1 Gemmatimonadota bacterium | reverse complement strand
GCGGGATATCACCATGCCATGGCCCAATTGAAATCTGAGGGGAGAGTTCGGTTCACAGGCGCAACTTACCACGGGCCCGGCAGCCAGGGACCCAGCATGGCGGACCTGCTGAGTGCCGCCGCAGAGGACGGCCGATTCGATGTGTTACTGCTGGTGTACAACTTCATGAACCACGAAGAGGCGGACCGGATCATTGCGGCGTGTAAGGCCAACAATGTGGGTACCACCGCCATGAAGACTGCTCCGGGCGTACTCCAATACACTCCGCTAGACCCTGCCAACCTCACCGAGCAGCAGGAACAGTACATAGAGCGTTTCACGCGACGCGGGCAAAGCCGCGAGGCAGCCGTACAGCGGCTCGAGGCACAGACTCAGCGGCGGAAGGATCTCTACGATCGTACACGCACGTTCGTCGATCAATTCGGGATACAGACTGAGGAGCAGCTCAGGATTGGAAGCATTCATTGGGTCATTCAGAATCCTGACATGCACTCCGCATGCATCGCCTTTACGAACTTCGATCTCGTGGACAAGGTGGTTCCGTTATCCGGCACCGAGCTCGGATCTGCCGAGCTGCAGATGTTGAATGAATGCAAGCTTGCACTGAACAGCCAGTACTGCCGCCACGGGTGCACCGAATGCAGCACGAGCTGCCCCCACGACGTGCCTGTCAGCACCATCATGCGCTACGCGTACTACTACGAGGGGCAAGGCCAGGAGAAATACGCGATGTCGCTGTACTCGGATCTGGTAGGTGCCACCGCTTCCACATGTCGTGACTGTGCAGGAGATTGTAGCGGAGCCTGCCCCCACGGAATCGACATACTGTCTAACATGCTCCAAGTACACGATTTGTTGACATTTGCGTAAACAATGGCAGCGGAACCTGAAGCAGTAGGAGAAGAGACCATGAGATGGACTCGGTTTTTCGCAGTACCTGCATTGGCACTCTTTGTCATAGCTTGCGCCAAGTCGGAGTCGGATTTCCCGGAAGTGGACGGTTGGATGCGCACCGGTGACGTGATAACCTACGACGCAGACAATCTGTGGGAGTATATCAACGGCGCCGCCGAGCTATTCATAGAGTACGGTGTGCAGACTTGCCGCACAGCTGATTTGACCTCGGACGAACTGACCGTTGCAGTTGATCTCTACGATATGGGATCACCGCTGAACGCCTTTGGTGTGTTCAATCGAGAGAGTCCGAACAAGGGAGGGTCGTTGCCACATGCCCTAAAGGCAGTTGTTTCACCCCCGTACCAGGCACTGCTGCTCAAGGGCACAACGTATGTAAAGGTGAATGCCGTCGAAGGTGAGTTGACCGAAGCGACAGGCCGGGAGTTGTTGCAGCAGATCGCCGCTTCTCTACCGGGCGAGCCAACACCTCCCACGGAGCTCGACCTATTGCCGCAGCCGGGTAGAGTCCCAGGTAGTGAAGGATATCAGGCTCAAGGATTTCTGGGGCTCACGGAACTACCACAATCCCTGTACGCACAATATGGCGTTGCCGAGGAGGAAGCCTGGCAAGGTTTTGTAATACTTCCTGCGGTGGCTGCGTCAGTGTGGGATGCACTACACGAAGAGTGGGAGACCTTGGATCACAACGGGCTCACGGTTCTCTACAACGAGATTCCTTACGCAGGTTTCGTTGGAGCAGTTCAAATGGAAGACAGGATCGTGGGTGCTGCAGGCGCGTCCGATCAAGCGGAGTTGTTGAGGAGGCTCGACTCCATAACTCGCTGAGTCGTCTATTCCTGTCGTAATGAACTGACAGGATCCACGCGGGCAGCACGTAGCGCGGGCAGCACGCAGGCAACTAGTGCGATACCCAACATGACTGCCGCGACGGATGAGTATGTCAATGGGTCAGTGGTACCGACGCCGAACAGCAGACTGGACAGGAAGCGAGTCAGGTAAAGGGCTCCGACCATGCCGATGAACACACCTACCACAGCAAGTCGCAGTCCGCCCCACACGACCTCGCCCAGCACTCTTCTCGTTCCACCGCCAAGAGCGATACGAATGCCAATGTCCTTGGTGTGTTGTTGTATGTGGTGCGACATGACGCCATAGATGCCGATGACCGACAACAGTAAGGCGACCACTGCAAACGCGCCGGCGATAATCATGAGGTAGCGCGGAGCTTGGAGTGAGTCTGCCATGGACTCATCGATGGTGGTCACGTTCGAAAGCGGAAGCGACGAGTCCAACTCCCGAATTGCGCTTCTCACTGTCGGCAAGACGCTCATGGGATCAGTGGATGTCCGCACAAGGAAGAACATGAACCACTTTGTCCCCGCATTCATGGGCCAATAGACAGTTCCCGTACCCGGGTCGTCGAGCCCCAGGTACTTTACGTCACCCACGACGCCCACGACGGTCGTGAGGGGACAGGTCGTGCATCCACCGCTCACGAATCTCCTTCCGACCGCACTCTCATTGGGGAAAAATCGATTCGCCCAAGCCTGATCTACAACCACAACCGGGGGCGCATCACCATCGTCCAACTCGCTGAGCAACCGTCCTTCCAGTGCAGGAATATCAAGCGCACTGAAGTATCCAGGTGTAACCGCCACCCAAGGTGTTGCGGGCTCAGTCTGTCCGGTAGGAGTCGGATTATCCTCCAAGTTGAAATTGTTGATCATGTTGACCCGGGTCGGCGGGAGAGCGTCTCCCAGCACAACTGACCGTACACCGGGAAGCGCTTCAATGCGTTCTAGCGCCTGATGCCAAAACGTGTGGGTGTCCTCCCTCTCCGGATACGCTCCTTCCGGCAGAGACACGCTGGCTACCAGGATGTTGTGGGTGTCGAATCCTGGATCGACTCCCTGCAGTCGCGCCAGGCTGCCAACCAACAGGCCCGCTCCTATCAAGAGCGGTGCAGCGATCGCGAACTGTGACGTCACCAACACTCGGCGGATTCGGCGCGGCCGCGCCGAATCTGTCGCGGGGCGTCCACCCGCTCGAAGCACTTGTGCGAAGCGGAGCTTGGCACCGCTCAACGATGGAATCAGCCCGAAAAGGAGTCCGCTCAAAAGCGTAACCGCTGCTAGGAACCCGAGCACAGTACCATCTACGCGGATCTCTTGCGTACGTGGAAGGAATGCGGCTCCTGTGGTCGTTAGCAGTCTCAATCCCCCAAACATCACCACGAGCCCAACCAGAGCGCCCCCGACAGCAAGCCAAGCACTCTCCGACAACGTGTGCTGCATTAGTCTGCCTCGCGAAGCACCGAGTGCGGCTCGTACCGCTAATTCGCGACCGCGCTGCGTCGCGCGCGCGAGCAGCAAGTTCGCAGCATTGTTTGACGCGATGAGGAGCAGAAAGAGCACCGCGCCGAGAGCCAACATTTGTGTGGTCCACACGTCGCCTACCACGACTTCCTTCAGATCCATCATGCCCCAGGAAGCACCTTCATCCTGATAAGAATCCCGCCATACGGGGAAGATGCGCTGGTTTATGGTGCGGAGCTCATCTGCGGCAACGGCGCGATCGCTACTGGGCTTGACACGAGCAAGCACCGTTATGAAGAACGGTCCCCTGCGGGGTGGGTGCTGCCATTCCACCGCGGCGAAGAAGTCGCGGTCCTGCTCGAACGGCCCGACGTACCGGGGTAGCACACCCACGACGGTGTAGCTACGACCGTCTAGTTGGATGAACTGTCCGATTGCCGACATGTCACTGCCCAAGTGTCGGCTCCAGAATCCATGGCTGACTATCACGGTCGGCTCACTCTCGGGCTTGCCGTCCAGTTCGTTGAAACCGCGACCGTGGAGTGGTGTGACACCGAGCAGCACGAAGTAGTCCCACGTCACGAACTTGCCTCGAACCCGCTCGGCTACGTCACCACGGTTGAAGGTCACCGTGGCGTTATCGTATCCGGCGACTCCCCTGAAACTTGTCTGCTGTTCCTCCAACGCACGATAGTCCGCCACCGAGAGTGGCCAGCGATGCGGGGGTGACTCGGTGTAGATACGCACCAATTCGGTTGGATTGGTGTAGGGCAGCGGCCGGATTAGAACTGCATTGATGGCACTGAAGATCGCGGTCGTTGCTCCAATGCCCAACCCTACTGTCAACACGATTGTGGCGGTGAGCATGGGCGCCCTCGCCAATGTCCGAGCGCCGTGTCTCAGGTCGCGCAGGAGGTTTGCGGCAACGCCTGCTCTGGGTGCAGGGTGGGGATCGGTCCTTCGTCTCAAGCCTTGGCCCGGCAACATTCGCCACAATCGTTCGCCGGCGAGCCACCTGGGGTAGGAGGCAATCTGCCTGCGAAGCCAAGCCCGGGCGGCAAGCTCCCCGTCACTCGATCGGCGACATTCGTACAACTCCGACAGATCATTGAGCACCGTGCGGTGGTCCTGCCGATTCAGCACCAGGCGCAGCAGCAATCGGGCGGCGAGGGGAAGTGGAGGCGGCTTGTCTCCAGGCGGCGGGTTGCCTCCCATCATGCCTTCTCCAGCGTAGTCTCGATCCCGTCCCACAAGCGGATGTACGTATCACGGGAGTCCTTGAGGCGGCGCAGTGCCTCAGGAGTGGGCTTGAAGTAGCGCCGCACCCGTCCTGTGTCCGCGACGGCGTGATCATCAATCCGAGATGTGAGGAGGCCCTTCTCTTCCAGCCTGCGTAGCACAATGAACACCGCGGCCTGGGCAATCTCTCGGCCCGTCCGTTTCTCCAGCTCAACCACTATGGACACGCTATAGGCCTCGCCACCGAGCTGCAGCATGGCAAGCATCACCTGATGTTCGAACTCTCCGAGCGTTTCCCTAGGCATCTCTCATCTCACTAACGATGTTAGTGTAAGGGTACCAGGTCACCGCCGGGAAGTCAATAACAATGTTAGTGAGGTTTATGCATCGGTGGACGGAGCCACGGCCATGCCTCACCTTCTGTGACCACCAAGAACCGATTCGGCTCGACTCGAGCGTACGCATCGAGCTGGCCGGACGGCCAACGTATTTCCAACGAATCGATTCGTGTCGCGTCGCCGAGTCCGAAGTGGACTTCGTGCATGTTCTGGCTCGCATATCCCGTATGCGGTATGACCCACCGAGTCTGCCAATAAGCGCGACCGCCGATCTCCGCCTTGATCCTCACCTTGGCACCGACCCCCTGCCGATTGGACGTACGACCTACTGTGCGCAGTGAAACCCACGACCTGCCGCTCGTCATATTCCTGTACAGGGCGTTGTCTTCATCGCTTCCGCCCCAGTTTGCCACGAACAGATCCAGGTCTCCATCCATGTCGTAGTCCGCCCACGCGGCTCCCGCGGACGTGTCAGCGTCTTGCGTAACGGGACCACCACCGAGCCTAACAAAGCGTCCGTCTCCTTGATTCAGATACACAAAGTTCCTCATATCCGGCCTGTTCGTGCCGTTGGCAACAAACAGATCCAGGTCGCCATCGTTGTCGAAATCTCCCCATGTGTTCCCCTTTGAAGCACCGCCACTGTCACTTACTACCGGACTGTCAGTCACCTTGTTGAATCGACCGTTCCCATCATTGCGGTACAAGACGTTCCTTTCATTCACATTGCTCACAAAGAGGTCGGCGTCTCCGTCGTTATCGTAATCGGCCGCCGATACTCCATAGGTGTATGCCACAGCAGTTACGAAATCTCCTTCCGTCACGTCGGAAAACCCCTCAGAACCATCGTTGCGATAGAAGTAGTTCCTCTCGTTGGCATTTCCCACATACAGATCCACGTCACCGTCGTCATCTACGTCGACCCAAACGCATGCTCGACCGTGGCCCGCGTCAGTACCCGGCGCACGCCCCCGGAGTCGTTCAAACTCTCCCGCACCTTTGTTTCGGTACAGGGCATCTGGCTGCCCATCCCGATTTACCACAAAAGCGTCGAGGTCGCCGTCTTGGTCGACGTCCGCCCAGCACGACATGGTCGAGCTAGCCGAGTCGCCAGTCAACTCTCCTGCCGCGATACGCACAAAATCACCAGACCCCGTATTGCGAAACAAACCGTTCGGTTGATTGTGCGAATTAGTTTGATATAGGTCGAGGTCACCGTCATTATCGTAGTCGATCCACTGCACACCTTCCGTCCAGCCGACAGCCAAGGTGATCGGTACTTCGTGAATTTCGGTAAATGACCCATCGCCATCATTGCGGTAGAGGAACTGCGGCCAGTTGATCGTATTGGCAACTACCAGATCGGGATCACCATCATTGTCATAGTCTCCCCACGCGACTCCTCGCGAGAGCCCGCCGTCGGTCACCAGCTCCCCTTCTCTTACAGCCTCAAAAAGAGGCGCCTCTCCACCGGCATCTTCACACCGCGCACAAAAGAGCGCCGCTCCGTCAACGTGTTCGGGGACGGGAATTCCTGCAAGTTCCGCAAGTGTTGGAGCCACATCAACGGAGCGAACGGGGTGCACCGAGGTCCCGTGTTGTACTCCGGCTCCCATCAACACAAGCCCTACGCGGCGGTCGTGCGAGTACGGGGAGCCGTGAATCGCTGTCGCATAGTCCACCATCGCCCAAGGCTGTAAGCGAGCCGTTACACCGAAGTGATCCAACGTGACACGCCGAGAAACCGACCGCAGAGGGAACCATAGATGACGATCCGAACGGTACGAGTTGCGATACAGCGCAATGAAGGAATCGGCTGGCATCGGTCCAGTCAAATCGGTATGGGTCATAGCGTCGGCCACGAAGTCGAAGCGCTCCACTGCCGCTGACACTCTATTGGCAACTTCCTCCGAGTATTGGCCGGTAGGCTCGGCGATTGCCATTACACTGTCAAACAGGGTTTCCACTTCCTCCAGTGTTACGCGCCTCTGTCTGCCTCCTCGAGCAGCTCCGTACTCCGGTGCGTCGGCCACACCGTGGTCTCCAGCGACCGCAACAACGTAATTCCTCACCCCAACAGTGGTGTCAAGGAATGAAAAGAACTCACCCAAAGCACGGTCGAGCCGCAGAAGAGCGTCGAGCTGCTCGAGGCTCCATGGACCATACGCGTGCCCCACATCATCAAGTGATGACAGGTTCACGCCGAGGTAGTCGGTCGTTTCGCGCTGTCCCAGTTCCAGGCTGTCGATTGCACTGCGAGCAAACGCGAGGATGACCGCGTCATGCATCGGCGTGCCTCGAAACCACTCCATGAACACTTTCCGTTCCTCGGGGCTATCCGTGCCCCTTTCATCTCCATACACGTGCGGAAATGCCACTTGCGATCCGTCGTTCTCATAGGGTACCGAGTCCTCGCGCGCCATGCCCCGGGCCTCTGGCGGCACCGTACAGTCCCAGACTGAGTCCTCAAGGTAGCGAGGCATCATCTCCTGGTTGAACTGCCGTACCCACGTAGGGTACGTCTCGCGAAAGTAACTCGACGTTACAAAGCCACCTGCCGCGGATGACGACCAATAGGCGTGCCCGCCAGACTTGCCGGACAGGGACATCGTAGAGGCGGTTCCTTGACCGATTGCCACGACCGCTGCATCAGCATCATTCACAGCAATCCAGTCCCCTATGCCTGGGAGGATACGAGCGCGTGGTGAAACTCCACCGATTTCGGGATGGTCCACGATGTACACCGTCGAATCGGCAACACTACTCACGTAGTCCCAGCCCTCGCCGTTGTACTCTATCCAGGAGTTGTCCACGATTCCGTGTGCGGCCGGGAACGACCCAGTTGCCAAAGTCGCATGCCCGGGAGAGGAGTTGGTCAGGGCATGGTCGTGCCGCGCGTTGGTGAATCTAAGACCTTCATCGCTCAGCCGACGGAAACCACCGGTAAACAACGTGTCGTATCGTTCGAGCAGATCTGCACGAAGCTGATCTACCACCATCAACACAACCAGATCGGGCATGTCATCAGGTCGACCGCCGTGGCGGAGTGGCATGAAAGCGAGCGTTGTTATGCTCAACGCTCCCAACGTTCGATGCAAGAACTTCATTTTCAATCGCTCCCTTTTCCCCGGTACGCGTCTGCCCAACAGAGTCCGAATACGTTTCGTAGATTGGACCCAAGGTAGGAGGGTTCGTCAACAGGTAGAACACAGAATCGACAACCGGCGCAGGCCATCGATGAGCGGTCATATACTCCGACGAGTAAATAGACTCAGACTCCCGTAGGAACGTCACTTTGCAGATTCGGATTCTACGTATAGCTTGTAGGCGCTTACACCAATGGTCGTGCGATGTCTACTCGATCCGCATTCTGGATCGTTCAAATGGCTGCGTGGACTGCGTACGGACTCAGTACGTATTTGTCAGCCATGCCGACCTTGTTGGACATCGAGAAGGCACCAGTCTTCTTCATCAAGCTCAGCAGCGCCGGGCTGGGACTCGGGCTGAGTTCCCTGTTGTACATCCTCTACAACCATCTGACGGAAAGAACGCGACAAATTGCGCCGCTGGTGTTCGTTGGCCTCCCTGCATCGGCCGCATTCGGGCTGACTTGGCATCTCGCCTACCGCCTTGCCCTCCCGCCACCCCGCGGCGGCATCGAGGTGATTACGGCAATCACGTTCCTAACCGATTCACTGGACTATATGGTCGTCATGCTTGCCTGGACCGCGAGCTACTTCGGGATACGTTTTTGGCATCGATCTCGAATGCAAGAGCAACATGCGTTGGAGGCCAGGGCCCTTGCGCAAGAAGCGCAGCTGAAGGCTCTGTCCTACCAGCTGAATCCCCACTTCCTGTTCAATGCCCTCAACTCAGTCAGAGCTCTCATACAGGAAGATCGATCTCGGGCCAAGGAGATGGTCACTCAGTTGTCAGAGTTTCTACGGCATGCACTAATGAATTCCGGCACCAAGCTTACGCCTTTGAAGAACGAGATAGAGGCCCTTGAAAAGTACCTGTCAATTGAGAAGACGCGGTTCGAGGAGAAACTCTCCGTATCGATCGACGTCGATCCGGACGTGGAGGGCTATCTCGTTCCTGGATTCCTACTGCACCCTTTGCTTGAGAACGCCATCAAGCACGGTATGCGTACCAGCGACTTCCCTCTAAGGGTGACTTTGGCAGCGCAACGGGAAGACGGATGGCTGCGAATCGAAGTGGCAAACACGGGTCAGCTGACTGCCGACCGTGCGGAGCTAACTCCAGCGCCGGACACAGGTATCGGGCTGCGCAACGTTCGTGAGCGTCTCGAACAACTATATCCGGGCAATCACCGTCTCGAGTTACAGCAGGACGGAGAGTGGGTACGCGTGTCTTTGGAGGTGAAGCAACCTGCTGGAGGAAATAGTGGCTGAGAAGCTCAGTGCCATCATTGTGGACGACGAGCGTTTAGCCCGACAGGAGCTGTCCTCCCTCCTTGCAGAACACCCAGAAGTCGCTGTAGTGGGCGAGGCAGGCTCGGTCGCAAGCGCGGCCGCTCTCATTCGACTCGAAGATCCCGACGTTGTGTTTCTGGATATTCAACTGGCTGGCGAATCTGGCTTTGATCTGTTGGCACAAACAGCTTATGAGGAACACGCCGTTCGCGCCTTTGAAGTGAATGCCATTGACTACCTACTGAAGCCCGTCACGGCCGACCGTTTGAAAGAGGCGGTGGCCAGACTGGGCAAGTTTGGGAGGGCCGAGTCAGGGAAGCCATCTTCTCTCACCTACCAGGATCGGTTGTTCCTGCGAATCGATGGGCGTGTGACATTTCTACCACTCCACTCGATCAAATACATCACCGCGGCCCGCGACTACTCTGACGTGCACACTGATCGCGGAGAACAACAGTTGGTGCAGAAGTCATTGAGAGAGTGGGAGAGACGATTACCTAGCAGCCACTTCCTGCGAATTCACCGCTCCACGATTGTCAACTTGGAATTCATCGAGAGAACCGAACCGTGGTCTAATTACAGCTCCCTCGTCTATGTGCGCGAAGTAGAGGAGCCACTGGTGATGAGTCGCAGATATGCCGCCAAGGCAAAAGAGCTGCTTGGCTGAGAACGGGTTCTAGACGTTGAACCGAATGCTCTGGATGTCTCCGTCGGAAACGACGTAATCCTTCCCCTCGATCTGGAGACGACCGGCATCCTTCACCGCCTGTTCTGAGCCGTGCTCCATAAACGCTTGGTAGGGTATCACCTCGGCCCGGATGAAGCCCCGCTCCAGATCCGAATGAATGCGACCTGCCGCCCGCCGGGCTCTGGTCCCGCGCTTGATTGTCCAAGCTCGCACCTCGTCGGCACCGACGGTAAAGAAGGATATGAGGTCGAGGAGGCCGTAGGCGGTCCGTATGAACCGAGCAAGCGCCGATTCGGCAAGGCCGAGGTCTTCCAAGAATGCCATCTGATCGACAGGCTCGAGGCCGGCGATCTCGGCTTCCACGCTGGCGGAGAGCACTAGACCGGCCGCTCGGATCTCTGCCAGCCGAGTCGTCAGCTGTGAGGGTAACGGCTCGGAGACCTTCCCGTCGCTGCGATTCACCGCGACTAGTAACGGTCGATCGGTGAGTAACCCGTACCCCTTGAGATTGTCACGGTTCAATTCCTGAGCGGACAGTGCCCGCAACGGTCGCTCCTGCTCCAACGCCTCTTTCATCTTCTCAAAAGCGGCCATTTCCTGAGTTCCGGCCCCTTCCCGCCGGCCACGATCCAATCTGCGCTCGACAATCTCTAGATCGGCGAGGACACACTCTGCGTGGAACGCCTCCAGGTCTGCAGCAGGGTTAGGGTCACCGTCCACCGCAGGATTATCGAAATCCCGGAGAACCAGGCAAAAAACTTCTTGATCGCGAATCTGCTGCAGCGCGAGGCGTGAGAGACCTTTTTTCTCCGCACCGTACTCGCCGGGAATATCACAAAAGCTGATCTCGGCATAGGTGGTCTTCTTCGGCGAGAAGACCTCAGATAGTCTGTCAATCCGTTCGTCAGGAACCTTTACCACCCCAAGACGGATATCCCCGCCGAAGCCCACCGGAACGTCGAGGCCGGTCATCGTATTGAACACGGTCGTCTTACCAGAACCTGCAAAACCCACTAGTCCGATTTTCATATTTCTCTCACAACTTGTGCTTGTCGTACACACGCGACGTGCCGGGCAACGCCACGAGCGCATTGTCTTCCACCAACCGAATCTCTGGCGTGCATCGACGGTTTTGGGAAGCGTCGGTACCCTAAGCTGAGCGGGGACCGTTTCTACTGAAGGAGGCCAGCTTGTGGTTCGCGTATTCGCCGCTGCAAAATAGTCAGTGATGGCCCCGTTTGGTAGCCGGATACTCAATGGGGTTGGGATGCCAACGGCACAGTTCTGTACCTCTCGAGGGTCAGCAGGTCGTCCTCGTTAGCCACCGTGGCATATAGCGTTCCGTCTCCAAAACCGATGACTCGGCGCCCCACTGGCAGAGTGACCACAGCCATTCGGACACCCGATCGACCCAACACATCAAAGGTCGGAACAGAGTCAGCGGGAAGGGAGCGCTGAACCCACAACAGACCATCGCTCGACGCGAACACCATACCCGGTACGAACGGCGGAAACTCATCGGCAAACAGCGCGTCGCGGGCAATACGATTGACCTCTGCGGACGATTGCGCATCCGCCGGCACATGTCCCATACCACCGTCTTCCCCCCGGCCCGCAACAGCAGTGCCGATCAAGAAGTCGCGCACATGGTTGCGCCTGTCCTCCATGGTAACCGGGAATCGATCGTAGTCTATCGGTGAACCGATTACTCCTTCTCCCCCCGGCCCATACCACTCCACCCGGTACGGTTCAGACCGCACTACGGCTAGCCAACCATCTGACGAGAGCGCCCATCCGTCCTGATTCGAAAACGGCACGTACGGTATGCCAGTACTCGGACCCGCTGGCCTCGACGTGTACGCTTTCACAAGGATGTCAGCGACCAAATCAACTCCGTCGAATCCCGGCGCCCACCGCCCGATCGCTACCGAATCGCTGGGGCCACCCCTTGGGCCGCCCGCCCAAGGGGACAACAGGAAATACAATACCCCTCGCTCATCAGCCGCACGCGGGCTCATGGCGTAAGTCTCACCATGCGCACGGGTCGACATCGTGCGCACAAAACTCAACTGGGAATCGAGCACCATTAGCCGCGCATTGCCATAATCGATCAACAAGGTGGAGTCAGCCGGTAGTGCGACCAACCTCTCCGGTAGCCGGAACTCGGCCGGTCCCCCCCCAACTCGTCCCAGGTCACGCGTGCTGCCAGACTCGAAATCCACAACCACCAATCGCTCCTCGATCCAGTCTGTCACGATTACCCGTCCGTCAGACATCTCTCGCACACCTTTGATTAAACTGAAAGGTTCGGAGGCTATCGCATCAACCTTGTCGATCCGGTAGGTCGACGGCTCCTGCGCCTTGGCCTCGGACGCGATAGCGACACCGAAGGACAGGAGGACGAAGAAGGATGTGCCCAATGGAAGTGGGTATCGTGTAGTCATGTGGGATCCAGCTCCCGTGGGTGACTTATGAGCCACACCTGTTAAACACGCGGCTTTGCACGTCCGGTCGACAGCATCGCCGACGCAAGAAGCCCTTGCCAAGAAAGCACCTAGGCATAACGAGCCGGCTCTCCCGTGAGTTTCAGGAAGTTGCCACCTGCCCTCTGCTCCCTGCGCCTCCAATTCACTCCCGACTCAAACCGTGTAGCTTTTATCGCTGAGTCGCCCTCGCTGCGGTCCCTACGATCGCCCCGAACCATAATAAGAGGTCTCGATGATGCACACGCGCTTCGTTGTCGCCTTAGCGGCTTCAGTCACCCTCCTGGCGGGCGCTTGCAGCTCAAGCCCCGCACAACAGATCACCGCGGACGGCATTTTGGCCGACGTGGAGGCGCTTTCGGCGGACAGCATGGAAGGGCGCAGGCCCGGTACGCCAGGTGAGGTCCGGTCGACTCGGTATATCGCCTCGCGCTTCGAGGAGATCGGGCTCGAGCCGGCAGGTGACTCTTATCTCCTCCCGGTAGAGCTGGTCGGCATGCGGAAGAACGCCGAGCGGTCGTCGCTTGGGATCCGCGGGCCACGTGGTGCACTCCTTTTGGAGAACGACCAAAACGTCACCTATTGGTCGACCGCTGAACAGGCAACTGTCGATCTCAGAAACGCACCAGTCTGGTTCGTGGGGTATGGCGTCGAGGCGCCGGAATACGACTGGGACGATTTCAAGGGCCAGGACTTGAGCGGCAAGGTGCTGTTATTCCTCAACAACGATCCGCCAGTCAAAGAAAACGGCGAGAATTTGTTCGGAGGCGCCGCGCGCACCTACTACGGGCGATGGACCTACAAATTCGAACAAGCAGAGAAGCACGGAGCCGCAGGCGCTATAGTGATTCACACCGCCGAGTCGGCAAGTTACGGGTTCAGCGTGATTGGCAACACCGGATCAAGGGAGATCTGGCAGCGGACTTACAAGCTCGATTTCCTTTCGTGGATTGATTCTACGATGTCTGAGAGTATTGCTGCATCGATGGGCACTGATTTGAACGGCCTGTTCGAAGTGGCGTCCCGGCGTGACTTCCGGCCGGTGGATACTGGATACCGTTTGACCACCCACATCGAGACAGCGATCGAGCGGGTCGAGTCGCAGAATGTAGCGGGTGTATTGCGCGGGAGCGACCCCGCACTAGCCGAACAGTACATCGTATTCACTGCCCACCACGATCACCTGGGCATGAACCCGGACCTTCCGAGTGAAGACAAGATCTACAACGGCGCGCTGGACAATGCACTCGGTGTTTCCTCAATCATCGCAGCCGCTGACGCCTTTGTAGCCACGAATCCGCGGCGCTCGATCTTGTTTGTGGCCGTAACCGCCGAAGAGGGGGGATTACTCGGTAGCAGCGCGTTCGTAGAAGACCCACCGGTTCCACGCGCTTCAATCGTTGCCAATTTCAACGTGGACTCGCCCCAGGTTTTCGGCATCACCAACGACGTTGCAGCGATCGGGCTGGAGATGAACTCGCTCGGCGAGATGTTCAGAACCGTCGCTGAGGAGAACGGCTTAGCAACCCAGGGCGATCCCAACCCCAACGCAGGCAGCTTCTACCGCTCCGACCAAGTCAGCTTCGCCAAGGCCGGCATCCCAGCGCTGTACCTCCAGCGGGGCACCGACTATGTCGCTGACCTCCGGTTCGATCCATCCGAGGTCCAACAGCAACACTATCACCAGGTTACAGACGAGATTCATGAAGAGTGGGATCTCGAGGGAGCTGCGCGCGACATACGGATCTTATTCGAGACCGCGCTGAGAGTCGCGAACGCTGACGACGTGCCGCGCTGGGTAGCAGGGCACGAATTCGAGGAGGAGTGGAAGGCCCTGTATGGCCGGGATTGACCGCTACCGATGAACGTACCCGGCCGGTTCCTGGCATCAACCAGCGGCGCGATCGCCTCGGCTTTGGGCTCGGCCCTGTGCTGCGCCGGCCCCACTGTTGCAGCGGCCATGGGCGTCTCAGCGGCGGGACTCGCGAGTTTCCTGCCGCTGCGCCCATACCTCGTGGTCGTTGCCGTTGGCGCTCTATACTACGGATTCCACCTGCTCGATAGAGAAGACAAGAAGGCCTGCGACGCCGGGAACTCGTGCGCGAGTCCTGCGGCGCGGCGCCGCATGAGGATCGTTCTTTGGGTGGCGACCGGCCTCATCATGTTCTTCGTGACGTCACCAATCTGGGTTAGGTGGTTGGCCTAACCCACGACGTCAGTGTAGAGGCGAAGCAGGTTGAGACCCATGATCTTCTCTACCTGATCCTCTGAATAGCCACGTTGGACCAGGCCGTCCCAGACCACCTCCATACGACGCGGGCCGTTGAGCGCCGGCATGTAAAGTGGCCAGTCGGCAGGAGTCAATTGGCTTCCTTCCTCCTCTAACAGCACTCTTAGTTCCTCAGCCGTGTTTTCGATCACCCGGTGGTCCCGATCGCTGCCGATACAAACGTGATCGATGCCAGCAACGTTCACGGCGTGGTCAATGTGATCGAAGTAGAACCGAAGGTTGTCCTCACTGTCGACGGCTGTTAAGAACGGGCGGATCTGGCAGACCCCCACAACACCACCAGTATCTGCTAGAGCGCGTAGATTCTCATCGGTCGTGTTTCGCACGTGCTCGTAGACAGCCTGACAACCGGTGTGCGATATAATGGTGGGTTGTCGCGAAGTCGCTATCGTCTCTGCCATCGTGCGCATGCTTGCATGAGATGTATCGATCAACATGCCTATGCCGTTCATCCGCTCGATCAACTCCACACCGAACACGGTGAGTCCGTAATCCTCCCGTTCCCTGCAGCCCGCTCCAACGTAGTTCTGGTAATTGTAGGTGAGTTGCAGCGATCGTAGCCCCAAGCTGTAGAACAGATCCACACGATCCAAGTCCTTGTGTATGGGCGTGGTATTTTGCAGCAGGTAGAGGAGGGCAAGTTTTCCTTCCGACCTAGCTCTCTCAATGTCGGCTACTCGAGTAGCCTTCAACAGGTATTCGGAATTGTCCCGAATGTGTCGATCGTAAGCCAGCAAATCTTTCGAAGCCGCATCGAACGCCGGCTCACCGAACACTTTTGGATCTGTCAGAGTGACCGTGACCGCGCTTGTCCCGCTCTCCAACACTTCTCGTATGAGACTCATGGAGTGCGTCAATCGAATCTCGCCCATCGCGTCCAGAATTACCGGTCGCCCTCCCTGCGGTACTCTGCCAGCAGCCTTCGCGGATCCGCCGACGGTGGATGCCAGCAGCGCACCACCGACACCGGATACAAAATCACGTCGATTCACGGTGACCTCCCAACAGTTTAGAGCCTGCGTACTATTCCAGCTCGAATATAGATTGTCGCGCTCCCTATCGTTAAGAGGGAGCGCGCGGAACGGGTAGCGAGTAGTGGAGGTTGCGACATTCACTCCGCCCCCGCTCCCCCCTAGCTGATTGCCCTCCGAAGTGCTATCTCGACAGGGAGCCTCTCGGAGATGTCTCCCATGCCTGCGGGACCCGACACTGAGACCAAAGCGGTCGACCAGGACGCCCAACTCCTCGCAGCTGCCGAGTTAGAGATCGAACCGGTACGCATCGCCTTCACATACCAAGTAGGACTCGTGATAGTGGCCACAGGAATGCTGTTGCTGCCGATTCTCTATGTGGTGCTGATCGTAGCACTCGGGTATGGCGTATGGTACCACGCCGCACACAGCCCCGGGACCCTATTCGGAAACGGGATTAGTTTCTGGCGCCTCGTATTCTATGTGGCTCCGATCTTCGCCGGAGCCACCGGCATTCTGTTCATGATCAAGCCTATCTTCGCCCGGCAGCCCAAGCCTCCACCACCACTCACGCTCTCGTCTGCAGAGCAGCCTTTGCTGCACGATTTCGTACGACTACTGTGCCGTTCCCTGGGAACTCCGGCGCCGCGGGAGATAAGGGTAGACATGCAAGTGAACGCGTCCGCCAGCTTCCGTCGCGGAGTGCGCAGCATGCTGGGCAGGGACCTGGTCCTGACGCTCGGCCTTCCTTTCGTAGCGGGTCTCAACGTGGCTCAGCTGTCCGGCGTCCTGGCACACGAGTTCGGCCACTTCAGTCAGGCGATCGCCATGCGTTTCTCTTATCTCATCGGCTCGGTGAACCACTGGTTCGTACGGGTCGTGTACGAGCGGGACGCCTGGGATGAGAAGCTCGAGAAAGCATCGCGTGAAGCACCTAGTGGATACGCCCAGGTCATGCTCTTGCTCGGGATATTCCTCGTATGGCTCTCACGACGCGTTCTGTGGGTGTTGATGTATGTGGGACATGTGCTGTCCGCTTATATGTCACGCCAAATGGAGTACAACGCTGATAAGTACCAGGTACAGGTTGTGGGCAGCAGCGGGTTCCGGCCGACCTATCTACGCATGGGGGTATTGGACCTTGCGGGACAGGCGGCCAGCGGTCAGGTGAACGACCTCATATCCGAGGGCCGACTCGCTACCGACTTTCCCGCCCTCACTCAAGTACACGCGCTGCGGATCGAGCGATTTGAGGCAGTACGGTCCCAAATCACTCAGGAAATGCTCGAGGGACACACCGGACTGTTCGACACTCACCCATCCGGCGGGGACCGGGTCCATCATGCCGAGCACATGAGAATAGAACCGAGAATGAAGTGCTCATGGCCCGGACGGAGTTTGTTTCGTGATTTCGACGCGCTGTCCGAGCGCACCACGTCGGGTTTCTACGAAGCGCAACTCGGCGATAGGGTGGCAACTTTCGCCATGGTGTCGACGGAGGATGCCGCGGCGGGACTCATTGCCGCCGAACAGTCGGCGAGGGCAGCCGCACGAGTTCTCTTCGGAGGAACGGCTATAGTCTTTGGGATCGCACCGACCACGCTGGTTCCGGTGGCGGCAGAAAGCGTGGAGACAGGCATCACAGCTCTCAAGCGAGCACGGGAGAAATCAAAGTCCTTGAAAGAATCCGTTGGATCCCTGGCCAATCACTATGGACAGGTCTACGCCAAGGAACGGAAAATAGCAACCGCACTCTTGTTCAGCACAGCGGGCATGAAGTTCTCGCCTGACAAGTTTGGCGTCTCCACCAGAGACACCGGAGAGCTTGTACACCTCAAGCAGTCGACCGGAGTGGAACGTAAGCGCGCTCGGGAATCAATGAAGCCTGTGTTTGCAGCCATCCAGGAGCGCGTCGATGCTGCTGTTGCGTTGGCCTCTAACAGTGAAATCAGCGACCGTTTGACCGATGAAGAGACTACGCTCAGCAATTATCAAGCAATAGGCGAAACACTTAGGGCGTTGGCGGGAACTTGGCCGTACCTGGCCGATTTGGACACCAACGTCGAGCACCTCACCATTCTTGCCGCAGGAGCAGACCAGTACGCTGAAAAGGAAGAGTTCAACAAAGAGGCCGAGCGCATGGTGAACGAGACTCACGACATTCTGCGTCGCGTGTGCGTCCGGCTCAGTGAGAATCCATACCCGTTCGAGCACGCTCGCGGCCCCGTGAGCATTGCCAATTACGCAGTCCCCACCAAACCACGTGCTAACATCCAGATCATCGGCGACGCCAACGCTGCACTAGAACGTATAAAACTGCTTTATGGAAGATGCTGGGGCGAACTCGCTCGGCTGGTCGAGAGGGTTGAAGGAGTGGTCGGGCTGCCGGAGATGGACCTAGAGGTAAGAGAGGAAGAGTAGTCCCACCCCCGCACCAGTTTCCTTCAGTGGCAGTTCGGTTAATGACGTATTGGTTGACCGCCGCACCTTCTTTGACGTACTGACTCCACAGGCTGACTGGCCATCCGCTGTCATGCTTGCCCTCCGTATCTTCATCGATGGCATACGGTTACACGGCGATCGCGAGAGGGCTGCCGGCCACGACCTG
>JBDGZZ010000149.1:0-9489 GCA_039588335.1 Gemmatimonadota bacterium | reverse complement strand
CCCCAAGCATCCTCAGACCGTACCTCAGTTCTCCAGTGTGAAAGACACCTTGCGCACCGCCCAGCGTCAATTCTACGGGTTGGACATGGCCCGCGACGACGTGATCGCCGGCCTGCCCGCGGACTCCAACCTGCTCCGGCGTGAGACGGCTGATGCGGTTGAGCAAGGTGCGGCTAAGCTGATTGCCTCGACCTACATGCGGGAAGACGACAGGATTACTACAGGCGTGCAGCGTGGTGGGGTCCCCATCATCACGTTCGCACCGATGCTCAAGGATAGCGCATTTCCTCTGCCTGAGATCCTTTGCCGCATTCTGGATCTAGCGCAGGACTCCATGGAGTGTCCGGTCGAGCTGGAGTTTGCACTGGACTTTCCAGAATGGCAGGATGGGCCACCGGTCTTTCACCTGCTGCAAATACGTCCGGTTGTCGTCGAGCAGGCTCTGTTGGATGTGACCCTGGACGAAGCCGTGAAGAGAGATGCCTTTGTCTATTCCGAGGACGCCCTGGGGTACAGCCGCCGAATGGCGGTCACAGATCTGGTCGTAGTCGACTCTGGCAGGTTCGACCGGGCAACCACACAGCGGACCGCCACCATCATCGGGGAGATCAACCGCACACTGGCGCAGGAGGGACGGCACTACATTTTGATTGGGCCCGGACGTTGGGGGACGCAGGACGCATGGTACGGGATTCCGGTTGATTGGCCGCAGATATCGGCTACGCTGGCGATTGTCGAAACCGACTTCGCGGACGCCGATGTGGACCCCTCCTACGGCTCACATTTCTTCCACAACCTCACGGTCTTCGGTGTATCCTATCTGATTGTGAGACGCAATCAGGGGCACGTCAACTGGGAGTGGTTGAAGACGCAGCCCACTGTCATGGAAGACATGGATGGCATCATCCGGCACATCCGGCTGGAGAAACCGGCTGAGGTGCTCGTCGACGGAAACACTGGGCAGGGCGTGCTGCTCTGGGGCGGAGGGGCGCAGGGTTAGCCTAGCGCCCCGCAAGTAGCTCTGTGATCGCATCGTCCCACAAACTTCGGTGACTCTAGTTGACTAGTCAGGCAGGCCAAAAGCCGTCCAGAATCCCTAGCCGGGAAGCCCGCCGGGACCACTGAGGTGCTTCTCCACGAAGTCGATCGGTGCGAACAGGATTCCCGCCAGATGGGTGGGTGGCTTCATCAGGCCATTAGGGATCGCCAAGACATCACAGCTGCCATCAGCTCGGACGGTCTGATGTTCTTCGACTTGCTCCAATCTCTCGCGGAGTGACTCGCCTTCCACCAGCGGCATCAAGTAGAAGAGAGTGCCGTCAGCCTCTCCCGAGTCGAACAGTGGCAGGATGTGGGGTGTGAAAGCTTGGCCGCGATTTCGATTTCTCGCACGAATCGGTCGGGACCGAGGGTCGCAGCGAGTTCTGGGCGTAGGACTTTAACTGCTACCTTGCGCTTGTGCTTGACGTCTTCGGCGAGATAAACGGTCGCTATGCCACCCTCGCCGAGACGACGTCCGATCTTGTAGCGGTCGGCGAGGGCCGCGAAGAGGCGTTCTGTGTTGTTTGCTGTCATCAGCCGTCGTAGTCCTTCCAGGCGTTTCGGACTCGCTTCTGAGCCCGAATCGATCTACCTAGTATCGATCCCAGCTCCTTGATTGGGAACCTCCGCAGGAACGAGATCTTTTGGCTTGGGGAAAGCACCGTATTGATCAACCACGCGTAGTGTGTGTAGAACTCCTTGAGAGACAGGCGGGTTGGTAGCAGCGTGTGAATGAAATCGAAGTAGTCGTAGTTGTGGGTTATCAGCTCGTTCTTGACCTGTTCGTACAGGTCGGTGCCGGGTAGTGGCGTGAGCACTGCAAACGTGGGATAGTCGAGCCTCTTGGATCGACAGTACCGTCGCAGCTCCTTGAAGTGATGTTTCTCGAATTCAGGCCGCAGCATGAATGACGCGTAGATGTCGATGTCGAGGTCGTGCAGGATCTTGATGGCGTTCTCGTTGTCCGTCATCGTGGACTTCTTCCCCACGTACTCCAGATCTTCGTCGCGGAAGAACTCCAGGCCCACGAAGACTCGGTCGAGGCCCACTCTCTTCCAGGCTTCCAGTAGATGCGGGCTCCTGGCAATGGTGTCGCTCCTGCCGTAGAGGAAATACCGTTTCTCGAGTCCGGACTCACGTATCATCTCAGCAAGAGCAATCATTCGTCCGCTGTCGAGCAGGGACTCGTCGTCCGCAAAGAAAACATTCTCTTCTTCGATGGTGGCGAGTTCCTCGACTATCCGGCGAGGTTCTCTCTTGACGTACTTGCCGCAGGTGAGCTTCCACAGGGCACAGAAGTTACAGCGGTAAGGACAGCCCTTTGACGTTCTGATAGACGCAAGGGGCTTGAGCCAGTCGCAGAAGTACCGAGGTCTGTAAGCCGCTGACAGGTGGCGGGCTGGCTGCGGCAACGCGTCCAGGTTGACAGCGGCCAAGTCATCGAGTTCGATGGAGGATCCGTTGCCCACCGTGACCACACCTTGGATACCGTCGAAGGCGGCCCCGCTCTCGAGTCTACCGACGATCTCTCTGAAGGCATCGACGCCTTCCCCCATCACCGTGAGATCGATGTACGGCGACCTGAAGTCTGCTGGCGCAACCGTCGCGTGGTGCCCTCCCACCACCGTCACAGTTTGCGGATTCTGCTGCTTAACCGTTTCGCAGAGACGCTTCACTGTGTTGACATGAACGGTATAGGCAGTGATCCCCACTATCTGCGGATCTAGTCTCGCGAGGGCGTCGGTCAAGCCACCGTTGAGTCGCAGGTCGAGGATTTCAACGTCGTTGTCCTGAGCTACACCTGCTGCCACGTATTCGAGAGCGAGCGGTTCGAATACGAACCAATCATCGCCAGCGATGGCACCCGGAGGTGTGGGTGGCTGGACCAACAGAATTCTCATGTCGCTCTCCCTCGGCGAGGTCCTTGCTGTACTAGGACTCGCCCTTCGCTAGGCAGCGACAACTATATGGACCGCCTCGGCTTCACGCCAGAATACAGCATTGTCTAAGGACGGCGACGCAGTCCTCACCGCTTCTGCAAGACGACCTCTCGGTATTCGCACTTCAGTGTCAAACCACCGTCATCGGCGCAGTTCGACTCGTCCGCCAGCCCCTTGAGCTCCGTTGCAAATGCATCACGCTGCTGTCCTTCGAGTCGCTCGAACGCCTTAATCATTGGCCCGAAGTACGAGGCGAAGAAGTCGAGCCAATCGTCTGCCGATGCGTAGTTGAAGTCAGCGTGGCGCAGTCGCGAGCGAACGACCACGACGCGATTGCCGAACAGATCCCGCAAATGATCTTCGGTGCCCCACGCCGTGGGTGAAGTAAGACCGGGTGGCGGCGGTAGGAACTTGGATTGGAGCGCGAAGACCCGTCCCCAGAACCCGCTGGGGGTCCAACTGGCTAGCGCAATCTGTCCGCCGGGCCGGCAGACCCGGACTAGCTCGTCGGCAGCGCGCTGATGATTCGGCGCGAACATAGCTCCGAACATCGAAAGAACGACGTCGAATGACGAGTCCGTGTACGGCAGTGCCTCACAGTCTCCCTCCCTGAATTCCACGGCCAACTGCTCGGCAGCAGAGCGCCTTCTTCCCCACTCGAGCAGCTCCCCGACATAGTCTACACCTGCTGTGTCGGCTCCTCGCCGAGCCGCGGAGATGGCTGCGTTTCCGCTGCCCGTTGCCACGTCGAGCACACGCGAACCGGGACGGATATCCGCAGCTTCGCACAGCAACTCCCCGGGGAAAACCGTGTGGCGGGCAACGATCGCGAAGTCGCCAGCGCCCCAGGCGGCGCGCTGTGTGCTCTTGAGTTGATCCCAGTCGGTCAGTTGTGACCGTCGCCTACGCCTAGCAGTAGTCGTCATTTGTCGCTCCCCTAGAATGCGTGTTGGGTAATCGTGAGCCGCCAACACCAGCAATTGGTGGGCTCTACCTTGCTACTAGAGGCGCAAGAGGAGGATTTGAGGGCTCACCTGGGATGCGAACGGCGAGCAATGCCGGGAGTTTGAGAATCTTATGTTGAAGGCCCTGTCGCGGGCTCTTCTATTGTTCCCGCAGTGCCTCAACCGGCTCCAAGAGCACCGCAGTTACGTTTCATCGGAGGCCACGTCTTCTTCCCCATCCGTCGGCGGCTTGATCCCGGCAGCGCCGGCCAGCCCCATCAAGCCTGGAAGATTGATCGAGTCTGCCAACCCGGACGGAACGACCATTAGCGAACCGCGCTTGACGATGCTCTCGTACAGCATGTTCATGGCGCGAAGGTTCATCGCCATGGGGTTCTCTCGGTAGCTCTCAGCTGCCTCAACGAACTTGGAAGCGATCTGGGTTTCTGCGGTGCCGAGGATGATGCGCGCCTGTCGCTCCCGTTCTGCCTGGGCCTGTCGTGACATGGCCTCTTCCAACGCTTGGGGAATGATCACGTCGCGGATCTCGACTGACTGCACTTGGATTCCCCAATCGTGCATTTTCCGGTCGAGTGTCTCCTGCAGGCCACGTCCGAGTTCCTTGCGGGATTGAATGAGCTCCGCCAAATCGTGTTTGCCGATGGCGTCACGTAGGGCCGTTTGTGCCGCGAGGACCACCGCTTGCTGGTATTGTTGCACTTCCAGTGCTGCTCGCTCTGCGTCGTAGACGATCCAAAACGCGATAGCGTCGACATTGACCGGGACGGTGTCCTTGGTGAGACACGATTCGGCACCGAAGTCGGTCGTCCGAATCCGTTGGTCGATGTGGCACGACACCCGGTCGATGATGGGCACGACGAAGAACACGCCCGGACCACGAAGGCCACGGTACCTCCCCATGCGGAGCACAATGGCTTTCTCCCATTGATCCGCAAACTTGATGGACGACCCGAGCAAGAGTGTGGCGACTGCACCAACCGCGATCGCGGCTCCCACAGGAGCAAGCGCCAAGGTTACGGCTGCAGCGGCTGCGCCTCCCAAGAGTCCGGCTGCTACGGCGGGGAGCGGATACCGCGTATCGTCAGGTGAAGTGTTTGGCACAGTGAGATCCCTCCGGCTCGTCAGGGCTAGAGTTGTGACATTATCAGTCAGCATGGTCATTCCTTCCTCCTATCACGACCCTGATTGCGTGTGGCGGTTCGAATGTCGTCCAGCATGTCCAACAAGTCTTCGACCGAGTATCCGAGCGCTTCTGCACGTGCGACCGCGTCCAGGCCGCACTGCTCGAGTTCTCCCCGTCGCCTGCGGGCGTCGTCGTCAGGTACGTTGAGGCGCACAAAAGTTCCTTCACCCGGCCGGGTGGAAACGATTCCGAGTTGCTCTAGTTGCTGGTATGCACGATCGACCGTCTTGGGGTTGAGGCCCAAGTGGACCGCGAGCTGTCGTACGGTTGGGAGCCGCTCACCGGTTTCTATCGTACCGCTGATTACCTCGAGCCAAACCTGATCGACAATCTGGCTCGAGAGAGGCTGTGCGGCGCCGGGGTCGAGAACGGAAGCCAGCTTGGTGGCGAGAGTTAGACCAGCGTCCGTCATCGAGACCTTTCAGAGTGTCCATACAAGAACAGGATACCTGCATAAGAATAGGGGTCTGCGCAGGCAGCAGCCAGAGCACTCAAGGTGGCAGTCTCGTCAGGGAGTACGTGACGCCGACCACTTGTGAACTCACTGTCCTGGTACCAGCACGAAGCGCCCCAACAATCATCCGCGGTCGATGCGGTTCCCCGCTATGTAAACCGTTTGGATCGTCCTCGTGTTCTTGATGTCCTCCAACGGGTTGGCGGTGAGGACGATGAAATCCGCCCAGTTACCGACCTCCAGCGTGCCCACCTCGTTTAGTCCCATACACGCAGCGGCGTCACCTGTTGCGGCCCGGATGATGGCCTCGTTGCCCATTCCCGCCTCTGCCATCAGCTCCAGCTCGAGGTGTTCGAAATAGCCTTGGAAGCGTCCGGGGGGACCGGTATCCGTTCCCATGGCAATGCGCACTCCGCGCTCTGCCAGCGCAGCCAAATTGCTCTTGGCCTGCTCGAGCCCGGCCTTGTACATCTGTGCCGCGCGGTTTTGCCTGACTGACTCCTGGCGTGCCGGCTCTCTAAGTACAGCGATGATGTCTGCATCCGCTTCAGCTAGGAAGAACGGATCCTCGAAGAATGTGGGCTCGCTTTCGTACACGAACGTGGAGACCTCACGCGTGAGTGTGGCACAGTAACAGGCGTCCGCATCACGTAGCAGTGTGGCTAATTCATCGTCCACTGGCTGATCTCTGATACTGTGTGCTACGAAATCGATGCCCGAACGGACGAGGTCCTTGGTGTCGTCGAGATAGTAGACGTGGGTGGCCACCGGGATACCGTGATCGTCTGCCTGGTCGATGATAGCCCGATACACTTCGGGCTGCATTTTCGGAGCCGTGCCCAGGTTGTCATCTACCCGGAACTTGATGAAGTCGACACCGAGGTCGGCGTTGGACTGCACGACTTCGACGACTTCATCGGCAGTTTCGCCGGTTACGACGGCGCCCGCTACAAACAGCCGGGCACGCTCGAGCGTGGGCACGGCTTGCACGTCACGAAGGCGAACGCTCGCTTCTCGATCGTTACCCAGGCTTACCACCGTCGTGATGCCGTAGCGTGCGTATAGGTTCAGGTGGTCGAGAACGTTGGCCTCGGAGTACTGCCCTGACTGCAATCCCTTCGTGTCTCCCACGTGCCCGTGGGCGTTCACCAACCCCGGGATGACATAACGTCCGGCAATATCAACTTCAATGGCACCTGTCGGGATCTCGACCTCCCCCGTGGGACCTACCGCCGAGACCCGTCCTCCTTCGACCACCATCACTGCGTTCGGGATCGGAACACTGCCGGTGCCGTCGATGATCGTAGCGCCGACGTAGGCTACGGCTAAGCGGTCCGGCTGAGTACAAGCGGCACCGATGACTAACAACGGTAACAAATGTCGAGATCGCATGGTCAGTCGGGGTTCGAGGAGTACTTAAGATGAGTCTGGATCAGGAACCAGGGAAGGTGGCCTCTAGCGCCCCGCCGCCCTCCGCAGCCATCTTCTAGGCCTTGTATGAAGGCCGTTCGAAAGGAGCGTGACATGATCAAGGTAGTGACGGTTCTAGCCGCAGTGCTGCTTGTGGGCGTCCCACCGGAGACCGGTCAGGATCAACCCATGAGCTTCTTCATCACGAGTATTGGTTCCGGAAACGGGGCGGATCTGGGAGGGCTCGAAGGAGCAGACCGGCACTGCCAGGCCCTGGCTGAGGCAGCCGGAGCTGGAGGTCGGGAGTGGCGTGCCTACCTCAGCTCCATCACGGCCGATGGTGGGCCTGCGGAGCATGCACGAGACCGGATTGGAAGCGGCCCGTGGTACAACGCGAAAGGTGTGATGGTCGCCGAGAGCGTGGCCGATCTTCACAGTGAAAACAACAAGCTGTCAAAGGAGAACTCACTCGACGAGGAGGGAAGGGTTGTCAATGGCCGAGGTGACCAACCGAACATGCACGACATACTGACCGGCTCGCAACTCGATGGGACGGCGGCTACGGGTGAAGGTTACACTAACTGTGGCAACTGGAGTAGTAGTGGGGAGGGCAGCGCACGTGTCGGTCATCATGACCGCACGGGAGGTGGTGACAACCCGACATCGTGGAATTCGGCACACAACTCGCGAGGCTGCAGTCAGGAAAACCTGCAAGGTTCGGGAGGCAACGGGCTCTTCTATTGCTTTGCAACAGGGGGCTGATGGGTCCAGCTGTCGGGTCGAGCGGCCTATCTTAGTCCCAGTCTTTGGGCCAGCCCGATGCGTTGGAGTTTCCCCGTAGGTCCCTTAGGAAGGTCGTCTAGTAGTACGATCTTCCTGGGGACCTTGAACGGTGCCAGTCGTTCCGCGGCGAAGTCTCGTATCTGGCGCTCGGTCACGGTGCTTGCCGGTGTCAGCACGACGGCGGCAGCGACTTCTTCGCCCAGCTTGTCGTGAGGTAGTGCAAACGCCACCGCCTGGGCGATGTCTGGATGGCCGAGCAAGACCTCGTCGATTTCGAGTGGACTTACCTTCTCACCACCGCGGTTGATGATCTCCTTGAGTCGCCCCGTTAGGAACAGGTACCCGTCGTCGTCCAAGTATCCCTGATCGCCGGTCCTGAACCAGCCATGCGAGAACGCTTGCGCGTTGGCTGCCGGGTCGTTCTCGTATTGGGTGATCACCGTATCACCCCTGATCACAATCTCACCTCGCTCGCCGTCCCGTAGCAACGCACCCTTGTCGTCCATGATCGCGATATCGATGCCGGTGCTACGACCGACGGAGCCAGACTTTCTCACTGCCGGTGGCAGGGGGTTACTTGCCATCTGGTGTGAGGCCTCCGTCATTCCATAGGCCTCAATCATTGGTACTCCGAAGACGCGATCTACTTCCTCCAAAACGGCCGTCGGAAGCGAGGCGGATGAAGATCGAGCGAATCTGAGCGGAACCTCTTTGATGACATCGCGGTATCGCTCAGCGCGCGCGAGGATCATTTGATGCATTGTGGGAACGGCAGTGTACCAGGTTGGCTGGATTTCATCCAGCCAGTCGAAGAAACTGAAACCGTCGAAACTGGGCGTGCACGCCGTGGCGCCACCGGCGACTAGAGGAGCGAGCAGCCCGGCAACGAGTCCATGGATGTGGAAGAGAGGCATCACGTTTAGACAGCGATCGAACTCATTCAGCGCTAGGGATGTACCTATGTTCCTTGCTGAAGCAATGAGGTTCCGTTGTTTCAATGGGACTATCTTAGGGCGCGAGGTTGTCCCAGATGTGTGTAACACCAACGCCAAATCGTCCGCCTGGGAAGACTCGACCTGGCCACTTGCCGGGGTTCCTCCTGAGTATTTGAGGTCGAGACCGTTGGAGAGCCCTTCCAGTGACAACAGTTTGGTTCCCCGAGGTGTGGCCGCGTGTGCCTCAAGAGCTTCACCTGGTCTGGTTATCACGGCCTTGGCGCCGAGATCTTCCAAGTAGAAGCGGAATTCTTCCTCTCGGTACTTCGGATTGAGTGGGGCGGCTGTCGCGCAACTTGCGGTAGCCAAGAAGGTGATAGCCATCTCGGGTCCATTTGGCAGCACGATGGCTACCCGGTCTGCTTTGCTGATTCCCAGAGACCTGAGCTGGCCCGCCAGTCGCAGCACCGTATCGTGTAGTCCGGCGAACGCTACCGCCGTTTGCCCTGGAGCCAGAATGGCAGGCGCTTTGGGATCACCGGCTGAAAGGACCTCGAAGATGGTATCCATTGCGAGGTTAGATCCTTGCAGGGGTCGTGCCAGCCTCAGAACGTTGGAGGAGCAATGTCTGTTGTACCTGGTTGCGCTCCTGGCCCTTCGGTATCCTGACGTTCCTGGAAATTCGTGCGCGAGACTTGATCCGTAACGATCCCGACTGGCGGGATCTGATTTCGGAAAACCGATTGGAAAAGGCGCGAGCTATCAAGGACGAACGCGC
>JBDGZZ010000148.1:0-9513 GCA_039588335.1 Gemmatimonadota bacterium | reverse complement strand
CTACCGAGTCCCAATTGTGTAACGGCTCGCCCATGCCCATGAAGACCAGGTTGGTCGGCGCATCGAAACGTTGGTCCAGGTGGAGTTCCCTTACTTGGGCCGATATCTCCCATGGGTTGAGGTGTCGCTGAAAACCCATCCGTCCAGTGGCGCAGAAGACGCACCCAAAGGCGCAACCCGCTTGGGACGAGATGCACAGGGTGCTGCGGCGTCCCTCGGGAATCAACACCGACTCGACCGCCGTTTCGGAGTCGAACCGCCAAAGAAACTTCACCGTGCCATCGGACGATTGTTGTTGCGCCTCGAGTGACGGACGCGTCAACGGAAACTCTCGTTCCAGGTCGGCGACCAGGCTTCCGGGTAGGTCGGTCGTAGCGCTCCAATTCTCCACTGGGCGCTGCCACAGTCTGGGGAATATTTGTTTGGTGCGGTAGGCAGGGGCACCGCGTTCCGCGGTCCACCGGATGAGGGTTTGCTCGGCCTCTTCCGGCGTCAAGTCCAGCAGATTCATTGCGAGATTGCTACGTCGAGCCCGACACGGTAGGTAGCCCCCACGTCGTTCAGGCTGCTCGCCCGGGCGAACCCTACCTGGTACCTGCCCACACGCAGGAACAGCGAGATTGCTGGTCGCCAGGCATGGAGACCGTGCGCCTGCTCCCGTGTTACGCTGGCGTTGAGGCCGAAGTACTCGCCGAGAAAGATCCCAGTCCCAATACTGGGCTCCAGGGCTCCGTAGGCTCTGTACGTGGTTCCCAGCCTGGCCAGCACGCTGGAGCTAATGCTTCCGATCTGAGCCGCCGACAAGAATTCGTACTCGATCCCGGCGTAGTAGTCCGTCGTCGGCTGCTTGCTGAGGTCTATCGGTAGGAAATGACTCGCGGCCGCGATCGCGATGTGCCGGTGGGGCTCGAATCGCAGGCCCAGGTCCAATGTCAGACCGGTTTCGTCGATCGTGTCGAAGCGTTCGTTGTTCACCCGAACGAGGGCTCCGAGTTCCAAGGTGTGGACCTCGAGCCGCCCGCCCAGCCCCAGGTACTGAGTGTAAACCGGTATCGGGCCCCCAACGCTGCTGGGTGACGTGGTGGTTCGGACGAGGTCCCGTATGTCGATGCGGCCCAGCTGCATGCCCAGGCCGACGCGATCGCTGACTGACTTGGTGACGCCGCCGGTGAACCCCGAAAGGCCCAGTGTGCTGGAGGTATGGACTATGTGCAGGCCACCGAGCAGGGCCCCGTCACGCGGTCCGGCCGCCGGATTCCAGGCAGGTCCCAAGGGGCCGGCCTGGAGTGCCGCCGGTATGGCGAGCGAGGTAGCGTAGACCCGCCAGAGCTCGGCTGATGCCGGGGCCTGTCCGAAGGCGACGCTGGCCCATAGGATGAGCGGTATCAGAAGTGGGGTTCGGCGCACGTGCGTAGGTTCGCGGGCCCTAGTTCCTGTGTCAACCCGCGGCTTGATGGGGTGTTGGGGAGGGCATTATGTTGTTCTCGGATAGACACTTGGCGACTTCCGGCTATTGGGGTCGCCTGCAGTCAGACTGCCCAAGGACAAGGAGTTCTGCCAGTCTCAGTGCCACGCCAACCAGAAGCATTCTGAGGGGCTGATGACAGCTACTGCGATGCGAACGCACCGCTGCGGTGCGCTTCGCGAAGCTCATGTAGGCCTCCAGGTGCGGCTCGGTGGCTGGTTGCACCGACGACGGGACCTGGGTGGGCTGATCTTCTTCGATCTGAGGGATCGGGACGGAATCGTCCAAGTATCCTTCGGTCCCGATTGGACATCCCCCGAAATAATCGAGTTGGCCGCTCAGGTAGGAACCGAGTCGGTCGTGCTGGTTAGGGGTACCGTTACCGGCCGGCCGGAGGAGGCCCGCAATCCGGAGATGGTCACGGGCGACGTAGAGGTGCGTGCGACCGGGCTAGAGGTTGCAGGCCCGGCCGAGACCCCGGCCATCCCTGTGTGGCGGACGAAAGGTGAGGACCTGCCGGCGGAAGAACTCAGGCTGGCGTATCGTCACTTGGACCTCAGGAGACCGGAGATGGGGCGGAACCTGGCTCTGCGCCACCGGTTACTGCAGCGGGCCCGGGCAACACTGACGGGGTTGGAGTTCTACGAGATCGAGACGCCCAATTTGACCCGTCCCACCCCCGAAGGCGCGCGTGACTACCTGGTTCCGTCACGCGTCCACCGCGGTCAGTTCTACGCCCTGCCCCAGTCTCCCCAGATCTACAAACAGCTACTCATGATCTCGGGATTCGATCGTTACTTCCAGTTGGCCCGGTGCTTTCGGGACGAAGACCTACGGGCCGATCGCCAGCCTGAGTTCACGCAGATAGACATCGAGGCCTCCTTTGTGTCGCCGGAAGACGTGTACGGTTTCGTAGAGGCGGTGCTGGCAGATCTGTGGGATGAAGCAGGCCACGACGTGGCACGACCGTTTCGCAGGATGACGATCGGCGAGGCGTTGGAGGGTTACGGTACCGACAAGCCGGACCTACGATACGACGTGAGGATCGTAGACCTGGGAGACCTGGTAAGGGGTCGTGGGTTTCGTGCGTTTGACGATTCGCTCGAACGGGGGGAAAGGGTTAGGGGGATTCGGGTACCGGGGGGAGCCCAGCTGTCCCGCAAAATGCTGGACGAGATCACCGACCGAGCCAAAAGCGCCGGCGTCGGCGGGTTGGCCACCCTCAAGCGACAAGGTGACACTCTGACGGGTCCGCTCTCGAAGTTGGAAGGGATGACGAGCGAGCTGGCTCAACTCAGGGATGGAGACCTGTTGATTGCGACTGCCGGTCCCGACGCCGTCACGTCCCCTGCGTTGGATCGTGTTCGACTGGCGGTCATCGGGCGACTCCAGCCGGAGCCGCTCGAACAGCACGCCTTTGTTTGGATCGTCGATTTCCCTCTGTTTGAGAGAGAACTCGAATCCGACGAGTGGATTTTCGCTCACCATCCGTTCACAGCACCGCATCCGGACGACGTGGAGGCGCTACTTGAGAAGGAGTACTCGAAGGTCAGGGCGCTCCATTATGACGCCGTCTACAACGGTACGGAACTGGGCAGCGGATCGATCCGAATCACCGATCCGGAAGTCCAGCTGCGCGTGCTCGAGGCAATGGGGATATCGCGAGAAGATGCGGAAAGGCGCTTCGGTTTCCTTCTCATGGCCTTGCGATCTGGTGCTCCACCTCACGGCGGGTTCGCCGTCGGGTTCGATAGAGTGGCCATGTTGCTAGCCGGAGTCGACAACCTGCGAGATGTGATCGCGTTTCCCAAGACGACCGCGGCCCGCGCCCTGTTCGAGGACGCGCCCACTGTGGTTGACGCGTCCGAGCTTTCGGAGCTCGGCTTGATTGTGAAGGGGCAATGAGCGAGGACGTCACACACCGACTTTCGACAGAGGGCGCCGACCCATTGGCGCTGGCCGGCGTGAACGATTCCAATCTCCTGGAGTTGGAGAAGGCGACGGGCGCGCGCACATCGTTGCGGGGTGACCATGTAACTCTGGTGGGTGATGTCGAGGCGGTCGAATGGGCGGCGCGTGTTGCCAACAGCATGATCGACCTGGCACGAATGGGTGACAATCTGACCCCGGAAGACGTGCGTCGCCTGGTCGAGAACGGTGGAGAGGATCCGAAGAAGGGGAGTAACGGCGACATCAAGATCATACTGCCGGGTACCCGCAGGATCGTGCAGCCGAAGACTCCCGGTCAGCGCGAGTACGTTGAGGCCATGCGGGAGAACGAGATCGTGATCGGTATTGGGCCCGCTGGCACCGGCAAGACGTACCTGGCGGTCGCGATGGGTGTGGAGGCGCTTGCGAGGAAGCGCGTGCAGCGACTCGTCTTGGCGCGGCCTGCTGTCGAAGCCGGTGAGCGGTTGGGGTTCTTGCCTGGCGATCTTCAGGCGAAGGTAGATCCGTACCTGCGGCCGTTGTACGACGCGCTCGAGGTCATGATGCCGCAGGGAAGGATCCAGAAGGCAATTGAGGCCAGGACAATCGAGATCGCCCCAATCGGTTACATGAGGGGTCGAACGCTTGCAGATGCGTTCGTGATCATCGATGAAGCTCAGAACGTGACGGGTGGACAGATGAAGATGTGTCTCACTCGACTCGGTGTGAACTCGAGAGCGGTTATCATCGGCGACAAGACGCAGATCGACTTGCCCAGTCGAGAGGAGTCCGGTCTCATTCACGTCGAGCGTATCTTACCTGGAATCGATGGCGTGGCTTTTTGCTACCTGGAAGATCGTGATGTGGTTAGGCACCGGCTGGTGCGTGAGATCATCAAGGCCTATGCGGAGGATCAGGGCGGATGACCGAGCCAACCAGGAGATCGGTGTTGAGCTTTGAGCTGACTCGCAGTGAGCGGCCCGGGAAGATCGCGTTCCACGGTGCCCGCTGGGGCCTGCTCGTTGCCCTGGCCCTTCTCACCTACCTGTTGTTCCCCGTGCCGCGCGGGTTAGATGTCATGGAAGTGGGTGAGGTGGCGACTTCTGAGGTTATCGCTCCGTTCGAGTTCCTCGTGCACAAGACACCGGAAGAGATATCCCGCCAGAGGGCGGCGGTAGAGGCACAGCTCAAACCGATCTACGAGATCAACGAGGATGCGGTCCAGACTGCGTTCGCAAGTGCCGACGTCGTGTTCGGCGCATTGGATACGGCTACTACGGTAGACGGAATGGTCGCGGCGGCGGCGGCCGCTGGCTTGGTGCTCACCGAAGAGCAGGCCGAGTATCTGCTGCCTGAAGGCCAGGTGGAAGCCTACGAAACGGCCGTCAGAACGATGATGAGGCAACACCTTCCCCAGGGGGTCCCGGACGCAGGTTTCGAGCAGATGGAGCAGGCGTCGGAAATCGTGGTACGCCGTGGAGATACCGAGGCAATCTTGGGGCGGGACTCAGTCTACACATTCGAGCGGCTCCAGAGGAGCCGCGTTGCGAGGCACCCCGACGCCACCTCGACCATCGGTGACCCGGTACTGCTCAAACTGATCAATTTGGTGTTCCGACCCACCCTGGTGTTCAACCGTGAGGAAACTGACCAAGTGAGGGAGGACCTCAGGGCCAGCGTGAGCACGGTGCGCGACACTGTCCGCGAGAACGAGCGGATAATCGATGCGAACCAGGTGGTCACCCCAGAAGTCCGCGAGCGACTGGACGCATTGAATAACGAATGGCTCGCGCGCGGCCGCAGCGAAGGAGACGTCTCGGCTACGGTTGGCCAGATCCTCACCAACGCCGTCCTGCTTGCTCTCTTCTGGGTCCTGCTGATGCTGTTTCTGCCGGACACCTACGCGTCGATCAGGAAGATGCTCGCAATCGCCATTCTGTTCGCGCTGGTGATCATAGGAGCGGCTGGGAACGTTGGGGCGGCCGGTAACCTGCGGTTTCTGCCCGAGACGTACCCGGAGCTGATCCCGATTCCCTATGCTGCTATGCTAATCACTGTTCTGATCGGAGGCCGCCTCGCGATGGTGTGCGCCATGGTGCTGGCCGTATTGATCGGCTCGCAAACGGTGTATGGGGGCGCCGATGCGGTGTTCATTGCGCTGGTAGGTGGGGTCGCCGCGGGTCTGAGCGTGCGTTCCGTTAGGCGCAGAAATCAGCTTCTGGTGTCGGTGGTGGTGGTCACCGCGGCGTTCCTGCTTGCCGGATTGACAGTTGCACTGCGCCTCGAGGAACCGATCGCCTACGTGGGGCGAACCGGGGCAATTGGTGGTGTGAACGCCATGATTTCGGCGGCGCTGGTCACGATAACGCTGCCTCTGTTCGAATCGTTGACCGGTGTGACGACGGAACTGACGTTGCTCGAGTTGTCCGATCCGAACCGGCCACTGCTGCGCCGGCTCGCCACGGAGACTCCGGGGACATACGCACACAGCCTGGCTCTGGCGAATCTCAGTGAAGCTGCGTGCAATGCAATTGGTGCGAACGGATTGTTGGCGCGTGTTGGCTGCTATTATCACGACATAGGCAAACTCAAGAAGCCGCAGTACTTTGTTGAGAATCAAATGCCCGGCGTCAATCCGCACGACAAGCTCAAGCCGGAAGTCTCAGCTTCGATAATCCGCAATCATGTTAGAGAAGGCCTGGCACTCGCAAACGAGAACCGCTTGCCGGAGGCGATCAAGGTGTTCATTCCGGAGCATCACGGTACGATGGAGATCTCATACTTTTTGGGGCGGGCTAGAAGCCAGGGTGGTGAGGAGATCAACGTAGACGAGTTCCGGTACCCCGGCCCGAAGCCGACGTCGATCGAGACGGCCGTCGTGATGTTGGGTGACAGTGTTGAGGCCGCCGTAGGCGTTCTCGAGGATGCGTCCGACCAGAAGATGAAAAATGCGATCGATCACCTCTTTCGTCAGCGCATCGAAGCCGGCCAGCTCGACGAGGCACCACTGACGATGACGCAGATATCTCGGGTGCGGGACGAGTTCCTTCGTGTGTTCGAAGGAGTACGCCACAACCGAATAGACTACCCATCCACCACGGGTGGTCTGTCGTCCGATTGGGATGGCTCAAACGACACGTGATGTTCGTGTCGAGTCAAAGTCGGAAGCCACACTGCCGGCTCCGGAAGCGCGTGCTGCCGTAGGCGCGGTCCTCGATGGGGAAGGTGTGGGGCCGGCTGATGTTAGCGTTACGTTTCTCTCTGGTCAGAGCATGCGGGCGATGAACCGACGGACGTTTGGGCGCGACCGGGCAACCGACGTGATTGCGTTCGGGCTGCCTCACCCAGGACAGATCGTCGGGGACGTGTATGTGTGCCCCAGTGTGGCGCGGCGGACGGCTCACGAGCTAGGTGTCTCCGAAAAAGAAGAGCTGTTACGCCTCGTGGTGCACGGCACGCTGCACGTGCTGGGATACGATCATCCCGACGGTGAAGAGAGAACGCTGTCGCTCATGTGGCGTGTTCAGGAGCGGTACGTGCGCCAGATGACGAAGGAAGACTGATGACTCCTGAGGCAGTGCGGACTGCCGCTTTGGTGTTTGCTGTGGGGACGGCCTTGTGGGCCGGCCTGTTGGCCATGGCCCAACAGGCGACCACCGTCGCG
Organism: Gemmatimonadota bacterium; assembly: GCA_039588335.1. Taxonomy (GTDB): domain Bacteria; phylum Gemmatimonadota; class Gemmatimonadetes; order Gemmatimonadales; family GWC2-71-9. The sequence goes on along the minus strand of JBDGZZ010000148.1, from coordinate 2,455 downwards.
CGAACGATGGGTGATGCGCCTGCAGCTCGGAAGGGGAAGGTCCCTGTTTACCGCGCTGTCCATGTGGCTCGTCTCGCTCTCCTGATCGCGTCCGCTACTGCCGCCTCTAGTGCAGTGGAGTGGTGGGATCGTCCGTTTACAGCCGCCCTGCTTGCCGTCGTCATGCTATTGAGTTTGCTCTACTTGTTGGCCGAGGGCATACCACGCGGGTTGGCTATCGTCGTGCCCCGCTTGGCGGCCGCAGCCGCTCGTACAGTTCGTCTTGCCCTGCTTCCGTTTGCCCCGCTGTTCGGTCTCGTGTCCGCCATCGAAGAGTGGCTGCACGAGCTGCTCCCTGTACGCAAGCCGGCGGACAGATTTGGACCGGAGCACCGCGAAATGTTGATCGGCGTATTCACGTTGGGCGAAACGACGGTGGAAGAAGAGATGACCCCCCGACCGGACATCGAGGCAGTGGAGTTGGACACCAGTTGGAAGGAACTGGTTGAGCTGTTGGGGCGGAGCGATCATGCGCGGATCCCTGTCTTCGAGGACGATCTCGACAACGTGGTTGGAGTTCTCTATGCCAAGGATCTCACTCCGGCAATCGCGGGAGTCGCTGAGGAGCCGCAACGTTGGCAGGATTCAATTCGGCCGGTGCAGTTTGTTCCCGAATCCAAAGCGCTCACCGCACAATTGCGGGACTTCCAGCGAAGCCCGAGCCAGATCGCAATCGTGGTGGACGAATTTGGCGGCATGTCAGGGTTGATCACGTTGGAGGATGTACTAGAGGAAGTGGTCGGCGAGATTTACGGAGAATACGACGTCGATGAGGTGCCACCGGTCGAGCAGGAAGGTGAGGACCGGTTCTGGGTAGAGGGAAGCTTTGCGCTCGACGACCTGTCCGAGTTGCTCGGCACCAACGTGGAGTCCGAACAGGTGTCTACTGTTGGTGGCCTGGTCTATTCGGAATTGGGACGCGTGCCGCATCCGGGAGAAGAGTTGAAGATCGATGGATTCAGGGTCGTGGTGGAGCAGGTGCGGCGCCGCCGTATCAAGCGTGTCTATTTCGAGCGCATTGCCAGCGGCTCTGCCGGCGAAGTAGCCGAAGAGTGGGACGAATGATCGGCGCGTCGCTGCTGGTCGTTGGAGTCATCTTGGGTGGCATCGGCACTACCGTGTCTGTAGCAGCAGGTGCGGTGAACCGAATGGAGATGTACCGGTGGATTGCGGGTCGACAAACGGGAGCCCATGCGGCGCGGATCCTTCTGGCATCCCCGGAACGAACGATGGGAGCGTCACTAGGTCTCGCCGTGGGTGGTGCACTCCTCGCCGGAGCCGGATTGGGTGCCGTTCTCGAGGACATGCCGGTACACTGGTTGGTGACGGCGGTGTTGCTGATCGCCGTTCCGCTGCTCGTGACGGCGATGTATGCGTTCCCGCGTATGGCGGGCCGTAGGTGGGCGGAGCAGGTGATACGGAGTGTGTTGCCCAAGGTTGTGCGACTGGCCCCCATCCTGAACCCGGTCCATCCCAAGGACTCCACGGTCAGGCCGCGCAACGACCTGGCCCGGTCGCGCGCCGATGCCGTAACCGCGGACACCACGGATACCGAAGAGATTGGACTAGTTTCCGGGGTGCTCGCATTCACGGAACGATCGGTCAGGGAGGTGATGACGCCACGAACTGAAATCGTCGCTGTGCGTGAAGGCGCGAGTCCGGGGGACATCGGGAGCACCTTTGCCGAGTCCGGATTCTCACGGATTCCAGTGTACCACGATTCGCTCGACAACATAGTGGGTATGTACTACGTGCTCGACCTTCTGAAGCTTGCGCCTGGGGCGGAACTCAACGTGCGGCCGGTAGCTGAGACTCCTACATCCAGACCGTGCGCGGATTTGCTGTTTGGGATGCAGCGAGATCGACGGCAGTTGACGGTCGTCTTGGACGAGTATGGCGGTACAGCCGGCATCGCCACATTGCAGGATTTGCTCGAGGAGCTTGTTGACGAGACGTTCGAGGCGGTAGAGCCGTGGCACGAGGTCGAGCCGGCGGGCACAGAGGTAATCGAAGTCCCGGGAACGACACCCGCGGAGGAAATTGCGGAGAAGTTCGCGGTGCATTTGCCGGAAGATGCTGAGACCATAGGAGGAATGCTGACGCGCGCTCTCGGTAGAATCCCCCGAGCCGGGGAACGATTCGAACTCGCCGGACTCGAATTCGATGTGTTGGTGGCCAGTGTGACGAGGGTCGAACGAGTAGCCGTGCGGCGCGGTGCCAAACCCGCTGTTAGACTGACACCGGAGTCGGGAAAATGACCGGTCCCAGACTGTCGCGCAGTTATCCTGGCTATCGCAAGAGACCGCTTCGACGTCGGATCCGTCGCTACTTCCTCGTAGGGTTGGTGGTAATTGCTCCCGTTGGTCTGACGATCGCGGTGCTCAACTGGGTCTTCCAGAGAATGGATGGATTGCTG